>JASJDO010000067.1 GCA_030065115.1 Rhizobiaceae bacterium | reverse complement strand
TCTGTTTCTAATTCTCACATTTGTAAATGCTGCAGGCCTTTTCATCATGACCGGCGCCGAATTTCTCGGGCTTTTGCTGATTGTTGTTTATGTTGGCGCAGTCGCGGTGCTTTTCCTGTTTGTCGTGATGATGCTGGATGTAGATTTTGCCGAATTGCGAGAAGGCTATCTGCAATATATGCCAGTTGGCGCGTTTGTTGGCGCCATTGTTCTGATTGAACTATTGGCGGTTGTGGGAAGTTGGATTGTTGCACCTGGTGCAACGACAGGTCAGGTTGCTCCCATTCCGGATGTCAACGAAACACGAAACATCGAAGCGCTCGGAAATATTCTTTACACGGATTACATCCTTTTCTTCCAGTTATCTGGCATGATCCTGTTGGTTGCCATGGTTGGTGCAATCGTCTTGACGCTTCGTCACAAGCCCGGTGTGCGCCGGCAGAACATCGCGGAGCAGGTCGCCCGTGATCCAAATACTGCAATTGAATTGAGAAAGGTGAAACCAGGGCAGGGACTGTAAAAGTCACTCTGGAGAAATCATGGAAATCGGTATCTCTCATTATCTCTCAGTCAGTGCAGTGCTGTTCTCAATCGGCATGCTCGGGATTTTCCTTAACCGGAAAAATATTTTGATCATTTTGATGTCAATCGAGATCATTCTTCTGTCGGTGAATCTAAACTTTGTCGCCTTTTCCCAGCATCTCAACGATTTGATGGGACAGGTGTTTGCATTATTTGTCCTGACCGTTGCGGCGGCTGAAGCTGCAATTGGTTTGGCTATTCTGGTGGTCTTCTTCCGCAACAAAGGATCGATTGCGGTTGAAGATGTGAATGCGATGAAAGGCTGACGAGGTTCATCATGTATCATTTGATCGTCTTTCTGCCGCTAATTGGCTTTTTGCTCGCGGGCCTTTTTGCGAAATCTCTCGGCACCAAGGGATGTGAGTGGATCACAACGGGTCTGCTGTTTGTTTCTGCGATCCTGTCGTGGGTTGCCTTTATTTCCGTCGGTTTTTCGGAAGCACCAGTAGAAACAGTAACAGTTCTACGTTGGGTCAGTTCCGGCGATCTGAACGTCAATTGGGCATTTAGGATTGATACGCTAACAGTGGTGATGTTGGTTGTCGTTAATACCGTATCTGCGCTGGTTCACCTGTATTCGATAGGGTACATGCATCATGATCCGCATCGGCCGCGGTTCTTTGCCTATCTGTCGCTTTTCACATTTGCGATGTTGATGCTCGTCACATCTGACAATCTGTTGCAGATGTTCTTTGGATGGGAAGGCGTTGGCCTTGCGTCTTACCTGCTGATTGGTTTTTGGTTCAAAAAGCCGTCTGCGAATTCTGCTGCCATGAAAGCGTTTATCGTAAACCGTGTTGGTGACTTTGGTTTTGCACTTGGTATTTTTGGAGTTTTCTACCTCTTCAACACAATCGAATTCTCAACTATTTTTGCAAATGTAGATGCCGTGGCGACATCAGAAGAGACGGTCATCAATTTCCTTGGTTACGCACTTAACGGAGGGGATGCACTTACTGTTGTATGTTTGTTGTTGTTCATGGGGGCAATGGGCAAGTCAGCGCAATTCCTGCTCCACACCTGGTTGCCGGATGCTATGGAAGGTCCGACACCGGTGTCTGCACTCATCCATGCTGCTACAATGGTTACTGCTGGCGTCTTCCTTGTTGCCAGAATGTCACCTGTGTTTGAATTTTCGGCAACGGCGCTGACGGTCGTTACGCTTTTCGGTGCGGTCACTGCTTTCTTTGCAGCAACCATTGGCCTGGTACAAAACGACATCAAGCGTGTGATTGCATATTCTACCTGTTCACAGCTTGGATACATGTTTGCTGCACTTGGTGTTGGTGCTTATGGCGCTGCGGTTTTCCATCTGTTTACCCACGCGTTCTTCAAGGCACTTTTATTCCTCGGCGCGGGTTCTGTAATCCACGCGGTATCAGATGAGCAGGACATGCGCAAAATGGGTGGATTGAGAAAGCACATTCCGAAAACCTATTGGATGATGGTTATCGGGACAGTAGCGCTAACAGGTCTTGGTATTCCGGGAACGTATATCGGGACTGCAGGGTTTTTCTCGAAAGATGCCATCATTGAAAGCGTCTATGTTGGGCAGAATGCGGTTGCAAGCGGAGCATTCTGGATGCTTGTGATCGCGGCCTTGTTCACCAGTTTCTATTCTTGGCGTCTCATCTTCCTGACGTTCCATGGCAAGCCTCGTGCTTCCGCAGATGTCATGAGTCATGTGCATGAATCGCCCAATGTCATGCTGGTTCCCCTGTATATCCTTGCAGTTGGAGCTCTGTTTGCTGGCGTGGTATTCTATGGTGCTTTCCTTGGCCACGAGGTTAGTGGGGATCATGAGGGTTGGTATAATTTGTTCTGGCGTGAGGCGCTTTTTGCAGCTCCAGACAACAATGTACTCACTGAATACTCTCAAGTTGCAAAATGGGTAAAATGGTCGCCTGCTATCGTAATGGCGCTCGGGTTTGTTATTGCCTACATTTTCTACATTCGCTCGCCGAATACACCGAAAGAATTGGCCAAACAGCATCCTGCATTCTACCAGTTCCTGCTCAACAAGTGGTATTTCGACGAGATCTATGACTTTCTGTTCGTACGTCCTTCCATGTGGATTGGTAGGTTCTTCTGGAAAAAAGGTGACGGTTGGTTGATTGATGGCTTCGGGCCGGACGGCGTGTCGGCACGCGTTCAGGATATCACAGGGCGCATCGTGAAATTGCAATCGGGATATCTGTATCACTACGCCTTTGCGATGATGATCGGAATTGCAGCTTTGATTAGCTGGACGATGTTTGGAGGAGCAGGCTAATGGGTGAGTGGCCAATCCTTACAACAATCACATTCATGCCTCTTGTCGGGGCATTGTTGATCATGCTGACGTCTGGCGAAGGTGATGTGGAGCGCCGCAACATCAAGGTTGTTGCGCTGTTCACAACGGTAGTGACGTTCATTTCATCACTTTACATCTGGATCAATTTTGACAACTCAAATCCGGGTTTCCAGTTTGTTGAACGGTATGAATGGGTGGGCTCATTCATGGCCTATCACATGGGTGTGGATGGCATATCCATGTTATTCGTCATCCTTTCAACCTTTTTGATGCCGTTTTGCATTCTTGCAAGCTGGAACAGTGTTACGAATAGCGTCAAGGAATACATGATTGCGTTCCTTGTTCTGGAAGCTTTCATGATCGGTGTGTTCTGCGCACTTGATCTTATTCTCTTCTACATCTTCTTTGAAGCGGGTCTCATTCCAATGTTCCTGATCATCGGGATCTGGGGAGGCAAACGCCGTGTCTATGCAAGTTTCAAGTTTTTCCTCTACACGCTTATCGGTTCGGTCTTGATGCTTCTTGCCATGATGGCGATGTATTGGGATGCCGGAACTACAGACATACCCGCTTTGTTGGCTCACAGCTTCCCGGCTCAAATGCAGACTTGGCTGTGGCTTGCATTCTTCGCTTCGTTTGCGGTCAAGATGCCGATGTGGCCGGTTCACACCTGGTTGCCGGATGCACACGTTGAGGCGCCTACTGCCGGTTCCGTGATACTGGCAGCGATCCTTCTGAAAATGGGTGGTTACGGATTCCTTAGATTCTCCATTCCGATGTTCCCGCTTGCCAGCGCCGACTTCCAGACACTTGTTTTTGTATTGTCTGTCGTTGCGATCATTTACACATCGCTGGTTGCGCTGATGCAGGAAGATATCAAAAAGCTCATTGCCTACTCATCGGTGGCCCATATGGGATATGTCACCATGGGACTGTTTGCCTTGAACGCAAATGGCATTCAGGGCGGAATTTATCAGATGTTGTCTCACGGGCTTGTTTCCGGCGCCTTGTTCCTGTGCGTAGGCGTTGTCTATGACCGAATGCATACCCGCGAAATTTCTGCATATGGTGGTCTCGTTAATCGTATGCCGAATTATGCAGTCGTGTTCTTGATTTTCACTATGGCTAATGTCGGCTTGCCTGGAACGTCCGGGTTCGTTGGTGAATTTTTGACGCTCCTTGGCGTGTTTCAGGTGAACACCTGGGTCGCTTTGTTTGCAACAACCGGTGTAATCCTGTCAGCGGGCTATGCTCTGTGGCTCTATCGTCGTGTGGTCTTTGGCGCATTGGAAAAAGAGAGCCTGAAGACAATTCTTGACCTCGATACGAGAGAAAAAGTCATCATCTATCCACTTGTAGCGCTCGTCATATTCTACGGTGTTTATCCGATGCCGGTATTTGATGCGACAGGAGCGTCAGTGGATGCGTTGATCCAAAACTATAATGCAGCACTTGAAGCAGCCAAAGAGACCGCTCAAGCAAGTCTGAGCAATTAAGGAAGATTTGGTCATGCAGGAAGCCTTTCAGATCCTGGTAGAAACACAGAACCTCGGACTGCTCGGTCCCGAATTGTGGCTCGCAGTCGGCGCTCTTTTCTTGCTCATGTTTGGCGTATTTGCTGGAGAGCGGTCTTCGTCGCAGGTGACCGGGTTGTCGCTGGCATTATTGGTCGTTACCGCGATTTGGCTGTTCCTCATGGGTGAGCGTGGCGAGGCCATGAATGGCGCATTCATCCTTGATGATTTTGCATGGTTTATGAAGCTTTTGACGCTGATTGGTTCGGCATTGGCGCTGATCATGTCTGTGAACTTCATGAAACGCGAAGGCGTGATCAATTTTGAGTTTCCGGTGTTGGTGGTGACAGCGAGCCTTGGCATGCTGATCATGGTATCGGCCAATAACCTGATCACACTGTATCTTGGCTTGGAATTACAATCACTCTCTCTTTATGTTTTGGCCGCGATCAATCGCGATTCTGTGCGCTCGACAGAAGCAGGGCTAAAGTATTTTGTTCTTGGCGCATTGTCTTCGGGCATGCTGCTTTACGGCGCTTCGCTTATTTATGGCTTTACCGGGCACACTGACTTTACGGGTATTGCAGAGGCAATGAGTGGAGCAGGCCGCTCACTCGGTTTGATTTTTGGCCTGGTATTCTTACTTGCAGGTATTGCGTTCAAGATTTCCGCGGTGCCCTTTCACATGTGGACGCCGGATGTGTATGAGGGTGCACCAAGCCCCATTACAGCGTTTTTCGCGGCAGCTCCAAAAATTGCGGCCATGGCTATGTTGATCCGCGTGGTGATTGGCGCCTTCGAACCGGTAACGCCAGATTGGCAGCAAATCATCGTGTTTATTGCTATCGCCTCCATGGTATTGGGTGCTTTTGCAGCGATTGGTCAAAACAACATCAAGCGCCTGATGGCATATTCTTCAATTGGTCACATGGGATATGCGTTGGTTGGTTTGTCTGCGGGCACTCAATCAGGTGTCTCGGGCGTGATTCTCTACATGCTCATATACATGGTGATGACTATCGGTACGTTTGCTTGCATCATCTCAATGCGCAGGCGCGATGGCGTGGTCGAAGAAATCAATGATCTGGCAGGACTTTCGAAACGCAATCCAATGATGGCGCTTGTTCTCACATTACTGATGTTCTCATTGGCTGGCATTCCGCCGTTGGCTGGCTTTTTCGCGAAATATTTTGTTTTCATAGCCGCAATTGAAGCAGGCCTTTATGTTCTCGCAGTGATTGGTGTTCTGGCAAGTGTGGTTGGAGCTTACTATTATTTGCGCATCATCAAAATCATGTGGTTTGATGAGCCTGCTGATGAGTTTGTTCCGATGCCGGGAGAGCTGCGCTTGGTTTTGATGGGCAGCGGCTTGTTCGTGACATTCTATGTGCTGGTTGCAGGTGTTCTCTCGGACATGACTTCAGTAGCGGCGGCCTCTTTCTTTTGATCGGTGAGTTTCTTTCAGGTGAAGCCGGGCAGTACCGGCATATTCATCGCGAAAGTGTTGGTTCCACCAATGTGGACCTTATCGAACTCGCTATGCAGGGTGATCCGGGAAATCTGTGGCTTACGGCTGATGAGCAACTGGCTGGAAAGGGAAGTCGTGGCCGTGATTGGGTTAGCAAAACCGGCAATATGTACGCTTCTTTGCTGTTGCTTGATCCATCGCCGTTACCACAATTGCATCAGTTGACATTTGTTGCCTCTGTAGCTGCTCGTAACGCTCTCCAAAAGGCGTCTCTGGGACAGCTTTCTTTTGAAGTGAAATGGCCGAATGATATTCTTTGCAACCAAAAAAAATGTGCTGGAATATTGCTTGAATCTGGTCAGCTGAGAAAAGTTCCCTATGTGGTAATCGGGATGGGTATCGATGTTTCCCACTATCCAGACGGCACCATGCACAAAGCCACAAGTCTGAAAGACGAAGGGTTGGATGTGTCTCCCAAAGAGGTTTTTGCATTTGTCGCTCAGGAAGTTGCTTTGGCAATTCAGTTGTGGTCCCGTGGTGACGGATTTTCAGCAATTATGAACAGCTGGCGGCATCACGCGTTTGGAATAGGACAGCCGATTTCAGTCAAGTTGCCATCGGGTGATGTGCGAAAAGGGCGTTTTGCATCTATTGATGATGAAGGCTATATGCTTTTGCAACGAGAGGCCGGAGAAGCAGAAAAAATTTCAACTGCGGATGTGTTTTTTACGTAGACCCGCGAAGAAGGATAAAGTGTTTGGGTAAACAATCACAATTACAATTTGTGCCACTTGGTGGGGTTGGTGAAATCGGGATGAATCTGGCCCTCTATGGGTTTGGAGAGGAAAACCAGCGCAAGTGGATCATGGTTGATTGCGGTGTCACGTTTCCAACACCAAATCTGCCAGGTGTTGACCTGGTTCTTCCAGATATCAGTTATGTAGAAAGCCTTGGTGATTCACTGTTGGCGGTCGTCATTACGCACGCTCATGAGGATCACTATGGTGCATTGCTCAGTTTATGGCCCCGATTGAATGTGCCAATTTATTGCACTGCGTTTACCGCTGGCATGCTTGAGGCGAAGGCTCGCTACGAAGAAGAACCAATTGCATTGCCGTTGGAGATTTACAATTCAGGACAAAACTTCACCATTGGTCCATTTGACATAGAGCCCGTATATGTAACGCACTCAATTCCCGAGCCGATGGCTTTGGCAATCAATACGCCACTTGGGCGGATTATCCATACTGGTGATTGGAAGCTGGACAAAGAACCGACGCTTGGAAGAAATACCGACATTGAAACATTTAAACGTCTTGGTAAAGATGGAGTTCTCGCCCTCATATGTGACTCTACCAACGCGATGCGCGAAGGGGTTTCACCAACCGAGCGATCTGTCTCTGACAGTCTGGCAGGATTGATCAAAGACGCGTCTGGCCGTGTAGCGATTACAACCTTCTCTTCAAATGTAGGCCGGATACGGTCCATCGCACAAGCAGCGGAAAAGGTCGGCCGCAAGGTGATGCTTGTTGGCAGTTCAATCAGAAGGGTGGTTGAGGTTGCAACTGATATTGGCATGTTTGACGATATTCAGGAGTTTGTTGAAGACATAGATTTCAAAAATATCCCTGCCAAGGAATTGGTGATTATCCTGACCGGTAGTCAAGGCGAGTCGCGTGCAGCTTTGGCAAAAATTGCCCGGGAAGAACATCGGTACATAAGGCTGAATTCGGGAGATACAGTGATTTTTTCTTCGCGTACTATCCCGGGCAACGAGAAACCAATCATCGAAGTTAAAAACCAGCTGATAGAGCAGGGGATCAAGATAATCGAAGACGGGGAGCATCTGGTTCACGTCTCGGGACATCCACGCAAGCACGAATTACAACAAATGTATGAATGGACGAAACCGGAAATCCTTATTCCTGTCCATGGCGAGGAAGCACATTTGAATGCCCATGCGCGTCTCGGCGGAGAAAGTGCTATTCCGCAGGTTCTGCCAGTTCGTAATGGTGATCTTGCGACTTTGGCACCAGGCTTGGCGGAGATATCGGATCAGGTGCCTTTTGGCCGAATATACAAAGATGGTCAGATAATCGGAACAGAAGACTCTGTTGGTGTTCGCGAGCGTTGGAAGCTCGCACATGTAGGTTTTATTGCCATATCAGTTGTGCTTGACCGACATGGTGAAATGGCTGACGACATGGATATTGAAATTTATGGTCTGCCTGAAGTCACCAATGAGGGTGCCTATTTTGATGATATTCTATACAAGGCAGCCTTGGGTGCTCTTTCAGGGATTCCGAAGAAACGCCGCAAAGATGAGGATGTCGTAAGAGAGGCCATCAGAAGCGCTGTGCGAAGCGAAGCCAGAAACAAGTGGGGTAAAAAGCCCGTGGCAACCGTTTTCGTTGCCAGAGTTTAGGATAGAAGATGATCGGAAGACTGAACCACGTTGCAATAGCTGTTCCAGACCTGGCTGCCGGTGTACAAACTTATGCGCAAACCTTGGGCGCCAAAGTAAGCGAACCGCAATCCCTTCCGGAACATGGCGTTAAGGTTGTGTTTGTTGAACTACCCAACACAAAAATAGAGCTTCTGGAAGTGTTGGGAGAAGATTCTCCCATCGCACCGTTTTTAGAGAAAAATCCGTCCGGCGGTATTCATCATGTCTGCTACGAAGTTAACGATATCCTTGCTGCGCGTGACCAAATGATCAAGGAAGGCGCACGAGTGCTCGGTGGGGGCGAGCCGAAAATCGGTGCCCATGGAAAGCCGGTTCTGTTCCTGCATCCAAAAGATTTTTGCGGTACTTTGGTGGAATTGGAGCAAGTCTAGGCAATGGAATTCTTTACTGGTTTCGCCATTTATTTCGTTATCTGGTGGGTCACTCTTTTTATTGTTTTGCCATATGGCAACCGCTCACAGCTGGAAGATGGTAAAGTTGTTCAAGGTACGGACCCAGGCGCGCCAACGCGTTCAAAAATTGGTCAAAAATTGCTTTGGAATTCAGTGGTGGCTGGTGTTGTATTCGCGATTTACTGGTTTGGAAGTGATTACTTTGGTTGGGATTTTTCCAACATCCCAGAGATCATTCCGGAAAAACCTTAGAATTTGGCTTAAACCATAAAAGAAAAAAGCAAGGCCGAAGCCTTGCTTGAAATAAGTTGGCGTGTCCTGATCCTTTTCCTGCAAAGGCGGCTGCAAAAAATGCGCCCGGATCTCATCCTCCCAAGACTGAAGACAGCATGCTGTTTGGTTAGTCCCAAAACGTGTTTTTAAAAATTAAACACAAGTTTAAGGACCTGTCATCTCAATTTTTTTGGTTTGCGACATTTTTTTGACAGCTTCGCGTGTCTGATTGGGGGCAAATCAACTTCGTCAGGATTTGTTGCTTGGTCTTGTTTCCCCAATGAAATAAGAGTCTAACAGTGATTAATACAGAGCAATGATTCTGGACTTGGATAATGCGTCTTTCCCGATATTTTCTACCCGTTCTAAAAGAAACTCCCAAGGAAGCGGAGATCGTGTCTCATCGTCTCATGCTGAGGGCGGGGATGATACGGCAACAATCTGCTGGCATTTATTCCTGGTTACCGCTTGGTTTGAAAGTCTTGAACCGCATTTCGGATATTGTACGTGAAGAGCAGGACCGGGCCGGCGCTATTGAGATCCTCATGCCGACCATTCAATCTGCTGATCTGTGGCGCGAGAGTGGTCGCTACGATGATTATGGCAAGGAAATGCTTCGGATCGAAGATCGCCATGAACGTGACATGCTTTTTGGCCCCACCAATGAGGAAATGGTCTCGGATATTTTCCGGTCATATGTGAAGAGTTACAAAGATCTTCCGTTAAACCTGTATCATATCCAATGGAAATTCCGGGATGAGGTTCGCCCAAGGTTTGGCGTTATGCGTGGCCGAGAATTTTTGATGAAGGATGCCTATTCATTCGACATAGATGCGGATGCCTCACGCGCAGCCTATTATCGCATGTTTGTTTCATACTTACGGACGTTTGACCGCCTTGGTGTGAAAGCAATCCCCATGCGTGCGGATACCGGACCTATTGGCGGAGACTTGAGCCATGAATTCCTGATTCTCGCGGACACCGGCGAAAGCGAGGTTTTTTGCCATTCAAATGTTATGAAACTGGCCGTGCCCGATGAAGGTGTTGACTATGATGATGATGCTCTGATTGCCGGAATTGTGGAGGACTGGACCAGCGAATATGCGCGAACCGATGAGCTGCATGATGAAGCGCTATGGAATGATGTTCCCGAAGCTGAGCGGATGAACGCTCGGGGCATTGAAGTTGGTCATATCTTCCATTTTGGAACCAAATACTCTGAACCGATGAACGCAAAAGTCATGGGGCCTGATGGCAAAGAGCACTATGTGCAGATGGGCTCATACGGCATTGGCCCAAGCAGGCTGGTTGCGGCCATTATTGAAGCATCACATGATGACAAAGGCATTATCTGGCCTGATTCAGTGGCACCATTCGATCTTGGCATCATCAACATGAAGCCAAACAATGAGGAGTGTACGGAGGCGGCCGAACGCATTTACAACGCACTTACAAAAGCGGGCCGGGATATCCTTTATGATGATACTGACAAGCAGGCTGGTGCCAAGTTCGCGACCATGGATTTGATTGGTGTTCCCTGGCAGATTGTTATCGGGCCAAGAGGCATTGCCAACAATGAAGTTGAGATTAAATGTCGTGCCGATGACAACCGGGAAATGATGTCGCCAGATGCTGCGATCAATCGGTTTGAGAACGGGAACTGAGACCAGCGACTTCCTGACCCGAATAAAGTGAGTAAAAACCATTTCTGAAGCGTCTTTTACAGAACAGCAAAAACCATCCGGTTCTTTTTCTGCATTTGAATGGATGCTGGCAGGACGTTATTTGCGTTCCCGGCGCAAAGAGGCGTTTGTTTCGGTCATCGCCGGTTTTTCCTTTCTCGGCATTACACTTGGAGTAGCAACTCTGATTGTCGTGATGGCGGTTATGAATGGTTTCAGAACCGAATTGCTCGACAGAATATTGGGCCTTAACGGCCACCTCATTGTCAATCCGATTGATGGTCCGCTTACCGATTATGCAACGCTTTCTGATCGTTTGGTCACCGTAAATGGTGTTGAGCTGGCGATCCCACTTGTTGAAGGTCAGGCACTTGTATCCGGCAATGTTGGCAGTGGCGGAGGCGCGTTGGTGCGCGGAATGCGGGAAGTTGATATCAAATCGGTGTCGACAATTGCGGATGGCGTTGAAGTCGGTACGCTGGAAGGGTTTGACGACGGCGAGGGTGTCGCCATCGGGTTTCGTCTCGCGAACAATTTGGGACTCAATCTTGGTGATGACATCACGCTAATCTCTCCAGATGGAGATGTAACAGCATTTGGTACAACACCACGTGTGAAATCCTATCCGGTCAATGCAATCTTCAATATCGGCATGTCTGAATATGATTCTTCTTTCGTATTCATGCCATTGGAAGAATCCCAACTCTATTTCAACAAAGAGGGACGCGTGGATGTCATCGATATTTATGTCGATGACCCGGATGGAGTGAATGAATATCGCAAACCAATCGAAGATGCCGCTCAACGGTTGTTGTATCTTTCCGACTGGAGATCGCGGAATGCGCAACTGACCTCTGCTTTGGATGTTGAGCGGAATGTCATGTTCATGATCCTTACCTTGATAATACTGGTTGCCGCGCTCAACATCATTTCCGGCCTCATTATGCTGGTAAAAGACAAGTCTCACGACATTGCCATTTTGCGGACCATGGGAACGTCACGGGCGGCCATTATGCGCATCTTCATGATTACCGGCTCTGCAATCGGCATTGTTGGAACGATATTCGGGTTTATTCTTGGCGTAGTCTTTACGCAGAACATCAAGGCGATACAGGATTTCGTTACCTGGGTAACCGGCAGTAATCCGTGGGATCCAACCGTTCGTTTCCTGAGTGATATTCCGGCACAGATGGATGCGGGTGAAACCATCTCCATTGTTGTGATGGCGTTGATATTGTCGTTTCTTGCCACGCTATTTCCTGCCTGGCGCGCTGCAAGCCTCGATCCGGTAGAGGCTCTGCGGTATGAGTAGCAAATCAATCGTCCTGAATATCACCGATCTGGAACGAACATACGGGGAGGGTGGTCACTTCCTAACCGTGTTGAAGGGTGCGAACCTTCAGATCTGTGCGGGCGAAATGGTTGCCCTTGTGGCGCCTTCAGGTACAGGAAAATCCACCCTTTTGCATTCTGCCGGATTGTTGGAACGCCCCAGTGGGGGGGATGTACACATAAATTCCAAACCTACGCGAGAAATGAAAGATTCTGATCGTACCGCGTTGCGCAGATCATCAATTGGGTTTGTGTATCAGTTTCATCATCTCTTGCCGGAGTTTTCTGCCGCCGAGAACCTGATGGTCCCGCAAATGGTGGCTGGCGTTCCCAAAACGGTTGCCAAGACCCGAGCTTTGGAACTCCTAACGTATATGCGGCTTGATCATCGTGCTGACCATCGTCCATCAGAACTCTCAGGCGGCGAACAGCAACGTGTAGCGATTGCGCGGGCGGTTGCAAATGCGCCCAGTTTGCTCCTTGCTGATGAACCAACAGGAAATCTCGACCCGGAGACATCTGACCATGTATTTGGGATGCTTTATGAACTTGTCCGCAAATCCGGCCTGTCAGCACTGATCGCGACACACAATCATGAATTGGCCGGAAAAATGGATCGGGCAGTCACTTTGGATGGTGGTAAAATCAGTGATCTGAAACTTTGAGTCAAACTGTTCGCTTTTTATTTGACAAATGAGAACATATATGGAACAAACAAGATACATAAACGGTATAATCATAATCAGGGGTTACCATGTACGTATCAGTTAGAGACCTTGCTTCGCTCGCAACCATTAGCCTGTTTCTTACCACTTTGTTCATGTGGGGTGAAATTGTTCAGGTAACCGTCTAATTCAAGCTTGTATATGTGTTTATCCAAAGAAGCTGTTACCCAAAGGCTTGTGGGAGTGCCTTGCTTGGTGAATGATAATTCCCAGGAATCTCTTACCTGTAGTGGATGGATTGTTGGATTATGGCTTCATCGAAAAAGGCCCAGGAACTTCATGCGGCTTTGGAATCGAATATCGGAGAGGGCGGCTCTGATGGTGAAAGTTCTTCCCAATCATTTGTTCACCTGCACGCACATTCCGCTTACTCGCTTTTGGAAGGTGCGCTTCCCCTAAAACAGCTGCTTGAACTTGCGGTTGCAGACAATCAGCCAGCGCTTGCAGTAACAGACCGCAACAATCTGTTTGGAGCACTGGAATTTTCTGAAAAGGCTGTAAAAGAGGGGCTTCAACCCATTATGGGCGCAAAGGTCGCTGTCGATTTTTGCGATGGCAAACACCACAAACCACGTTCCGGGCTGGTTGAATATCCTTTTCTAGTGCTTTTGGCCTCAAACGAAACGGGTTTTGGTAATATCCGTGTGTTGATCAGCCGTGCTCATTTGCAAAGTGACGCAGGTGATTTGCCACATGTCACCATGGAGGATGTATTATCCCATAGTGAAGGGGTCATTTGCCTTACAGGCGGGAGAGACGGGCCGCTCTATGCCCTTGGACTTGAAAACCGCAAAGAGGATGTTTATTCCAGATTGGCTGAGCTAAAGAAAACCTTTGGGGATCGGCTTTATGTAGAATTGCAACGGCATGACGCGCGCGACCGCCAGGTTGAACGTTTGCTTGTTCCCATGGCTTATGAGGCCGATTTGCCGCTTGTTGCAACCAATCAACCCTTTTTCGCCACGCGTGATGATTTTGAAGCGCATGATGCGCTTGTTTGCATTGAAGAGAGTACTGTTGTTGCTGTCGAAGACCGCAAAAGATTGACAGAGGAGCACTATTTCAAGTCCAAATCAGAAATGATAAAATTGTTTAAGGACTTGCCAGAAGCAATTGATAATACAATTGAAATATCAAAAAGATGCAGTTATCGTGAGGTGACACGCGCTCCCATTTTGCCGATCTTCACAGAAGGTGCCGAGGGAGCGTCAAAAGAAGAAGCGGTACAGGCAGAATCAGATGAGTTGAAGCGCCAGGCACGAAACGGTTTGAAGGATCGTCTTGAAAAGTACCCGCTTGCGGAGGGGCATACCCGGGAAGACTACGACAAGCGGCTGGAGTTTGAGCTCAATGTCATTGAGCAGATGCAATATCCGGGCTATTTCCTGATTGTTGCGGACTTCATCAAATGGTCAAAAGAGCAAGGTATTCCAGTGGGACCGGGCCGTGGTTCAGGTGCGGGGTCTTTGGTTGCCTGGGCACTTACGATTACCGATATCGATCCTATGCAGTTTTCTCTGCTGTTCGAGCGGTTCCTCAATCCAGACCGGATTTCCATGCCGGACTTTGACATTGATTTCTGTCAGGAGCGGCGGGAAGAGGTTATCCGTTATGTGCAAGAGAAATACGGCGCTGATCAGGTAGCGCAAATCATCACATTCGGATCGCTTCAGGCGAGGGCCGTCTTGCGCGACGTAGGGCGGGTTTTGCAAATGCCTTATGGCCAAGTCGACAAGCTCTGTAAAATGGTGCCCAACAATCCGGCTAATCCGACAACGCTGATTGAGGCGATTGATGGAGAACCCCGACTGCAGGAAGCGGCGAAAGAGGAAGAGATAGTTTCCCAGCTGTTCGATATTTCGAAAAAACTGGAAGGTTTGTTCCGTCACGCCTCTACCCATGCCGCAGGCATCGTTATCGGGGACAGGGAATTAGATAAGCTGGTTCCCCTATACCGTGATCCGCGATCGGATATGCCTGTTACCCAGTACAACATGAAATGGGTGGAGCAGGCCGGCCTCGTCAAATTTGACTTTCTGGGCCTGAAAACCCTCACTGTTTTGGAAAAATCGGTTGGGTTCATTGCTCAGCGCGGCATTGAAATCGATCTTGCGCATATTCCGCTCGATGATGAAAAGACGTTTGACATGCTCACGCGCGGTGAGACCGTTGGGGTTTTCCAGTTGGAGAGTCAGGGCATGCGCAAAGCACTGGTGGGCATGCGGCCAGACCGTTTCACAGATATCATCGCGCTTGTGGCGCTTTATCGTCCGGGGCCCATGGATAATATTCCGACCTATAATGCCCGGAAACATGGTGAAGAATATCCCGATTATTATCATCCGAAAATTGAGCCCGTTCTCAAGGAAACCTATGGGGTGATTATCTATCAGGAACAGGTGATGCAGATAGCGCAGATCCTCTCGGGATACTCACTGGGTGAGGCTGATCTTCTCCGTCGTGCCATGGGTAAGAAGATTGCCTCAGAAATGGAAGCGCAAAGAGTGCGGTTTGTTGATGGTGCCGTAGAACGCGATCTCGCCAAGGGCGAAGCGAATATGATCTTTGATCTATTGGCGAAATTTGCCAATTATGGCTTTAACAAGTCCCATGCCGCCGCGTACGCGCTGGTTTCCTATCAAACTGCCTACCTCAAGGCCAACTATCCGGTCGAGTTTCTCGCTGGCTCAATGCAGCTTGATTTGGGTAACACCGACAAGCTTGGCGTTTTCTATCAGGAGGCCCGCAGCCAGGATATTCCGGTTGTTCCGCCTTCTGTCCAGACGTCTAGGGTCGGCTTCAGCGTAAAAGATGGCAAAATCTACTACGCACTGGCAGCCATCAAGGGCGTTGGAGAAGGCGCGGTTGAGCAGATTGTCCGTGAACGAGAAGAAAATGGTGAATATGTATCCATTGAAGATTTCTTCTCCCGGATAGATATCAAACAGGTCAATAAACGAACGCTAGAAAACCTGATTTGTGCGGGTGCCTTTGATTGTTTCTCCTATCCCCGCGAGCGTATGTTAGCCGGCCTTGAACGTCTGGTTGCCCATGCAAGCCGCACCGCACAAGACCGTGAAAGTGGTCAGAACGACATGTTTGGTGCCGCTATGAGTGGCGAAGAGCAAAAGATTGACTTGCCGCTGTGTGAAGCGTGGAGTGCTGGAGAGACATTAAATCGTGAATTCCAGGCTGTCGGATTTTATTTGAGCGCACATCCCCTTGATGAATATAAGCAAATTCTGGAGAAAATGCGTATTCAACAATTTGCGGATTTCGAGCATTCAGTGAAAAATGGTGCGACAGCAGGACGGCTCGCGGGTACAATTACGTCAAGGCAGGAACGGAAAACACGCCAGGGCAAGGCAATGGGTATCGTTCTGATATCTGACCCTTCCGGTCAGTATGAAGCCGTAATTTTTGAAGAAGGGCTGAACCGCTTTCGCGATGATCTCGTTGCAGGGCAGTCTGTGATTTTGCAGGTTGGCGCAGACATGCGGGATGATGCGGTCAGTGTCAGGATCAATAGTGTCGAACCACTGGAGAAAGCAGCGTCACGTGAAGAACGTGACATGACCATTTTCATGCGCGACGAGGAACCTCTGCAACACCTGCCTGGCTTGTTAAGCAAACGTGGCAATGGTCGGGTATCGCTGATCGTTATTCAAAACAATGGTCAACGTGAGATCGAATTACAACTCCCGGATCGCTATCAGGTCTCTTCAAAGGTTCAGAGTGCGATCAAAGCCATTCCCGGAGTGCTGGAAGTTGAGGTAGCGTAATAGGGCTTAACACTAAATGCCGCGACAAAAATTCTTTGGAAGGTGAGCCAAAGTGCTGGATTAAAACTGCTTTTCGGTATTTATGACAATGCATGGGATCGAGTAGTTCTGTAACTTCCAACGCTTCAGAAAATGTCATGTTGTCGGTTCATGGCATAACCAAGAAGTTTGGCGATTTCACCGCTAATCACAAAATCGATTTTGACATAAAACCAGGCGAAATTCACGCGCTTTTGGGCGAGAATGGCGCGGGCAAATCTACACTTGTTAAAATGCTTTATGGCGCGCTTCAGCCAACGAGCGGTTCTATCCGGTTAAAAGGTGAATTGGTTGAAATTACTTCGCCAGGCCATGCGCGCGCTTTGGGTATCGGTATGGTATTCCAGCATTTTTCCCTGTTCGAAGCCTTGAGTGTTGCTGAAAACATAGCGCTTTCACTGGCGGGCGATCATTCGGTTTCTGAGGTTGCTAAACGAGCCAGCGAATATTCCAGCAAATATGGGCTTCCTCTCAATCCAGATGCTATTGTGGGCGATCTGTCCGTTGGCGAACGACAACGTGTTGAAATTGTTCGTTGTCTTTTGCAGGAACCGGACTTGCTTATTCTAGACGAACCGACATCCGTACTTACGCCCCAGGAAGCTGAAAATCTGTTCAAGACACTCAATCAGCTAAAAGATGAAGGTCGGTCAATCCTCTTCATCTCGCACCGATTGGAAGAAGTTCGGAAACATTGTGATCGGGCAACTATTCTCAGATTTGGCGAAGTCATCGCGATATGCGATCCCCGACAAGAGACAGCTGCTTCTCTTGCAAATATGATGGTTGGCAACCAGGTCAAAGACGTGGAGCGGACTTCCACTGAAAGTTCCTTAGGGAAAACGATATTGAGCGTTGAAGGTCTGTCGGTTTCTGCAGAAACGCAATTCTCAGTTCCGCTCAAGAATGTGTGTTTGTCCGTCCATGCTGGCGAGGTTATCGGCATTGCGGGCATTGCCGGGAACGGTCAATCCGAGCTTTTCGAAGCAATATGCGGTGAAAGGCTTGCTGAACACAGCACAAATGTCCAGATCAACGGCCAGATGATTGGCAAGAAGGGTATCAATCCGCGCAGGAAACTGGGTGCTGCCTTCATACCGGAAGAACGC
>JASJDO010000066.1 GCA_030065115.1 Rhizobiaceae bacterium | reverse complement strand
AGTAGCTTTATCTCTACTAGCGCAAACAATGACAATTCAATCTCTCAGTAATTTGATTGTGTTTCTAAAAGACAGAAAGGAGAAAGCTATGTCTTGTTGTGGAGGAGGTGGAGGCTCTGCGCTGCCACCAACATCAAATAATAAAGTTTGGTATACATCTGGAGGAGAGACCTACACAAGTGTTCCCGCAATTGATGCCAATTATCCGGGGCACAGAATGACAAGCCGACAGGTTGAGACCGACACAGGCGACAAGTTTAAGTCATCGGTGGTTCACGCACCATCCGGAGAAATCTGCAAGGTCAGTAGCAAGAGTTCTAAAGGGTCGTTCTTGTCAGGATTGTTCAATTGGAAGTCTTAAAGGAAAATAGGAGGGGTGCTCTAAAGCACCCTGTTCCCTGGAGCATGCGTGCTCACAATTTGATACATTTTTACTATCATTACTTATATCTGTTGGTAATTTTCTACATTGTAGATTTCGGCGGTGAATGGGGCATTTTCAATGCCTTAACCTATGCTGCATTAGTTCAAATGTGGAATTTTATAGTTCCGCAGCTGAGCATTGCTATAAATTATCGTTTTGCAGTTATATTAACAGCCGGAGTCGCCAGTTTTTTCCTGTTTGCTTTTTATTGGTCAGAGAACATATTTTTATTGTTCCTTACAATTTTCCCAATGGGATATATGCACTTTATAGGAATTAGGATAATTGAAGCAGAAGGTTTGGAATTACCTCATTTACCAACACACTCGAATTTTGGAATAATTGCAAATATTGCATCAATATTATCTATTTTCGTATTAAATCAAAACGTCAACACAATAATTATTTTAATAATTTTTTTATTTATTCTCCTAGAAGTCATGTTTTTTGAAGTGGATTATATCATCGAACAACGAGTTTATCGTCTTGGGAATATAGGGCTAAATGTGCCCATTGATCATCTCGTTTTCCTTGTGCTTCCGTATGCGACCCAAATCGTATCGCTGACCCTTTTTCTGTCTATACTTGATAAACTTAGCGTACTATCTGTCGCGTTTTTCATTTGTTCAATTTTCATTCCGATGATCTATCAAAGCTATTGGCAGGGCCAAGAAAACACAACATGGATTGAAAGGAATGCAGGGCTATTCGGCTTTTTCATCATTTGCTTAAGTACGCTGTTTCCGGAGCCCAGCGTAATTGTTTTGTCGCTTTCATTCGCACTCTCTACAATTTCGATGTATGACATCAACCTTCGGCTAACCAAATATCTATCGCCATCACCCATTTCTTGGATTTTTTTTGGAACAATAATAGCATTTGCAACTTGGGCATTGTCACTGGCATTGGCCTAAAATCACTTTGGTGGGTTATTTTGGCGTATGCTGGTGACTTGATGTTTCAAAGACCTTATCAAATATTTAGCTGTGGACCATGTAATCTCGGGTGAAAACACAATCGATTGAACGCAAGAATTCACCATGCCACCAGCGATCCCAAGTCTCTGCAGGTTGGGCGGCTTAATTGATCTGGCTATGACACTTCATTCAAGCCCTACTTTCACTCTCAAAGATTAAGTTGTTGCGAGCGTCCAGCGGATGCATCCCACATACTGGATATTTAGGATGAATTGAATTCGACCTCTGGGAGTACTTGATCTGGCGAAAGCCGTCATTGTTGAAATCACACAACAAGAGGCGATCCTGAGACCGCCCCTTTAACTCCGTCACCGGAGTAGTCACGAGTTACCTCGCAGCAGCGTTTTCCTCAATCCACTGCAGCACTTCATCCTCTTTCCAGAAGGCTTTTTGCCAAGCACCGTTTCCACCGATATGAAATCGTTTGGGAAAGACACCAGCATGTTCCCAACGTTGAAGAGTTGCAGTACTGACAGGGATCAATTTCAACACCTGTTTCTTTGATAGTAAGCTCATCGCCATACTCCTAATTTTGGAGCATCGCGATACTCAGGTTTCGACTATTTTGCCTAAGCTCCCCAAGGCTAGTCAGAATTCCTAGTGTTAGCAAGTTTGCCATAGTGCATCATTCTGGATCATTTGATGGATTGCAAACAAACGGAGCTCAAGTAGTTGGTTTTGTCCGGATAAAGTCGGCGTACTTATGGTGCACAAACCAATTCATACACAGCTATTTTAGCGCAAATCTTGAGGTGTAATAGAAGGTGGTTTAAGTTTAAAGTAGCCTTAAAAATTCAATAAAAACAATATCTTATAAAGATAAATGGTGCCCCCCGCCGGAATCGAACCGGCACTTCCGAAGAAACGGGATTTTGAATCCCGCG
Source organism: Rhizobiaceae bacterium (assembly GCA_030065115.1). Lineage (GTDB taxonomy): Bacteria > Pseudomonadota > Alphaproteobacteria > Rhizobiales > Rhizobiaceae > JAALLB01. The sequence goes on along the minus strand of JASJDO010000066.1, from coordinate 15,388 downwards.
CGTCTACCAATTCCGCCAGAGGGGCCCGATCGGGTCACGGGTCGCAGCTATTCTAGGCAGTTGATGCGAACCCGGAGGAACTGGCGCGACTATAGTCGTCGCGGATTGCGGGTCAATAGAATTTTGCGCCTGAGCGCAGACAATTTTCTTTACTACTCAACGCGAACACGCCAAACAGTCGAAAGTGCGAACGGAGAACATCATGATCCGCAGACTCTATGACTGGGTTTTTGAACTGGCAAGGCACAAGCGGGCGACCTGGGCATTGTCGGGTGTCTCGTTTATCGAAAGCTCCGTGTTCCCTATTCCTCCCGATGTTCTGCTCATTCCCATGGTGCTTGCGAAACGTCACAAATGGATTTTCTATGCCACTCTTTGCACAATCGCTTCGGTGCTTGGTGCCTTTCTGGGATATTTCATTGGTGCCTTTCTCTATGAAGCGATTGGTAAGCCGGTTCTTGCTTTTTATGGAAAAGAAGATTCGTTTGATCAGGTGAGCGAATGGTACAACACTTGGGGTGGGTGGGGCGTTTTGTTTGCAGCGATCACGCCCTTTCCATACAAGGTTCTGACTATTTTTTCAGGCGCAACGGGTCTTAACCTGATTACGTTTGCAATCGTCAGTGTGATCGGGCGGGGGTTGCGTTTTTTCCTTGTTTCAGCATTGCTGTACTGGTTTGGAGAGCCCGTGCGGGAGTTCATTGAAAAACGCCTCGGTCTCATGTTTACACTCGGGATGATCCTGCTTATTGGTGGCTTCGTCTCGGTCAAATTCCTGTTTTGAAGCCATGAATATAAACACGCCCATTCCGTCCTCGCATAATAAAGCCTATATGTTGGTTCTTGCCGGGATGTGTGCAGTCATTCTCTCCGCTTTGGCGTTTGAACATATTGGGGGTTACCAGCCATGCAAGCTTTGCCTGCAGCAACGTGAGCCATGGTATTTGGGCATTCCGATTGCCGCGCTTGCAGTTATTTCGCTCCTGATGAAGGGGCCGGCATTTGCCTCACGCGGATTGTTGCTCATTTCAGGCCTTGTTCTTGTCTATTCGACGGTGCTTGGCGTTCACCATTCCGGTGTTGAGTGGGGTTTTTGGGAAGGACCAGGAGATTGTGGTGCGGTTGATGGCGGCATTTCGAGTGACACGGGAAATTTTCTTCAACAATTGGAGCAATCCGTTCCGCCTTCGTGCAATGAAGCGGCACTTCGGGTGCTGGGCCTGTCGTTTGCAGGCTGGAATGCGTTCGCGAGCCTGGTCCTGGCTGCAGTGGCGCTTGTCACCGCCTTTCGCAGATAAAGCCCATCAGCACTGAAACTGGACATTTGTTGCCGGGTCTCTTATAAAGTTTACGTTACGTAAATTTTTATAGAGGGGCATTCCTATGGAAAGTGAAGTAATTGAGCAGGCAGGCGCTGGCTACACATGGTTTGTCGATAATGCGATGAACGTCTTGTATGCAATCCTCATTATCATAGTCGCGTACTGGGTGGCGGGCCTAGTGAAGCGCATGATCACGAAAGTGGCGAATTCAAACGCGAGTCTGGATGATACATTATTCGAGTTTTTGGGTTCCCTTGCACGATATGCCATTCTGGCATTTGCAGGTATCATGGTACTGGAGCGGTTCGGGATTACCACGACTTCTCTCGTTGCGCTCATTGGTGCAGCTGGCCTCGCAGTTGGCCTGGCGCTTCAGGGAACATTGTCCAACCTCGCAGCGGGCGTCATGTTGTTACTCTTCCGCCCATTCAAAGTGGGAGACTTCATTGATGGTGCAGGGGTGTTCGGCAAGGTTGAGAGCATCACCTTGTTCACGACTGATCTCAGCACATTTGATCAGCAACATATTATTGTTCCAAACAGTGAGCTGTGGGGCACGAAAATCATCAATCACAGTCATTATGAAGAGCGTGGTGTGGATTTGACTTTTGGTATTGCCTATAGCGCGGATATCAACAAAGCCAAAAAGGCCATTCAGAAGGTTTTTGATGCGCACGAGCTGGTGCTGAAGGAGCCTGGTGCATTTATTGAAGTGAATGCATTGGCAGAATCCTCGGTCAATCTGATTGCGAGACCATTTTGCAAGGGCGAGCATTATTTTGATCTGCGGTATTCTCTGCCGCAACTGGTGAAACAGGAATTTGACAAACAGAAAATAGAAATTCCGTTCCCGCATCGCGTGCTGATTACGAAGAAGTAATCACGGTTGAGTTTTTTAATCGCCGACCTGAGATTTCAGGTCGGCTTTTTTGTGCCGACGCAAAGGCGCTTAAGCGCGCAACCATCGAAGGTAGCTGACAATTTGTCCAGTATCCATTAAACACTAACCGCATACAATTCCTGGTAAGAAAAGGTGACAGGATGCCTAAGAGAATCGCTCTTATTGCGCATGATGACAAGAAAACCGAACTCTCAGAATGGGTAAAGAAAAACGAGGAAAAGCTCAACGGTCACCAGTTCTTCTGCACTGGCACCACCGGTGGTATCATCAAGGAAGCCTGCCCGAGTTTTGACATTACTTTGATGAAAAGCGGACCGCTTGGTGGCGACCAGCAAATAGGCGCATTGATTGCGACAGGCGAAATTGATCTTCTGATCTTTTTTACCGATCCGTTGTCGCCGCATCCCCACGATGTGGATGTAAAAGCTCTGGCACGGCTTGCGACCGTCTATGATTTGCCAATGGCCTGCAGCCCTGCAACGGCATCGCTGATCCTGCAATCCGGATTTTTGGACTAAGCCGTCAAAAAACTTTTAGAGGTTTACTCTCAGCAGCTCTTTCAAGATTTCCCCCGAGAAATCTTGAATTGATTTACGATTTAGAAACCATATCGATCAAGTGTGGGGTCTTGCAGGCAAGACCTCAAATAGGCATGGCAAATCGTCGGGTCCAAACCCTCAAGAAGACCGAATTTTGCTAATCAAGGTTTTGCAAAAATATATCACGTCAACACGACTCTGGCTGGGAAGAGTGACAATGAATTTATGGCAGCAACATGAGCTTGAGCTTTATCAAAAGCTTATAGATAAACTTCCCAATCCGGTTTTTGTGAAAGACCGAGAGTTACGGCTGATTCTGGTTAATAAGCCATGGCTTGAGATATGCGGCTGCGAAGAAAAAGACGTCATTGGCAAAACCGATGTTGAATTGTTCCCAAGCGAGGATGTTGATGTCTATCTACACAATGATAGAAGTGTTTTCGCGACTGAAGAAATGCAAGTTTCCAGGGAGCAGTTTACATCCTTCGATGGTTCCAAGAGCTGGATTTTAACCCGAAAGACAAAATTGGTTCTGGACGATGGCAATGAGTATCTGATCGGCACGTTTTCCGATATCACTGAATTGGTTGACAGAGAAAGCGAACTGGAAAAAGCCCGGAAAATTGCCGAAGCTGCTGAAAACGCGAAATCTGAGTTTCTCGCAAATATGAGTCATGAAATCAGGACGCCAATGAACGGCGTTATGGGGATGGCCGAATTGTTAGCTGACTCCGACTTGACGCCCAAGCAAGCCATGTTTGCCGATGTGATTGTAAAGTCTGGCGCGTCTCTTCTGACAATCATCAACGATATACTTGACTTCTCCAAGCTGGATGCAGGGCAGATGCAATTGGACCCGTCGCCCTTTGATGTAAGAGAGGCAATCGAGGATGTTGCCACTCTTGTGTCGACAAAGGTTGCTGAAAAGGACCTTGAGCTCATAGTGCGCATTGATCCGAAAATTCCAAACATGTTGATAGGCGATGCAGGACGCATTCGTCAGATCGTGACTAATCTGATGGGTAATGCTGTTAAGTTTACCGAGAAGGGTCATGTCTACGTGAACGTAGATGGCAACGTGGAAGAGAGAGATGGCCGTTCCTTCACCAAGCTCAGAATCAACGTTGAAGATACTGGAATTGGAATTCCGAAAGAGATGGTCGGTAGGGTCTTCGAAAAGTTCTCCCAAGTCGATACTTCAGCAACCCGCAAGCATGAAGGAACTGGTCTCGGGTTATCAATCTGCTCTCATTTGGTGGATTTGATGGGTGGAAAGATCGGAGCTGAAAGCGAGGTTGGATATGGTTCTGTTTTTTGGTTTGAAATTGATCTGGACGTTCATGAACAGGCAGCCCCAACCAAAGATGTCCCCAAGGAGATCAGCAATAGCCGGATTTTGATTGTCGACGACAATGAGGTAAATCGCTCGATTTTGGCCGAACAGATGGCGAATTGGAAATTTGATAGTGCAGCGGTGGCATCTGGTGCAGAGGCCTTTGCATTCCTTGAGGCGGCTTATCGGAACGACATTTCCATCGATGCTATAATTATGGATTATCAGATGCCGAACATGTCGGGAACTGATGCGGTTAAGGTGATCCGAACACGTGCTGAATTTGCTTCCATTCCGGTGATCATGCTTACATCGGTGGATCATACAGAAGACGGTCGTCTGTTTTCGTCAATGGGAATTCAGGCGCACCTCACCAAGCCAGCGCGGTCGTCCCTGCTTCTTGAAACCATTGTAGATGTGTTGTGTTCTGCGGGTTCAGACGAGTCTGTTTACCTGGATCCAAGCAATGGTTCATCGCTGAATACGCGCAAATTGGTTGATGCTGAGATCAGGTCTCGAGAAACTGCTGTTAGCAGAAATAATCCAACCGATTCTGATGCTGATCAGGGGCAAGCCGGAAAACAGCCATTCAATCACATTGATCTATTGATATGTGAAGATAACGAGGTCAACCAGATTGTTTTTACGCAAGTGGTTAAGCAACTGGGACTGTCATTCAAGATTGCCAATGATGGAAAAGAGGGTGTTGCGCTATACAAACATTATAACCCATCCTTGATCCTGATGGACGTATCGATGCCCCGCATGAACGGACATGAAGCAACGGCTGCTATTCGTGAAATCGAAAAGTCTTCAGGCAAGCATACGCCGATCATTGCTGCGACCGCGCATGCCATCAAGGGTGACATGGAAAAATGCTTTGATGCGGGTATGGATGATTACATCTCCAAGCCAATTTCACCCAATGCGCTCGCAGAAAAAATCAACCGATGGGTTAATAGAGATCAAGAGGCTTCCAAATCTGCTTCCTGATTGAGAGTTCTTAGCCAGCGTTGCTGATTGCAGTGATTTGATTGCTTCAACTTTAGCTGAATCACTTTTTTGCGAATTTGCGCCTAGGTAAGACTGGCTGGAGAGCCTGCGATTAGGCGATGGAGCAGCTCTGAAAGCTGTTTTAACTCTTGATCATCCCATCGGTCTTCGAAGGCGTAACCAGCCCGTTTGGCAAAGGTCTGGTTCGCTTCAGCAAGTTTTTCCTCGCCCGTTGCGGTTAACACGACAAAGGCAAGTCTGGCGTCGCGATCATCAACTTCCCGGTCGACCAGGCCAATCTTTTCCATGGGCGCTGTCATGCGGGTGATGGTCGAAGCGCTGATATGCATGCGCTTGGCAAGTTCCACGCGGGGAAGCCGGTTGCGGGGCGCTTTCTGCAAATGAAGCAACAGGAAATACTCATTCACAGAAATCCCGTGAATGGCTGAGAACTCGCCTGAAAGGTTCGCTTTGAACTCGTCCGCTGACTGCAGCAACCGAAGCGCATTTGTGGTGTGTAGATTTTCCATACGGCATATTTATTGCATGATGATTGCAAATGCAAGTAGTTTGCAATAAATTGTTTTAAAATATTGGAAATAGTGAGGCTTCCAGTGAACTATGAGCAATTTTTTCGTTCGTAGGCGGTCTTTAGATGCTGGCGTGGATGATATTGCTAACAACTCCATGGGCGCCGGTCTGGTCTAACTGGATCGCAAGTTGATTGATCCCGGTAATTCTGGCGATTGCCTATGTTGCAATGTTGGTTTTCCTGCCAGCAGGTAGTGGCGGATTTGGATCATTTGCTGAGATCACGGCGCTGTTCTCAAACCCGCAAGCCTTGATGGCAGGATGGGTGCTTTTTTTGGCTTTCGATCTTTTTGTGGCTGCCTAGATTTGCAAGAAATCCCGTGCCGAGAATATCAGGTTCTGGTACGAGCTGCCGTGTTTGCCAATTACCTTCTTATTTGGTCCTGCCGATTTTCTATTGTTCACGCTTGTTCATGTATTGAATTCCATCCAGCGAATACGGTCGCTGACAAGCCCTTAGTGCTGCTTTCTTACGGCTCCAGCTCCACATCCCAATAAAGAAAATCCATCCAGCTTTCGTGTAAATGATTGGGCGGGAAAAGGCGGCCATTGCGATGAAGGTCTTCGACGCTAGGCACATAAGGCTTTTGGCGCGGGATCATGCCGACATCCTTGGGCATTTTGTTGCCTTTTCGGACGTTACAAGGCGAGCATGCAGCGCAAACATTTTGCCAGGAAGTGATGCCGCCTTTTGAACGCGGAATGACATGATCAAAGGTCAGATCGTTTTCGCTTGATCCACAATACTGACATTCAAACTTGTCGCGCAGGAAGACATTAAATCTTGTGAAGGCGGGCGTTTTGGAAGGTCGAATGTAGCTTTTAAGGCTGACCACGCTGGGCAATTGCATGGCAAAGGACGGGCTTGAAACCTCCATGTCGTAATTGGCGACAATGTTTACCCGGTCAAGAAACACCGCCTTGATTGCGTCCTGCCAGGACCATAAAGACAGTGGATAATAACTCAAAGGCCGATAATCGGCATTTAATACGAGTGTTGGATGAGCATCCGGAGATACTGCTATCGTCACATTCCCCTCCTTTTTGCGAATCGGCAAGGTGGACAGGAAGCTTTTTGGCAATGCCATGTGACAACGTGATTACAATTGTAAACAGATGTTTTGAAAGCGTTTTCTCCTTTCTGTCCTATGCCGTTTGCGGGCGGTTATAACGGAACGCCCTCTCGTCCCGTTTTCACGTCTCTATAGTAGGCCCAAAAAAGCCGTGCGGCTATACCCCTATAGGGCGACCATTTGACAGCCTTGTTCCGCACTTCTTTTTCATCGGGTCTAGTATCCAGATTAAAGGCCATTTTTATCGCTTCTTGAAGCGCCAGATCACCGGCAGGGAAAATGTCCGGATGGCCCGCAGAAAACAGCAGGTATACCTCCGCCGTCCATGGGCCAATCCCTTTGAGCGCAGTCAGTTGAGCAATGGCATCTTCCGCCGGTAGCTGGGTAACAAGAGCCAGATCCAGCTCTCCTGATGTGAGGACCTTTGCCAAGCCTTCGAGCGTTGATTGTTTGGCTCGGGAGAGGCCTATTTCAATCCATGCGGGTTCTCCTGCTTCGAGAAATGCTGAAGGCGTTAGGGGTGAGATATGTTTCACGAAGCGTGCATGAATTGCAGCAGCACTTGCGGTTGAAACCTGCTGTCCAATAACAATTCTGGCGAGGCCTGCGAAGCCCGGCTCTTGCAGTCGCAGGGGAAGGTCGCCAACTTGCTTCGCAATCGCCAACAAATTGGGGTCGAGCTTTAAGAGTTGCTTTAAACCGTCGTTTACATCTTCGATATTGCGTATGGGTTTCAAACGGGTTTCCGTTTTTTGGGGAATATGCCATCAATCATGCCCAGATCGATTCTATTATGTCAAAAGTGCAGAGGGCCCTTTGACCTTTCAATTCCCCACAACCGGCGAAGAATTCATGATCATGCTTGTGCCTCTGGTAACGTTGTTGCTGGGCCTGGCATTCCTGCTCGTTCCGGGTCGGCTTCTTTCATACATGGGTTTGCGTGCAAGGCCTGACAAACCGGAAGCGATAGGTGAAGGGCGTTCAAGTTTCGCGGGCCCGCTTTTGGCCGTCGCATTGTGCTGTCTCCTTCTGCAGGAACCGATTGCACTTCAACCAGGATTGAATTTTGTCCTGGCGCTTGGGTGGACCTTCGCCGCCCTGGGACGGGTATTGCAGATGGTATTTGACGGGGGCTGGCGCAAACGCATCCGGGTTCGTTTCGCATTGGCAGTGGCTCTGGCAATTCTTGCATGGGTTCACGCGGATATTCCTACTTTTTGGTGCTTTGAAACGGGATTGGTGAATTGCTACTCCCCGCAAAGCACTTTTGAATGGCTTTTATATATGGTTGCCCTGCTGACACTGGTTTTGGGTCTGGTTGCATTGTTTTTACCAAAACTGGCGCTTCGCATTCTGCGTCTTGAGAGCCGTATGCGTTATCCCTTTGGCGTTGGTGAACCGCGTGGCACATTGGCCGGATTTTACACAAGTCTCGGTTTGACCGTTTTGCTAATGCCCCAACCTCTTGATTTTGTTGCCCTGATGCTGGGTGCTGCCTGGCTACTAACAGGGGTGGGTAGGGCTCTTTCCATGGTCGTAGATCGCGGTTTCACGCCCTATAATATTGCCGGAATGGTGTTTGAACTTGGGATTGGAACAGCGCTGTTGGGCATGATGTTCCGAATATTCTAGAAATTTGGCTCGAAACAGCTAAAATTGTGCGTATCTTCTCCACACTTCGTCTAATGCGACAAAGGAATCCATCTTATTTTCCCGAGCCAACTTGCGAGTCTGAAAAGCGTGTGCTAGGGGAGGCTCGATTTCGTCAGCGCGGGGTTTTCGCATGACGGATTAACGTAGCAAAAAAGTTCAATTTTTTCAGTGAATTTGGCGGCTTTAAATATGCTGTTGGTTCCCTGAAGTTCTGGCAGAAAAGATACCATACGTGTCAAATTCCGAATCGATACCTTCCGGAGTGACTGCGAGATATGCGTCAGCATTGTTTGATCTCGCCCTGTCCGAGAAAAAAATCCCGGTGGTGGAGAAAGACCTGAAGCGGTTTGATGACCTGTTGAACGGCAGTGAAGACCTGAAGCGTCTGGTCGTTTCTCCTGTGTTTTCATCTGATGATCAGTCAAAAGCCATCGATGCGCTTCTGACAAAAGCCAAAATTACCGGACTTGTTGGCAACTTTATCAGGGTTGTTGCAGGGAACCGTCGTTTGTTCGCCATGCAGGACATGTTGTCAGCATATCGCAAGCTGGTTGCTGATCACAAAGGTGAAACAACCGCAGATGTAACTGTTGCCAAGGCACTTACCGCTGCACAAACAAAAGATTTGAAAGCTGCGCTGAAGAGCGTGGTTGGAAAAGAGGTTGCAATCAACGCAACCGTAGACCCGTCGATCCTCGGCGGAATGATCGTGAAAGTCGGATCAAAGCAGATTGATACATCTCTCAAGACCCGTCTTTCTTCACTAAAGCTCGCGCTCAAAGAGGTCGGCTAACATGGATATTCGCGCAGCGGAAGTTTCCGCAATTCTAAAAGATCAAATCAAGAATTTTGGCAAAGAGGCTGAAGTCTCTGAAGTTGGCCAGGTTCTTTCCGTCGGTGACGGCATTGCCCGTGTTTACGGTCTGGATAATGTACAGGCTGGTGAGCTTGTGGAATTCCCGGGCGGCCTTGCAGGCATGGCGCTTAACCTTGAATCAGACAATGTCGGTGTTGTGTTGTTCGGTGATGACCGTGCGATTAAAGAAGGCGACACTGTAAAACGTACCGGTTCAATTGTTGACGTTCCGGTTGGTCCCGAGCTTCTTGGGCGTGTTGTTGACGCTCTTGGTAATCCAATCGACGGCAAAGGTCCGATCAAGGCAAAGAAACGTGCCCGTGTGGATGTTAAAGCGCCGGGCATTATGCCTCGTAAATCTGTGCATGAGCCGATGTCTACTGGCCTTAAATCAATCGATGCGCTTATCCCGGTTGGCCGCGGCCAGCGTGAGCTTGTGATTGGTGACCGCCAAACCGGTAAAACAGCGATCATTCTCGACACATTCCTGAACCAGAAGCCTGCTCACGATGAAAACCGTGAGAACGACAAGCTTTACTGTGTTTATGTTGCGGTTGGTCAGAAGCGTTCTACTGTTGCCCAGTTTGTGAAAGTTCTGGAAGAGCGCGGTGCTCTTGAATATTCCATTATCATCGCTGCTACTGCTTCCGATCCTGCTCCTATGCAGTTCCTTGCGCCATTTGCTGGCTGTGCGATGGGCGAATATTTCCGTGACAATGGTCAGCACGCCTTGATTGGTTATGATGACCTTTCGAAACAGGCTGTTGCTTATCGCCAGATGTCGCTGCTTCTTCGTCGTCCTCCGGGCCGTGAAGCTTATCCGGGTGACGTTTTCTATCTTCACTCTCGCCTGTTGGAACGTTCAGCGAAACTGAACGATGACATGGGTGCAGGTTCTTTGACTGCGCTTCCTGTAATTGAAACACAGGGTAATGACGTGTCTGCGTTTATTCCGACAAACGTGATCTCGATTACTGATGGTCAGATCTTCCTTGAAACCGACCTCTTCTTCCAGGGCATCCGTCCTGCGGTTAACGTGGGTCTGTCAGTTTCCCGTGTGGGTTCTGCTGCTCAGGTTAAAGCGATGAAGCAGGTTGCAGGTTCTATTAAAGGTGAGCTTGCCCAGTATCGTGAAATGGCTGCGTTTGCTCAGTTCGGTTCAGACCTTGACGCTTCTACACAGCGTCTTCTTAACCGTGGTTCACGTCTGACTGAATTGCTGAAGCAACCACAGTTCTCTCCGCTTAAGACGGAAGAACAAGTTGCGGTGATTTACGCTGGTGTTAACGGCTTCCTTGATGATCTTGAAATTTCTCAAGTTGGCCCGTTCGAGCAAGGTCTGCTCTCTGCAATGCGCAATGAGCACAAAGACATTCTTGATGATATCGCTTCAAAGCAAGCACTTGATGATGACATTACCGGTCGTCTCAAGTCTGCAATTGAAGGCTTCGCCAAGACTTTCGCATAAGGCTTGAACTAACAGGAACCCTTGACGGACACATTTTATGGCAAGTCTTAAGGATCTCAGAAACCGCATTGCTTCTGTGAAAGCTACACAGAAAATCACAAAGGCGATGCAGATGGTGGCAGCAGCCAAATTGCGTAAGGCGCAAATGGCTGCGGAAGCTGCTCGGCCGTATTCAGAGCGTATGGCTAAAGTTCTCGCGAACATTTCCTCCGCTATGGAAGGTCAGGAAAATGCACCGGCGTTGATGGTTGGAAATGGCAGTGACCAACGACACCTGTTGGTAGTGGCAACTGCTGAGCGTGGCCTTTGTGGCGGTTTTAATTCTTCCATTGCACGTATCGCACGTGAAAAAGCGCGTGCCCTGCAAGCGGACGGCAAAGATGTTTCCATACTTTGCGTTGGCAAAAAAGGTTACGACGCTCTGAAAATGGAATTTGCTTCCATTTTGATGGAGCCGATTACATTCCGCGAAGTGAAGAATGTTGGCTTTAACGAAGCAAATATTGTCGGACAGAAAGTTCTGGGAATGTTTGCGGATGGTGAGTTTGACGTTTGCACGCTGTTCTATTCGGAATTCCAGTCCGTCATTAGCCAAATCCCTACAGAGCAGCAGCTGATCCCTGCTAATATTTCCGGTTCTGATGAGGGTGAGGCAACAGATGACGCCGATGTTTCTTATGAATATGAGCCGGACGAAGAAGTGCTTCTGGCAGACCTGCTGCCGCGTAATGTGTCTATCCAGATTTTCCGGGCTATTTTGGAAAATGCGGCTTCTGAGCAGGGCGCGCGGATGTCCGCCATGGACAACGCCACACGAAATGCTGGTGAAATGATTGACAAACTGACCCTGAGCTTCAACCGCCAGCGTCAGGCACAAATCACCAAAGAATTGATTGAAATTATCTCGGGCGCGGAAGCGCTTTAAAGCTGGAGAGTAAGCAAAATGGCAAAAGCAGCTACAACTAAAAAGGCGCCAGCGAAACGCGCGCCAGCCAAGAAAAAGGCCGCAGCCAGCGGCGTAGTGGGTAAGGTCGCTCAGGTTATTGGCGCGGTTGTTGACGTTCAGTTCGACAATCATCTTCCCGCGATCCTGAACTCACTTGAGACAGACAATAACGGTCAGCGTCTTGTTCTCGAGGTTGCACAGCACCTTGGTGAAAATACTGTTCGTACTATTGCGATGGACTCATCTGAAGGTCTTGTTCGCGGCCAGGAAGTTGTCGACACAGGCGAGCCTATTCAGGTTCCTGTCGGTGAAGAAACTCTTGGACGTATCATGAACGTCCTTGGCGAGCCGGTTGATGATGCTGGTCCGATCAAAACGAAGACGACTCGTCCAATTCACGCCGAAGCACCTGCATATGTTGAGCAGTCAACAGAATCAGAAATTCTTGTGACAGGCATTAAGGTTGTGGACCTGCTCGCGCCTTACGCAAAGGGTGGTAAAATCGGCCTCTTCGGTGGTGCGGGTGTTGGCAAGACCGTTCTCATCATGGAATTGATCAACAACATCGCGAAAGCACACGGTGGTTACTCTGTGTTTGCCGGTGTGGGTGAGCGTACTCGTGAAGGTAACGACCTTTACTGGGAAATGGTTGAATCCAACGTGAACAAGGAAGGTGGCGGAGAAGGCTCCAAAGCTGCACTCGTTTACGGTCAGATGAACGAGCCGCCAGGAGCCCGTGCACGTGTTGCTCTTTCAGGCCTTACCGTTGCGGAACACTTCCGCGATGAAGGTCAGGACGTTCTGTTCTTCGTGGACAATATCTTCCGCTTTACGCAGGCCGGTTCAGAAGTGTCAGCGCTTCTAGGTCGTATTCCTTCCGCGGTGGGTTATCAGCCAACACTCGCAACAGACATGGGTGCAATGCAGGAACGTATTACAACCACAACCAAAGGTTCAATCACCTCAGTGCAGGCGATTTATGTTCCTGCGGATGACCTGACCGACCCTGCACCTGCGACATCGTTTGCTCACTTGGATGCGACAACCACATTGAACCGTTCAATTGCTGAAAAAGGTATTTATCCTGCGGTGGATCCACTCGATTCCACATCACGCATGATGGACCCGCAAATTGTTGGCGAAGAGCACTACGAAGTTGCCCGTTCTGTGCAGGAAGTGCTGCAGCGTTATAAGGCGCTACAGGACATCATCGCGATCCTGGGCATGGACGAATTGTCAGAAGAAGACAAACTGACTGTGGCTCGTGCCCGTAAGGTTGAGCGCTTCCTTTCACAACCGTTCTTCGTTGCTGAAGTCTTTACCGGTTCACCTGGTAAGCTTGTAGCGCTGGAAGACACGATTGCTGGCTTTAAGGGTCTGGTTGCTGGTGAGTATGACCACCTGCCAGAAGCGGCATTCTACATGGTTGGTTCCATGGATGAAGCAGTCGAGAAAGCCCAGAAACTTGCTGCGGAAGCTGCTTAACGGCAGCTTCGTCTGAAAGGACTCATGATGGCAGAAGCATTTGCATTTGAACTGGTTTCTCCAGAAGCGTTGGTGCTTTCAGGTGAGGCTAACGAAGTTGTTGTGCCGGGTAATGAAGGCTACTTCACAGTTCTTGCCAACCATGCGCCGTTCATGTCTGCTGTAAAGCCGGGTGTCGTCAATGTAACCATGGCTGATGGTGCTGCGAGTCAGATTTTTGTTCGTGGCGGTTTTGCTGATGTTTCACCTTCCGGGTTTACCTTGCTCGCTGAGCAAGCTGTTGATCTCAAGGATTTCGACATGACTGACCTTGAGCAGCAGATTCAGAACGCTAAGGAAGATGTGAAAGATGCTGAGGGCGAGAAAAAAGTCGCTGCAGAAAAAAATCTTGCACAACTGGAAGAAGCCCGAGAGGCAGTAAAACTGGCAACTGGCGCTGTTTCGCACTAAAAATTCTGAAAATTTGGAATAAAATCAGGCTCGATAATTCAATTTCGAGCCTTTTTTGTGCGCCGCACAAAGTGTTGCAAAAAATGCATCATCTATTGAAAATTATAGCAGCAGACAGCAACAGTTCTTTTTCGTATCAAGTAGGTGGCTTCTACTTGTTCAGAAGACATCACGGCCAAGAGGTCGGACGTTTTCAATCTCTGCATCTCCTCCAAGTCACGCAACATGAGCAAGTAGAAGCCTAAAACTTTTCCAACTACTTCTGTTATATATTTGCACAATTGATGTCGCAGACTTGTCATGTCATCCTGTTATTGGGGGCTGCAACCAACCTACACAGGAGTAGCCAACTATGACCAAAAGTGATTTTCACGATCTGTCTTTTGACGAGTTTGACGAGATTGGAAACCCTCGTCCCGAATATTCAGAATTTGATGATGTGGTGGAACGGGCAATTTCGCGCCGCGGTTTCATGCAAGGTACCCTCAGTGTCGGCGCAGCAGCGTTCGTGACAGGTGTCGCTGGTCAAGGAGTAACCATTGCCAAGGCCGCAGGTCGTTTTGGTTTCAAACCGGTTGCAGCAAGCACCGCAGATACAATCGTGGTGCCGGAGGGATATAAATGGGAGATTGCTGCCAAGTGGGGTGATGAGCTTTTCGAAGACAGTGTGCCGTTCAACGAAGAAACCCGCGGCGATGCCGCAAGTCAGGAAAAGGCTTTTGGTGACAATAATGACGGTATGTCTCTATTCACCAAAGACGGAAAGAATATCCTGGTTGTAAACAATGAGTATGTGAACCGCAGCATCATCTTTGGCAATCGTGAAACCGGTTTGCCGGAAACAGATGACGATGTGAAAAAGGGTATGATGGCTCATGGTGTTACTATCTGCGAAATTGCAAAGACAGATGGCAAATGGGGTATTGTAAAAGGCTCCAACATCAATCGCAGAATTACCCCAAACACAGAAATGGATATCACTGGCCCTGCCGCTGGTGATGATCTTGTTAAAACTGCCGCTGATGAAACCGGCACCAAGACCCTTGGAACCTGGAACAATTGCGGAAATGGCCAAACGCCTTGGGGTACCTATCTTGCGTGTGAAGAAAACTTCAATGGCTACTTCTCAGCGAGTGATGAGAACTTTGAGCAGACCGCAGACCAGAAACGTTACGGCCTCAAGAACGAAGACTGGGGCTATGCCTGGGCACGCGTCGATGAGCGTTTTGACATGTCCAGGCATCCCAACGAACCGCACCGTGCCGGATATGTGGTGGAAATTGACCCGTTTGACAACACGAAGGCTCCGCGTAAACTTACCGCTCTCGGACGCTTCAAGCATGAGAATGCCGATGTGGTGATTGCGGCCAACGGCAAGGTTGTTGTCTATATGGGTGATGATGAACGTGGTGAGTTTCTCTACAAGTTTGTGAGCAATGGCCGTTTCTCTGCTGCAGGTGACAATTCCAAACTGTTGGAGGATGGCAAATTATACGCGGCCAAATTCAATGATGATCAAACTGGTGAGTGGTTGGAACTCAATCCGGAAACAACCGGACTATCCTCGCAAGCTGAGATTTGCGTGCGTACACGTATTGCCGGTTCTGCTGTCGGCGCCACTACAATGGATCGCCCTGAATGGGTTGCTTCCAATCCGAACAAGGCGGAAGTCTATTGTGCTCTTACCAATAACAAGAACCGCGGCATAAAACCGAATGCAGGCGGTGATGCCACCCCTGCAACAGGACCGAACCCGCGGCCTGCCAATAATTATGGAC
>JASJDO010000065.1 GCA_030065115.1 Rhizobiaceae bacterium | reverse complement strand
AACCTTTCTCGATATCACTGCGTCATCCGACGGGCGCGACGCAACGTTCGACATGATCGCAAGGACTGCAGAGCAATGTTTCATGCCGTTAACGGTTGGCGGAGGCGTTCGAACAGTAGAAGACATCCGCAAACTGTTGCTTGCAGGTGCAGACAAGGTTTCAATCAATACCAGCGCTGTAAAAAATCCGGATTTTGTTGCAGAGGCTGCCGACAAGTTTGGGGATCAATGTATCGTGATTGCGATTGATGCCAAGAAAGTTTCTGCCGATGGTGAGACGGATCGTTGGGAAATTTTCACCCATGGCGGAAGACAGGAAACGGGTATCGATGCGGTTGAATTTGCGCGGCTCGTCGTATCGAAGGGTGCGGGCGAAATCCTGCTGACATCCATGGATCGCGATGGCACACAAGTGGGCTATAATCTTCCACTAACCCGTGCGATTGCAGATGCTGTTCATGTGCCCGTCATTGCTTCCGGGGGAGTCGGAAACTTGGATCATTTGGTTGAAGGGGTAACAGAAGGCCATGCGAGTGCTGTTCTCGCGGCATCAATTTTCCATTTCGGTACCCACACCATTGCGGAAGCCAAGGCCCATATGCAAAATGCCGGCATTCCGGTAAGAATGCATATTTAGTTTCTGACCGTTAGTACTGGATTGTACATGACAGATTTTACACTCGATACACTGAACGAGATTATCGCCAGCCGCAGTGAGGAGGCGACAGAGAAGTCATATACAGCGTCTCTTTTGGCCAAAGGCTCGGAAAAATGTGCCAAAAAGTTCGGTGAAGAATCGGTTGAAGCAGTGATCGCCGCGGTTTCAGGCGACAAAACAGAGCTGACAAAGGAAGCGGCAGATGTGTTTTACCATTTGCTGGTGATGTTAAAGTCAGAAGGCGTGGAGTTGGCTTCAGTAATGGCAGAGCTCGAAAATCGAACAACCCAATCCGGCCACCAAGAGAAGGCTTCCCGCAAGGGGTAATCATGGCGGCTTCGAAAAATACGAATGGCTTCTGGCGCACTGAGAACCTGAGCGAGCAGGATGGATTTGTATCGCCATACCGGTTTTTCTCTGCGTCCGACTGGGAGCAGTTTCGGGCTGACACGCCGCTTACCTTGAGCGAAGATGAAGTAAAGCGTTTGCGTTCGATGAACGATCCTATTTCTCTTGAAGAGGTAGAGCGGATTTATCTTGCCGTTTCACGGTTGTTGTATTCTCATGTGGAAGCGGCTCAGCAACTCTATGAACAACGCAGGGATTTCCTGCAGTTTGATGGGAACAAAACACCGTTTATCATCGGTGTTGCAGGGCCAGTTGCTGTTGGAAAATCGACAACAGCACGAATATTGAAAGAGCTTTTGGCGCGTTGGCCAAACAGTCCGAAAGTGGATCTTGTAACCACAGATGGCTTTTTGAAACCCAACGCCCGGCTTTTGGAAGAAGGCATCATGGACAAGAAAGGTTTCCCGGAAAGCTATGATGTGGCTGAGGTGCTCAGGTTTTTGTCGGCGATCAAGGCCGGAGAAGCGCGTGTTACGGCACCCTCTTATTCCCACTTTATCTATGATGTCCTTCCCGATCAGGAAATCTCAGTCGACCGCCCAGATATCCTGATATTCGAAGGTATCAACGTGCTTCAATCCCGGGATATGCCAAGGGAGGGCGATTCCATTCCTCTCGTGTCGGATTATTTCGATTTCTCGATTTACATTGATGCAGATGAAGGCGACATTGAGCGTTGGTATATTAATCGCTTTATGGAATTACGGGACACGGCTTTCCGTGATGCAGGTTCTTATTTCCATCGCTATTCACAAGTGTCGAAGGATGAGGCGCTTGACGTTGCTAACGGACTTTGGACAGATATCAATCTGGTCAATCTGAAAGAAAATATTCAGCCAACCCGACCGCGCGCAGATCTGGTCTTGCGTAAAGGCAAGGATCATCTGGTTGAGCGGGTTGCCCTGAGAAAGCTTTGACTATCCCGACTTCGGCTGTAACCATGCAACCAGATACGGGCCCAATCGATCATTGATAGCGGTTGCATTGTGTAAAGCGCAAAATCTGAGAGCCATCGCCTGGATCATGAACGCGTGAATTCCCTCAGCCAGCAGTTCTGAAGAAACATCATTTCGATAGGAGTAAGTCTTTAGCCACCCTTCCAAAATTTCCACTTGCCGTCCGAAAGTTGTCGCGATGGTGCCGATCTCCTCTTGAGCGGCGGCGCCTGAATAACGCAAAATTACGTCAAACACGTAACGCTCGCTGGTCATGAATTCACAAAGCGGCAGCAAGGCCTCCGCCATTTTTTTGGGTGTGTCCGGCGCAGGCAGTGATTGAAGGTCATCCAGATATTCGTCAATCCTTTCACCAATGATTAGGTCCATCAGCGCGTCCTTGTCACGAAAATGGGCAAAGAACGTTCCTTTTGCGGTGCCTGCTCGCAGGACAACCTCCTCCACGCGCATCGCTTCATATCCGTTCTCACGAATTATGTCCTTTGCGGCAGCGATCAGTCGTGCCCGGGTTTCCAGTGTTCTCTTTTGAATTGCTTTGGCCATAGGCGTGTTCTCGCAAAAAAAGTGACTTTGGTCAAATTTTATATTGACCATGGTCATTAATGCCGATATACAAAAATGACCACGGTCAAATATTTGGAGAAAAACAATGACTAGCAAGCGCATTTTTGTATTAAACGGCCACCCGGCAGAAACCTCGCTCAATCGCACTTTGGCGGAAACTTACGCTCAATCAGCCTTGCAGGCTGGTCACGACGTGCGTGTTATGAATCTCAACGATCTGGAGTTTGATCCGGATTATGGCTTCAGCGGCTACGAAAACCAGAAACCACTGGAACCGGAACTGGAGCAGGCATTGCAAAACCTTGAATGGGCAGAGCATGTCGTGCTGATGACACCCATGTGGTGGGGCGGGTTGCCTGCAAAGCTCAAAGGTCTTTTTGACCGCGCACTGCTTCCGGGCCGCACCTTTAGCACGCGCGAAACCAACTGGATGGGTTTGCCCGCTCCCATGCTTTCCGGGCGGACGGGCCGTGTATATCTCACATCGGATACGCCTGGCTGGTTCATGCGCTGGCATTATCACAATGCACTCCTTCGCCAGCTGAAGGACCAAATCTTTGGCTTTGTCGGGATCAAACTCTCAAAGATTGTTCATTTTTCTGGTGCCAGCCATCCAAAGGAAGGCGCAGTCGAAAAATGGATTGCCGAAGTAAAACAACAAGGCGCGATTGCTGCATAGATGGTTGTTCCCTTGTTTGTTTCGCGTCACCTCCGGCCCGCGCACACACAAGCAGCGATGGCACATCCTGATCAGTCTTCCCTTGGTTCGTGCATGGATCCCCTGATCAAGTCGGGGAATGACGGAGTGTGGGTGTGCGGCATCATTCACTCGTCCGGTTTCCCGCCAGTGCTATGTCATGTTTGTTTCCCGCTTCGGGCAAAGCCCTTGCGCGGCTCTTGTTTGATCTCCCTCCGTGGCAGCAGAAGGTTTGGTGACTAACCAAACCGCCACTGCGCGAACGTACGTCGGTGCGGATGCGCCGACGGAAAAGTAATTAAGTGCACAAACTGCAGGACCCGATTACCGTGATAGTCCGTTTGGTGTGCGGACCTTTCGGGTCCTACGCGGAGATTTGATGTTACCGGTCAGGCTTCCTTCAACACACTGCCAGCCGATACCTCTCGGTCTTCCTGTTCGCCGGTCAGTCAAGCACATGCAAGGCATGAACTCCGTACCGAGCGCGGAAGAAGACGCTAAGCCGCCCACGATCTTGTCATGGCCACCGCCGCTCCGCTGCCTGTGAAGCACCAAGCCGCTGGCGTACGTCCGGTGGTTGCGCGTTTCACAAGTGGAAAAAGTGTGCCTCAGGAATTTGGGGTGGGGAAAAGATTTTGTGCTGAATGACAGCTCTGAGCCCAATGCGGACATGTATTTTCTGTTCATATTGACTCGAAGCTAATTGTTTGAAACTTTCCTGGTTTAGGGGCCGAACATATCTTTTCAGGGGGAAATCTATGAAACATATTGTTAATGTCGTGGCTTTGGCGGCTTCTATTTTTGGCTTTGGTTCAACATTAGCGCAAGCTGAGATTACCGAATGTACAGAGATTACATCACTACCCACGATCATTACGGCTCAGGGTGTGTATTGTCTTAAAGGCAATCTGAACACAGCCATCACCAGCGGAGACGCAATCCTGATCGACACAAACAACGTCACAATTGATTTGAATGGTTGGAAGTTGGGCGGATTAGCAGCGGGGCTGGGAACTCAGGCAAACGGTATCGCCGCGTCTGGACGCAAGAACATCATTATTCGTAACGGTACTATACGTGGTTTCTATCGGGGACTTGAGATAATCGGCACAGGTTCTTCCGGCCATCGCGTAGAAGACCTTGTAATGGATGGGAACACTCATCGAGCTATTGATATTGAAGGGGATGGTGTTCGTATCTTGAATAATTCCATCGTGAATACTGGTCCCGGTGATGTCAGCAATCAAGCGGTCGGAATACGCGTTAACAACGGTTCAGGGGGTATTATCAACGGAAATCTGATCAATGGCCTAGAAGAAACGGCTCAAATATATGGTATCAGGCTAGAAAACACGATTGAGTTCGAAGTATCAGACAACACAATCTTTGGAATTGGTGAGGGGACCGCGGAGGCAGGGATTATTGTTGTCAGTGGCAACAAAACCGCAATCTTCGACAATACTGCTGTCAATGAGTTTTCGTCAGCAATTCGCGATGGCGGCGTTAGCTCAGACAACACGCTTTGCGTTAACAACCGTGTTCGTGGGAACACTGCCGATCCAGTTATTTGTGATATTGAGGCCAATAACGAAGTTTTCTGACCGATCTTTCAGAAAAGCGTAGACGAATTTGTCTGCATTGTTTGCACATAAACTTTGAAGAATATTTCAGGACTCAGATAAGGCAGCTTTGTCCGCTTAGCTGCCAGTCGTCTTATCTCGTCACACGCCTCAACGTCAGATTAATTCGCCCCTCTCGTTTCAACAGCGTTGAGGTTCCTGGATAAATCCGGTCAACACCATGAAAAATCAGGCGTGAGGCGCCCGAAAGAAGCATGACGTCTCCGCTTTCAAGCTTGAAAGACTTGGTTGGATCATTGCGGTTTTTGCCGCCATATCGGAACAAACACCGATCTCCCAACGAAATGGAAAGTACCGGCGCATCGAAATCTTCTTCATCGCGGTCCTGATGCAGCCCCATTTTGGCATCCGGTTCATAATAATTGACGAGACATGCCTCTGGTGGCTTTTCATAGTTTGCGTGCTCCTCCCAGATTTCTAGCAATTTGACTGGAATATCCGGCCATGGATCGCCCGTTTCGGGATGGGTTGGTTGATACCGATAGCCCTTCTCTTTGTCGGTCACCCAGCCCAATGACCCGAAATTGGTCATGCGAACCGACATGGGCTTGCCGGTTCGGGGCATTTTTGGAACAAAAAGCGGAGCGATTGCGGCCTTCGCTCGCACCTCTTCCAACAGGTCTTCCTGCTCGCTACGGGAGAGAAATCCAGGCAATAATTTCAGACCGTTCGGTAAAACTTGCATTTTTCTGCCCGAATTTTGCTTAAATCACTGTTCTGACTCTGAAATTAGTTCAGCAATTCTCTTGCACAAGGTGAAGGTGCTTCTTATATAGCCGCCAACGGCAGTTTCTTCCGGCTTGTCGGTTCGGGTGAAACGCAAAAA
Source organism: Rhizobiaceae bacterium (assembly GCA_030065115.1). GTDB lineage: Bacteria > Pseudomonadota > Alphaproteobacteria > Rhizobiales > Rhizobiaceae > JAALLB01. Next base: position 11,377 of record JASJDO010000065.1, on the reverse strand, counting down.
ATCAATGATTTCCAACGAATCCGGGAATTGGGTGTGTTCGCCGCAAAGGGTCCACTCAAATCGCTGGTTAAGGAGAAGTAAGACATGGCTAAAGTTATTGGTATCGACCTGGGTACAACCAACTCTTGCGTCGCCGTTATGGACGGCAAAGAGCCCAAGGTAATTGAAAATGCGGAAGGCGCGCGCACAACCCCTTCCATGGTTGGTTTTGGAGATGATGGCGAGCGTCTGGTTGGCCAGCCCGCAAAACGTCAGGCAGTCACAAACCCAGCCGATACACTCTTCGCGGTAAAGCGTCTGATCGGTCGTCGGTTTGACGATGCGACCGTGAAGAAGGACCAAAAGCTGGTTCCCTATTCAATCGTCAAAGGTGACAATGGCGATGCTTGGGTAGAAGCCCAGGGCGAAAAATATTCTCCGTCGCAAATCTCAGCCATGATCCTTCAGAAGATGAAGGAAACTGCGGAAAGCTATCTTGGCGAAAAAGTGTCTCAGGCAGTGATCACAGTTCCTGCTTACTTTAACGATGCTCAGCGTCAGGCTACCAAGGATGCGGGCAAGATTGCCGGTCTTGAAGTTCTCCGGATCATCAACGAGCCGACAGCAGCAGCGCTTTCTTATGGCCTTGATAAAGACGATGGCAAAACCATTGCGGTTTACGACCTTGGTGGCGGTACCTTCGATGTATCCGTTCTTGAGATCGGCGATGGTGTGTTTGAAGTGAAATCCACCAATGGTGACACATTCCTTGGCGGTGAAGACTTCGACATGCGTCTGGTCGATTACCTCGCTGACGAGTTCAAAAAAGAGAACACCATCGATCTGAAACAGGACAAGATGGCGCTTCAGCGTCTGAAGGAAGCTGCTGAAAAAGCAAAGATCGAGCTTTCATCCTCGGCGCAGACCGAAATCAACCTGCCGTTTATTACGGCCGACCAGTCAGGTCCGAAACACCTGACCATGAAACTCACTCGCGCGAAGTTTGAATCGCTGGTGGAAGATCTGGTCAAGCGCACCGTGAAGCCGATGCAGGAAGCGCTTAAAGACGCTGGCCTGAAAGCAGGCGAAATCGACGAAGTTATCCTCGTTGGTGGTATGACCCGCATGCCAAAGGTTCAGGAGACTGTTAAAGAGTTCTTCGGTAAAGACCCGCACAAGGGTGTGAACCCGGATGAAGTGGTTGCCATGGGTGCTGCCATTCAGGCAGGTGTTCTGCAAGGTGACGTGAAAGACGTTCTTCTTCTCGACGTAACGCCATTGTCTCTCGGCATCGAAACACTGGGTGGCGTATTCACCCGTTTGATCGACCGGAACACAACCATTCCAACGAATAAGTCGCAGACATTCTCGACTGCAGAAGACAACCAAAGTGCTGTGACCATCCGCGTGTCTCAGGGTGAGCGTGAAATGGCCGCCGACAACAAACTGCTGGGCCAGTTTGATTTGGTTGGTATTCCGCCGGCACCACGTGGTGTTCCGCAAATTGAAGTAACGTTTGACATTGATGCGAACGGCATTGTGAACGTGTCTGCAAAAGACAAGGGCACTGGCAAAGAGCATCAGATTTCGATCCAGGCATCTGGCGGTCTGTCAGACGATGATATCGAGCAAATGGTCAAGGACGCGGAAGCAAATGCTGAAGCTGACAAGGCGCGTCGTGAAAGTGTTGAAGCCAAGAACCAGGCCGAGACCCTGATCCACTCCGCTGAGAAATCACTGGAAGAATACGGCGACAAGGTTTCTGAAGAAGAGAAAAACGAAATCGAACTTGCGATTTCAGGACTTAAGGAAGCTGTTGAAGCTGAAGAGCCAGACGCTGAAGAAATCAAGTCTCGCACCGAAGCTTTGGCAACTGCATCCATGAAACTGGGTCAGGCCATGTATGAAGCAGCGCAGTCCGAGGAAGAAGCAGCGGCTGCTGCGGATGCCGCCGCTGACGCTGCCAAGGACGAAGATGTGGTCGACGCAGACTTCGAAGAAATCGACGACGAAGACGACAAGAAATCGGCTTAACGGTCATGTGTTCGCGATCCGGAAAGAAACCGGATCGCGAATATGTTTTTACGACAGGAGCCGGATAATCCATGTCCAAGGCTGACTACTACGATTTGCTGGGCGTTGACCGTGGCGTCGACGAGAAGTCCCTCAAAAGCGCTTTCCGAAAATCTGCGATGAAATATCATCCGGACCGCAATCCGGATAATCCTGAGGCAGAGGCAAAATTCAAGGAAATCAATGAAGCCTACGAGGTCCTGAAGGACCCGCAGAAGCGTGCGGCCTATGATCAGTATGGTCATGCCGCCTTTGAACAAGGCGGTGGTTTTGGTAGTGGTGGATTTTCGGGCGCTGGTGGCTTCTCTGATATTTTTGAAGACATTTTTGGTGAAATGATGGGTGGGGGCCGCCGTGGTGGTGGTCGCTCCGGTGGGCGCGAGCGTGGCGCTGACCTTCGCTATAATATGGAAGTGACCCTTGAAGAGGCATTCAAGGGCAAGGCTGCTGAAATCAGCGTGCCGACAGCCGTATCTTGTGAGAAATGTTCAGGTTCTGGCGCAAAACCTGGTTCCTCACCTTCTACCTGCGGTACTTGCGGCGGCAATGGTCGCGTTCGGGCTTCCCAAGGGTTCTTTTCAATAGAGCGCACCTGCCCTCAATGTCAGGGTCGGGGTGAAGTGATTGCCGATCCTTGTGGCGATTGTGCCGGACAAGGCCGGGTGACCAAAGAACGGTCATTGTCCGTTGATATTCCGGCAGGCATTGAAGACGGGGTACGCATCCGCCTTGGCGGTGAAGGCGAAGCTGGCGCACGCGGCGGCCCAGCAGGTGATCTTTATATTTTCTTGTCCATCCGACCACACGAGTTTTTCCAGCGTGATGGCTCGGACCTGTTTTGTAAAATCCCGATTTCCATGACCACTGCAGCCTTGGGTGGCCAGTTTGAAGTTGTGGGCCTCGATGGAGCAAAGTCGCGGGTAAAGGTTCCGGAAGGAACCCAAACCGGCAAACAGTTTCGATTGCGCGGCAAGGGAATGCCGATCATGCGCTCAACTGATCTGGGTGACATGTATATTCAGGTGGTCACTGAAACACCGCAGAAATTGACGAAACGCCAGCGCGAACTACTTGAAGAGTTCGAGCAATTGTCGTCAGAGGAAAACAGCCCTGAGTCTACAGGCTTCTTTTCCCGCATGAAGCGCTTCCTTGACGGGTTCGCTGAATAGTTCAGAAAGTACACTTTTATGACCGCACCAAAAATTCTTGCACTGTCTGGTTCAATTCGAGACGGTTCCATCAACACGCGCCTTGTTGATGCAGCAACAGCCGAGCTCGTTCAACACGAGTGTGAAGTTACCCGGATTTCTCTCGCTGACTATCCATTGCCAATCTATGACGGCGATCTGGAAAGTCAGGATGGAATTCCAGAGAATGCAAAGAAGCTCGCACGCCTATTCCATGAGCATGACGGTCTGTTTATTGCGAGCCCAGAATATAATGGCTCTTTGAGCCCTTTGCTCAAAAACACCATAGACTGGGTTTCCCGCGTTTCGTCTGACGAAAAGGGTGACCTTGTGCCCTATCGTGGCAAGATCGGCGCGGTTGCAGCGGCATCACCGGGTGGAATGGGCGGCATAAGCATGTTGTATCATTTGCGCGAAATTCTGACACGCCTTGGTGTATTGCTTGTTGCAGAACAGGTAGCAGTGGGCAATGGCTTTTCCGCATTTGACGACATGGATAAATTAACCGATGAAAGAAGCGCCCAGTTTCTTGAGGCAACTTGCAAGTCACTCGCACAGAAGGCAGCGCTGCTGAACCGATAATGACCCCTAAAGATCGCCTGATTGTTCCGCTCGATGTACCAACCATCTCAGATGCGGAGGCAATGATTACGCGGCTTGGAGATACGGTTTCATTTTACAAGATAGGCCATCAACTCGCATTTGCAGGCGGACTTTCGTTCGCCTCTGAACTTCTTGCTGATGGCAAGCAAGTGTTTCTCGACATGAAATTGTTGGACATTGACAATACGATTGCAAAGGGCGTCGAAAACATTGTCAAATTGGGCGTGCAGATGACCACGATCCACGCTTACCCCAAAGCGATGGTAGCGGCAGTCGAAGCAGCCAGAGGATCGGGCCTATGTCTCCTGGGTGTGACGGTTTTGACATCCATGGATGACGGTGATTTGTCAGATGCGGGCTACGGACATCAGGCGCGTGATTTGGTTTTGAAAAGAGCTGCTCAAGCGAGCGAAATCGGAATGGGGGGGGTTGTGGCATCCGCACAGGAATCTTCGGAGATTGTGAAAATTGTCCGACCAGACATGATGATAGTCACGCCCGGAATTCGGCCCGCTGGCACAGATGTAGGCGATCAGAAAAGAGTGATGACCCCGGCAGATGCCATTTCGGCAGGTTCCACGCACCTCGTGGTAGGAAGGCCTATTACGGGTGCAGAATATCCGCAAGCTGCAGCGCAGGCTGTCCTTGATGAGATCGAATCTGCAATTTAGCCTCCAAACCCCTTGTAATCAGCCGTTTTAATTCCCATCTTACCTAAAGGAAGGTTGCAGCACCGAGCTGTGACCGAAAATTAGAGGGATAATAAATGACTGCTTCAAAACCGCTCATTCGTCCTGCATGGACGCCGGTTACAATTGCCATGATGATTTTTGGGTTCATGATCTTCTGGCCATTGGGTCTCGCCATGTTGGCCTATATCCTTTGGGGTGATCGTCTGGATGATTTCAAATCTGGAGTGGAGCGTGCAACTGATTCCGTCAGCGAAACGTTCTCACGCAATACCTATGGTGGCGGGAAGTATCGCTCCGGTAATGTGGCATTTGATGATTGGCATGAAGCCGAGCTGGAGCGCCTCAAGAAAGAGCGCCGCAAACTCGATGAAATGATTCGAGAGTTTGAAGAGCACAAATATGAATCGCGTCGCGAGAAGGATGCGAAGGAATTTGACGACTTCATGGAAACCCGGAAGCGCAAACCTGCGCCGCGCTCGAAAAAATCCGGTGGTGCATCTAAAACCTAAATCAGATTGTTGGTTACAAGACACTAGACGGGACGCAAGTCCCGTTTTTTGTTTGTCTGGAATCAGATATAAACACGCCATGGAATTCTCATTCTTCAGACAATTGCAAAAGCGTGATCGCGATTTCGAAATCGAAGTCGAAGGCAATACATTGCCGGTAAAGGTCGTGGAAAATGATCGTGCCAAGCGGATTACGCTTCGGATTGTTCCCGGAGGAGATGGATTGCGGGTAACCACACCAGGCCATGTCGGTGATGATGAAATTGAAGCATTTGTCGAACGGAATCGAAATTGGGTTACTACCCGGCTTGCCCGATTACCTGGAAAAGTAAACCTGGAAGCCGGTGCTTTCGTTCCGTATCTCGGTGTTGACCACAAAATCGTTCCAACAGGAAAGCTTCGCGGTATTGTTTCGGTTAAATCATCCGGAAATGGTCCCGAACTCCACGTGCCCGGAGATGAGAAGACAATAAGCAGGCGGCTTCTGACATGGCTTAAACAGGAAGCACGTCGCGAGCTTAATGAAGCAGTGGCCCGCCATGTCTCCAAAATTGGCGTTCGTCCCAAACAAATACGGATCACTGACACAACGAGCCGTTGGGGGTCCTGCTCCTCCACCAGAACACTCTCGTTTTCCTGGCGCATCATTATGGCTCCACCAGAGGTCCTCGATTATCTCGCGGCCCATGAAGTGGCGCATCTGATTGAGATGAATCATTCAGACCGATTCTGGCGTCTCACACGGGATCTTTGCCCCGATACAGATCGGCAAAAAAATTGGCTCCGCCAAAACGGAGCCAAATTACATGCTGTAAATGTTTAGAAGATAAGCGGCTTTTAGCCGATTACATAGACAATACTCGCCAGAATAATGCAGACCACAAGTCCCCAAAAGAAAACCGACCATACATTACTCTCATAGGTATCTGTCACATCGTTCATTGATCATCCTCCCGAGATGCTGACCCATTGACTCGCATGTTTTGCCTTTAATGTCATCATTGCTTCTGGTATCTGAGTAAAAACTTCATAGAGAACCCTAATCGTTCATCAACAGGCGGTTTTCCACTTCTGTGCAAAAACCTTCCCTAGATGTCTGCAAAGGCACTGATTTTGCGACCAAAACCAGGAAACAGCAAACCCATCAAGTCTGTGGAAAAAGGTCCGGTTTTTGTGTCTTCAAATCGGACGAAAGAAACATGTCCGTTGGTCCTGGAAAACCATCCTGACGCAGATTATGCGCTGTTAGACAGCGGAAATGGGCAGAAATTGGAGCGTTACGGGCGAATCACTTTGGTGCGTCCCGAGGCACAGGCTTTCTGGCAGCCGCAGCTTCCTGAAACTGATTGGCAGAACGTCGATGCCCTCTTCACAGGCGACACGAATGAAGAGGGTGCAGGCCGATGGAGTTTTCCGAAAAAGAAACTCCCAGATACCTGGCCCATGTCCTGGGATGGCATTCGCTATCATGGCAGGTTCACGGCTTTCCGCCATGTCGGTGTGTTTCCAGAGCAGGCAGCTCATTGGCGATTTATGGAGGAAGCAGTCAGAGCGCGCGTGAACCAGGGCGGCGAGTTTCGTGTGCTCAACTTGTTTGGATACACAGGTCTAGCGTCACTGGTTGCTGCCCGCGCTGGAGCTCAAGTTACTCATGTTGATGCGTCGAAAAAAGCAATTGGCTGGGCCCGCGAAAATCAGGATATGGCAGATCTGACAGACAAGCCCATCCGGTGGATTTGCGAAGATGCGGTCAGGTTTTGTGAACGTGAAGAGCGCCGGGGTAACATCTACGATGGCATATTGCTCGATCCACCAGCCTATGGTCGTGGGCCAAAGGGTGAAGTCTGGCAACTTTTTGAAAACCTGCCACATATGTTGGATTTGGTTCGTGCGCTGACAAATGAGCGATCTTCGTTTGTAGTCCTGACAGCTTATGCCATACGCGCCTCGTTTTTCGCGATGCACGAAATCATGCAGGAAAAGTTTGGTGATGCTGGAGGTACACTCGAATCTGGTGAATTGGTGCTGAAGACCGAGAACAGTGACCGGAAACTGTCAACGTCGATGTTCAGCCGATGGGTCGCTGAATGACAGAAACAAGAAATACAAATCGCCCGGGCCGGATTCATGAAATAACAGCAGTTTCCAATCCGCGCGTGAAGTCGGTGCGCAGCCTGTTTCAGAAAAAGCACCGGGATCAATCGGAAACGTTTCTGGTTGAGGGCTTGAAGCTGGTGATGGATGCGATCGCACATGATTGGCATGTGGAAACGCTTATCTACTCAAAAGGCGGAGAAGTCCGGCATCCGGTTGAAGAGCTTGCAGCGAAAATACGTGTTCTGGGCGGCGACATCCTTGAAGTGAACAACAAGGTTCTCTCGTCGATAACACGGAAGGACAATCCTCAATCTGTTCTCGGTGTGGTTCGACAAAAATGGTCAAAACCCCCTGCAGCAGTGAAGGACCCGAAAACGGTTTGGATTGGCCTTGATCGTATCCGCGACCCGGGAAACCTGGGAACAATCATCCGAACTGCAGATTCAGCCGGTGCCGATGGGATCATACTTATTGGCGACACAACGGATCCGTTCTCGGTTGAAGCGACCCGTGCCACAATGGGTTCGATTTTCAATGTTCCCCTTGTCCGTATGACAAATGAGGCTTTTCTTGGTTGGCGAAAAACGTGGCAAGGTCTGGTGGTCGGAACGCATCTGAAAGGCGCAGTTGACTTCCGCGCGATTGATTACGCCGCCCAACCAGTGTTTCTGTTGATGGGCAATGAACAACAGGGAATGCCTGACGACCTGTCTGCGGCTTGTGACAAACTCGCGCTCATACCGATGCATGGCGCGGCGGATTCACTCAATCTGGCGATAGCAACCGGTGTGTTTCTGTTTCATATGGGAAAACGTCTGCCAAATGTGGGAACTGATCAAGCACGAGGCCCGCAAACATGAGCCGCGCTTTTTGGACCATTCTCATTGTGGCGCTTGTACTGGCAGATCAGCTTTCAAAATGGCTCGTTGAGAATTATCTGCCATTTGAGCAACAGGTTGGTCTGCTGCCGTTTTTCAGCCTCTACAGAACATATAATTATGGTGTTGCCTTTTCCATGTTTGCTGATTTTGGTCGGTGGCCACTTGTCATTCTGACCGCAGCAATTATCGCGTTTGTTTTCTGGTTATGGCGCAGCCTTCAACCAGGGCGTATTCTGTCAGCACTGGGATATGCATTGGTAATTGGGGGTGCGATCGGCAATCTGATTGACAGAGCAATCCTTGGCTATGTCGTCGATATGTTATTTTTTCATATTGATCCTTTGAATTTCAGGTTTGCAGTTTTTAATCTGGCAGATACATTCATCACGATTGGCGCAGGCGCCATAATATTAGACGAAATCAACCTCTGGCTGCGGTCGCGGAGGCAGGAAAAGGAACCCGAACAATGAGTTTCAAGGCAATTCAAATCTCCCGCGACGAAGACAAGAAGCAGTCTGTGGACGTAGTTGAACTCTCCAGAGATGATTTAATGGAAGGTGATGTCACCGTCTCGGTTGAGGCAACAACCATCAATTACAAGGACGGTTTGGCAATTACGGGAAGAAGCCCGGTTGTTCGTCATTGGCCTATGGTCCCTGGAATTGATCTCGCCGGGACAGTGATTGAATCATCGTCTTCCGAATTCAAGGAAGGCGATGCGGTTCTCCTCAACGGGTTCGGAGTTGGTGAAGTACATTGGGGTGCTTATGCAGGCGAAGCTCGCTTAAAGTCTGATTGGCTTATCCCATTGCCCAGCGGCCTTTCAGCCAAACAGGCTATGGGTGTTGGCACGGCGGGTTACACTGCAATGTTATGTGTTATGGCGCTTGAGAAATATGGCATTACACCATCGTCAGGCCCAGTCGTTGTGACAGGAGCAAATGGTGGGGTGGGAACGGTCGCAATCGCAATTCTTTCAAAGCTTGGATATGAAGTAATCGCATCTACGGGCCGGGTGAATGAGGCGGATTTCTTGAAAGAATTGGGCGCCACTGAAATTATCGATCGTGCGGAACTTTCAGAAGCCGGCAGGCCACTGGGCAAGGAGCGTTGGGCAGCTGGTGTTGATGCCGTCGGGTCTCATACCCTTGCCAATCTTCTGGCTCAAACAAAATATGGTGGCGCAGTCGCAGCTTGTGGGTTGGCGCAAGGGTTTGATCTGCCGTCAACTGTAATGCCATTTATTCTCAGAGGTGTTGCTCTATTGGGCGTTGATTCAGTAATGGCGGCAAAGGATCTGAGAAAGGAAGCGTGGACAAGAATTGTCAGTGATCTGGATGTCACCAAACTTGATGCAATCACCAACGAAATCGGCTTTGACGACATCGTCCAGACTGCAACAGATCTTGTGGATGGCAAAGTCAGAGGACGTGTGATTGTGGACATGTCTTCCTAGATGACAATCTGACATTCAATGCCAGCCGCAGACTATCCAGGAATATTAGGAAACCCCGCCAGTAACAATCTGCGGCTGGAAACGCTGACCAAGATCAGATGGTTGGCCATTTTTGGCCAGACGGTTGCAGTTTTGGTCGTATGGCTTTTACTGGATTTTCAGTTTCATCCCGCCTGGTGCTTTGTTCTGATTGCAGCATCAGCATTTCTCAATGCGTTTTTGACAATTCGATACCCATCGAACATCCGATTGTCAGAGCGCTCATCCACGGTCTTGCTGACCTATGACATTCTGCAACTTGCTCTGTTGTTGTTCCTGACCGGCGGTCTGGGAAACCCGTTTTCTTTCCTGCTCCTGGTTCCGGTCTTCATATCGGCAACAACCCAATCGATCTCATCGACCGTCATACTTGGACTGATTGCCATGGGATCCGCCACTATTCTGGCATTTTTTCATCTGCCACTTCCCTGGATACAGGCATCAGGGCTGGAACTACCCTGGATTTACATCGCTGGAATGTGGTTTGCGGTAATTTCCAGCCTTTTGTTTACAGCGGTATATGCGTTCAGGGTCGCTGATGAATCCAGGCAGTTGGCGGATGCACTCGCAGCAACTGAGCTGGTGCTTCAACGCGAGCAGCATCTCTCCAACATTGATGGATTGGCGGCAGCTGCTGCGCACGAGTTGGGTACGCCCCTCGCTACCATATCTCTGGTTGCCAAGGAGATGTCGCGCGAATTCGATACATCTTCGCCCATGTATGATGATGTAAAACTGCTACGCAGCCAGGCTGACCGTTGTCGCGAGATCATGAAAACACTGACTTCACTGTCAAATGACGATGATAAGCATCTTTCTGTAGTGTCTCTTCGCGTCTTGCTCGAGGAGGTTTGCGAACCGCATCGTAACTTTGGCGTAGATGTCTCTATCAGTGCATCTGGCGAGCAACAAAAACCGCTCGTATCCAGAAACCCTGCCATCCTGTACGGCTTGGGTAATATTGTTGAGAACGCGGTTGATCACGCGGAACAAAACGTAAAACTGGTCGCCGGCTGGGATAAATCTTCAATCTGGGTCACCATCAATGACGATGGTTCCGGATTTCATGATGAGATGATCCGCCGGATTGGAGAACCATTTCTTTCCAGTCGTTCTACCATGAAGCCTGAAGGAGGCCTTGGCTTGGGATTGTTTATTGCCAAAACTCTTTTGGAGCGTAGCGGAGCCACAACCAAGTTCGAGAATGCAAAAGACAAAGCGCTCGAAGGTGCATCCGTAACAATCCGTTGGCCCCGCTCCGCATTGGAAGTCAGCAGGTCTGCCAAGCCTTAATCATTTTGGCATCTATTCTTTGACAAATTGCCTCTTCTGACCCAAATAATGGCTATATGCAGAGAGAAAACACATGAATCGGTCACAAACGCAAATGCTTGATCCGGAAAACGATGCGTCTTTATTGATTGTTGATGACGACAAACCATTTCTGCAGCGCTTGGGGCGTGCGATGGAGTCGCGCGGCTTTAGTGTTGAAATGGCCGAGTCCGTTGCCGAAGGCATGGCGAAAGTGCGCACGAACCCGCCAGCCCATGCCGTGGTCGATATGAGGCTCAACGACGGTAACGGTTTGGACATCGTTGAGGAAATTCGTTCCCGTAGGCCCGATTGTAAAGCGGTTATTCTCACCGGCTATGGAAACATTGCAACTGCCGTGACTGCAGTGAAAATGGGCGCGGTTGATTATCTGGCCAAGCCTGCGGATGCCGATGATGTATGTACCGCGTTGATGCGCAATCCTGAGGAGAAGGCCGAACCGCCGGAAAATCCCATGTCGGCTGACCGTGTGCGCTGGGAGCACATTCAACGGGTGTATGAGCTTTGCGACCGAAACGTTTCTGAGACT
>JASJDO010000064.1 GCA_030065115.1 Rhizobiaceae bacterium | reverse complement strand
GCTTTTCAGAAAGCTGCAAAAGAACTCAAAGTCTGGTTTCTCCTTGGTTCTCTGGGTGTCACCAATCCCGATGGCAGAATTTCCAATCGCTCATATGTTATTAATCCCGAAGGCGCGATAACCGCACGCTACAACAAGATCCACATGTTTGATGTGGAGCTGGAACCGGGCAAATTCTATACTGAGTCCGCCACCATTTCACCGGGTGATGAAAGCGTAGTGGCCGAAACGCCCTGGGGCGGTTTGGGCCTTTCCATCTGCTATGACCTGCGCTTTGCGTCTCTTTATCGCGACTTGGCGCATTCTGGCACGTCCATTCTCGCCGTTCCGGCTGCTTTCACAAAAGTCACGGGCGAAGCGCATTGGCACATTCTCAACAGGGCACGAGCGATTGAGCATGGCGCCTTTGTAATCGCTCCTTGCCAGTATGGTGCGTTCCATGGTGGTGGAGAGGCATATGGCCATTCGCTGATCATAGATCCATGGGGTAATGTGTTGGCTGATGGCGGAGAGGGGGAAGGCATTACACTTGCTGAGATTGACATGGCTCTTGTATCGCAAGCCCGCCGCAAAATTCCAGCACTTGCCCATGATCGCAACTTCTCTGCTGCTAAAACCCGTTTGGCGGCGGAGTAGTATTCCGATGATGGCAAGGGTTCTCTTTATCGTAATTGCCTGTTGGGTGGGTACGACGCCGGCATTTGCGCAATCAGTGAAACTGACGTCAGAACAAGTTGCGAAACTGCTGACAGGCAATACCGCAATCGGCAAATGGCAAGGCAAGCGGTATCGGCAGTATTTTGGCAGCGATGGCGTGACAATCTACGTCCAGGCGGGCAGCCGCTCGACCCGTGGCGAATGGCGCGTGGACCGTGAAACACAGGAATATCAAAGCATCTGGCCAAACGATGCTGACTGGGAAGGTTGGTTTGTCATGGAATATGCTGGCGCTTACTATTGGGTGAGCAAATCCACGCCACCAACGCCGTTCCGTGTTGTCGAAGGACAGCAATTGGTTGAGGAGTAAGCCAATGCGTCTTCCTGTGAATAAGTTCCCGACATAATTTGGTCGCTGGACCTGCCAATCACGCCAGCCACTTCCGAGGCTATAAAAACTCTTATATTATTTAGTGCCGGGATCATTTGATCAGATTATCATCATGGTCTTCAACTCTACAAGTTCGGGAGAAAATCCCCAAAGTTTCAAAGGTTTGGAGGTTATATTTGCCTAATTAAATTGACGTTACGTAAAGTTTGTGGCAATACAGCCGAATACTTAATGAATAAGTACTCGGGGGTGATCATGTTGGCATTTGTTGGATTTTTGGATTGGGAGCAAGACCTGCTAGAGAAGGCAGCAAATGAACTGGAAGTTGCTCATCGATGTGAGTTCAGAGACAGTATTGAAGCTTTTAATGAAAATGGGTCTCTGAATTGGTCGGCCACAGGGGAACCGACAATTCCGGCGCTGGTCTTTTTGAATGTTGTGGGATCAACAGAAGAATGGCGAGATAATATTAAACGTCTGAAAGCGCATCATGTGCTGGCGGGGGTGCCAATTGTTGGGCTCGGTAACTTGCCCGTGGAACATGTCCCATTGCTCTATGGATTAGGCGCTAGTTCCTACATCGACAAGCCGGAGACCTTTGAAGAGATGACGGAAATCGCAGCAATCACGCTCAGATACTGGTTGGAATATACCAAACTGCCCAAAAAATTTCTGGACGAAAATCATTTGGGGTAGGCACGATTGGGTCAAACCTCGCGATGCTTCTTCTTTGGGTCGGTGGCGTGCCAGAGGAAAGCCGCTGAAAATAGGCTGATTATTCCGCCAAACCAGATAATCGATGTATTCAGTGCATGACCACCGGTTTCCACCTTGGCGGTGATTTTTTGTATTTTGGAGTTTGTTTCCTTTAGATCAGAAATTGCTAGGTTCCATAGTCCCGGAGTCGCGTCTTTTGGAAAGCCGACAAGCTGGTATTCATGGAATTTTCTGTAATATCCACCAGCAATAAAAGTGTCTCCCGATGTAGCGGAGTTAACTGTGCGGCCTTTATGAAATCTTGACTTGGAATACTCAAATTTGTCCGCAAGATTGAGCTGTCCGTTGGTGATGTAAAAGCTTGTGTCCGAATACGCTTTCCCGGTCCTGTAAATCCCCTCAATATGTAAATGCAAGTTTACAATCATATCTTCTCTTGTGATGAGGAATTCCGCCGGTTGAACCGGGGAACTCTGATCATACAAGACGACTTGCCCAAGGCTGCTTTTTGATGTGAAGCTATATGCAAGCGTTTCATAGACAATAAGCGAGAATCCAAAGACAAAGCCTGCAATCAATAAATTTCCACGTAAATTCATTCACTTGAGGTGGGGATGTTCATAACCTGATTCAAGTTTCGAATAGCGAGATCAGGTCTTCTTGGTAAACAAGATTTTCAGGTGTGAGGTGAACGCCACCAATCCATCTCTCTATACCATTCAACTTGGAAAAGTTTTCTTTTCCGTCCAGAACATCATGCGCGAGAGGAAGGACTTCAACATTTGTTTCACGCATCAGTTCCAAATTCCCGCTTAACTTGAGAAGTGGAGCATCCAAGTCTGTTGCCCCAAGCGCCAGCAATTCATCAAACAATTTGATATCGCCAAAATGGTCTGGTGAATTTGAGGACCCGATTGCATAACCTATTATTCTTATTGCTTCAGGTTTCTGCTGAATTGCATATCGAAGCAATGTTTCTTGCCAATCTGTCAGGCCGCTTGTTTCCTTTGGATAATGGCTTCTGAGGAATTTCAGCGCGAAACGACTGGCGGATGAAAGATCCAGTTTATTCAATTCGGCTATCTGTTTGAAAGGCTCATCTTGGCAAAACGCGCGCCAGACATCAGCAAATAAACTCACTTGTACACGATCAAACTTGGAAACTTTGTATTGAGCGGCAACGAGCCACTTTGGATTCATGATGGATAGCGAAGAAAATGGAAGGTCGTATGAGTGTGTTGTTGGTTCAATTACATACAACTCGGGCAATGCATCATGTGACTGTTCGTAGAGATAACACAGTTTCGCCAGGCTAAGTTGCCAATCGAGTGTGCCGTCCAGCCAAAACAGCAGTTTTTGGTGTTCTTTTGGTCTCTCCGTGTTCCACCAGTCAGCGATGCTCCAGTAACTGTTCATTCCCCTAAAAGAAGGGTCGACACCATCAGCGTCGTATCGATCTCGAAACTTGGCCAATGCAGCGTTAATGTCGCTAGAATTTTCTGCTCCGACTTCGGGAGGCGATATGGAAACAGGTTCGCAGAAGCGAAATACATTACCGGGAATCGGCTCAAAGGCATCAAATAGACCAATCGATGCGGAGTAATCGGATATGATATGATGAAAATCGTTTAGCTCCACACCAGCTAATTTCATGGCTTCAAACTCCCTCCACAAAGCTGTCTAGAACGCGTTTTTGGCCTGCCTTGTCGAAATCGATTGTCAGCTTGTTGCCGTCGATGGATGCAATATTGCCATTGCCGAATTTGAGGTGAAAGACGCGGTCACCGACGGAGAATTTTGAGCTCTCATTCACCGATGATGCGATGAGCTGGCCTTCAATTGTACGCCCGCCGCCAGCGCGTTGGCCAGAGCGGTTGCCCCAATTATTGTCGCCTGCATTTGAACGGCCTTTGGCGCGTTGCCAACCAGGGCTTGAATAGCCGCTGTCGAACGTATCCACATTGTCGAACCGGCTCGCGCCATAGCTTCCGCCCATGCGGTTGGATCCATAGCCACCGTAAGAATTGCCCTGTTCCACCACTTCCACATGGGCTTCCGGCAGTTCATCCACAAAGCGGGAGGGGATAGACGCCTGCCAAAGCCCGTGAATGCGGCGGTTGGAAACAAACCAGATGTAGCAGCGTTCACGGGCGCGGGTGATGCCCACATATGCAAGCCGTCGTTCTTCCTCAAGGCCTGTGCGCCCACCTTCATCGAGCGAGCGTTGATGGGGAAATAGACCTTCCTCCCAACCGGGCAGGAAGACCGTATCAAATTCCAACCCCTTGGCTGAATGAAGCGTCATGATGGAAACCGCGTCCATGTCGGCATTGTTGTCCGTGTCCATCACCAGACTGATATGCTCCAGAAAGCCGGGCAGGCTTTCAAACTCTTCCATTGAGCGGACAAGTTCTTTCAGGTTTTCAAGACGGCCGGGCGCTTCCGCCGAGCGGTCATTCTGCCAATGTTCGGTATAGCCGCTCTCATCGAGAATAATCTCCGCCAGCTCCGTATGAGACGTGGAGGTGAGTTCCCCGCGCCACCGGTCAAAATTGTCGAGCACGCCTTTCAACGTTCCGCGAACCTTGGGCTTTAGTTCTTCGGTCTCGGTCAATTCCCGCGCCGCCATGGTGAGCGGTATGCCACGTGCCCGGGCATTGTCATGAATGACCCGCAGGGTTGCGTCTCCAATGCCGCGTTTGGGCGTGTTGACGATGCGCTCAAAGGCAAGGTCATCTGCCGGCTGACAGACTACGCGGAAATAGGCGAGCGCATCGCGGATTTCCATGCGCTCATAGAAACGAGGCCCGCCGATAACACGGTAGTTCAGCCCCATGGTGACGAAGCGGTCTTCAAATTCGCGCATCTGGAAAGAGGCCCGAACGAGGATTGCAATCTCGTTTAGCGCATGGCCTTTGGACTGAAGCGATTCAATCTCATCCGCAATGGAGCGGGCCTCTTCCTCAGAGTCCCAGCCGGCGGAAACCTTGACCCGTGGGTCGTCCGGATCAGACTGTTCAGTGAAGAGGGTCTTGCCAAGGCGGCCTTCATTGTTGGCAATCAGGTGACCCGCAGCACCCAGAATATGGGCAGTGGAGCGGTAGTTTCTCTCGAGGCGAATGACCTTGGCGCCCGGAAAATCTTTCTCAAAGCGCAGGATATTGTCGACCTCGGCGCCGCGCCAGCCATAGATCGACTGGTCATCATCGCCCACACAACAAATATTCGGAGAATATTTGTTGTGTGGATTTGTTTGGTTTTCGCTCGGACCTCCGTCCTCGCGCCCGTTCACGGGCTGGCGGTTTTGACCGGTGTCGTCAAAACCTTGCCCTGCCACGGAGGGTTTTTGCGCCAACAGTCTCAGCCACAAATACTGGGCGACGTTGGTATCCTGGTATTCGTCCACCAGAATGTATTTGAACTTGTTGTTATATTCCGCAAGCACATCCGGGTTTTCCTTGAACAGGCGGATGGTTTCGGTCAGCAGGTCGCCGAAGTCGCAGGCGTTGAGGATTTTCAAACGATCCTGATATTGCTGGTAGAGTTCGCGGCCACGACCATCAGCAAATGCTCGGGCATCGCCTTCGCGAATCTGGTCCGGGGCGAGCCCCTTGTTCTTCCACTGGTCGATCATTCCGGCCAACATGCGAGCCGGCCAGCGCTTGTCATCAATGCCTTCAGCGCGGATGAGCTGTTTCAGCAGGCGGATTTGATCGTCTGTATCGAGAATTGTGAAATCGGATTTCAGGCCAACGAGCTCGGCGTTGCGGCGCAGGATTTTCACACCAATCGAATGGAACGTACCAAGCCAAGGCATGCCTTCCACGGCATCGCCCACCATGCGGCCAATGCGTTCTTTCATTTCGCGGGCTGCCTTGTTGGTGAAGGTCACTGCTAAAATTTGCGAGGGATACGCGCGACCCGTTGCGAGAATGTGTGCAATACGTGTCGTTAAAACGCGCGTCTTGCCAGTACCCGCACCTGCCAATACCAGCAATGGCCCGTCAAGCGATTGTACAGCGTCGAGTTGTTCGGGGTTCAATCCATCAAAAAAATCGGGTGCGTTTTGTCCCCGATTGGCAGCCATGGCGCGTGCAGCAATACCGCCACCGGCGGGTGGCGGTGGAATGCCTTCGTCATCAGGTATGGAATCAAACGGGTTCGACATTTGTTCTATTTAGGGTTTTATGCCCAGAATGAACAGGTTTTTGGCCAAAAATGGTTCGTTTTTCCAAAACCATATTTTTTTCATTTCTTGCCAAGGAATTGCCGTTGTCGTTCGTCTAATGATTGAACGTTCAAAACAGACTGGACTGAAATTTGTGCTCAGACAGGCAAGACAATTCGCTGGCATTGTTGGCGGCAAAGGGTGACGGAGATGCTTTCCGGCAATTGCTGGAAACGCATTATGACCGAATGTTTCGGATTGCCTACAGGTTTTGCGGGCATCGTGAAGCAGCGGAGGACATTGCGCAGGATGTATGCGTGTCGCTTCCAATCCGATTGAAGAGTTTCAAGGGAAATTCGGCATTCTCCACCTGGCTTTATCGGGTGGTTGTTAACCGTTGCAGGGATGTTCAACGAAAAGATCTTTCGTCTGCCCGTTTGCATTCAGATTTTGCCGAGGTGGATGAATTGCGCCGGGCTGAAGATGCGGATCAAAAACGGCAAATTGAATGGCTCCAGGAAACTCTGAAGCAGTTGCCAGATGATTTGCGCGAAACCGCCATTCTGATTGTAGGTGAGGGCATGAGCCACGCGCAAGCGGCCGACATTCTTGGTGTGAAAGAAGGAACCGTCTCGTGGCGGATGAGTGAGTTGAAAAAAGCCTTGCAGGAATTTGCAAAGGAAACAGCATGACGGATGAATTGAAAAAACTGGAAGATGCCTTTCGTTCGCAAAGTGTTTCACCACGTAGTGAAGCAAAGGCTGAAGCATTTGCTGCGGCAATGATTGCCTTTGAAGAAGAAAAAATTTCTGCAGCCAGCCAAGGAACTCTGGATGGCACTCGTCTCAACAAGCAAGGGGGTGACACGAAACCCTTGTCAAAATGGAGACGAATAATGAATGGATTGAATACAAAACTGAGCTACGGACTGATGGGCAGCGCAAGTGTTGCTGTGTTGGCGCTGGTGGTTGTTGGCCCGAATGTGAGTGATTTGCTGGATGGTGGTGTAGGTATTCTGCCCATAACACAAAATGAAACCAAATCTTCTGAAGTGCGGCGTACCAAGGAACAAACAGTTCCAAGCAATGCGGTCAGTGAGGAGGTAATTGGAGAGGCGGTTCCTGCAGAACAGAGTACGCTTGCTGATAGTGTGTTGGTGCCCGCCAAGCCCTTAACTCAGGATATCCAACATTCAACCCGGCTGCTTTCTGGATTAGGTGAAGCACAAGAAGCTGCGCGTGTGCAGAAGCGCGCGCCGTCGCCTCAGGTGAAATCCAGTGTGGGTCAGAGCCTGCAGGCAGAGAGTTCCGCTCAGTTTTCGTCTGGACGAGTGTCTGGTGACTTGATCTTCCCCCAATATCGCGATCAGGGTCGCGATAAGTTTGAGGAAATCGAAACAAATCCGATCAAAGTTGTGAGTGAGGATCCGGTATCGACATTCTCGGTGGATGTAGATACGGCGTCCTACGCTTTTATGCGGTCATCGATCAATAATGGTGTTCTGCCCCAAAAGGACGCGGTGCGGGTTGAGGAGTTGATCAATTACTTTGACTACGCTTATGACGTGCCGGAAGACCGGTCGGAGCCATTCAAGGCAAATATAACCATTGTGCCAACGCCCTGGAATGAAGGTACAAAGCTGATGTCGATTGGTATCAAGGGTTATGAACTGGCACGCGAAGAAGCTCCCCCAGCCAATCTTGTGTTTCTGATCGATACATCCGGATCCATGAATGACCCGAACAAATTGCCGCTTTTGCGCAACTCGTTCAAATTGCTTCTATCTACCCTTAGACCAGATGATACGGTTTCTATTGTCACCTATGCCGGGAATGCCGGAACTGCGTTGGAACCGACCAAGGTTTCTGAAAGCAGCAAGATACTCAGCGCTTTGGATAATCTTAATGCAAGCGGTTCAACGGCGGGGGCGGAGGGTATTCGTCAGGCTTACAATCTCGCGGAATCAAGCTTCAAAGCTGACGGTATCAATCGGGTAATCCTTGCAACGGACGGTGATTTCAATGTCGGTATATCCAACCCGGAAGAGTTGAAAGGCTTTGTCGAAAGGAAACGGAAAACCGGTGTGACGCTTTCCGTGCTTGGGTTCGGGCGCGGCAATTACAACGATGCGTTGATGCAAAAGCTGGCACAGAACGGCAATGGCAACGCGGCTTATATTGATACCTTATCGGAAGCGCGCAAAGTGTTGGTGGAAGAGGCAGGTTCAACGCTCTTTCCGATTGCCAAGGATGTCAAGCTTCAGGTCGAGTTCAATCCGGCATTGGTCAGTGAATACCGTCTCATTGGATACGAAACTCGGGCTCTCAAACGCGAAGACTTCAACAATGACAAGGTTGATGCGGGGGATATCGGTGCCGGGCACACAGTGACTGCCTTGTATGAAATCACACCGGTTGGTTCATCTGCACAACGAATTGACGATTTGCGATACGGCGAGAACGCGACCACGCTGGCAGCAGATTCAAGTGAATATGCGTTTCTGAAGATGCGCTACAAGCTGCCGGACAGTGATATTTCACAACTCGTTACGCGTCCTGTTACAGTGGCGGATGAGGTCTCTTCAACTGTTGCGGCCAGCACTGATGCGCGGTTTGCTGTCAGCGTTGCAGCCTTCGGCCAAATGCTGCGTGGCGGTGAGTATACCGGTTCTTATACCTATGATGATGTGATTGCTCTGGCACAATCAGGGAAGGGCGATGATGAATTCGGTTATCGGGCGGAATTCATCAATCTGGTCAGGTTGGCAAAGACGGCGGCCACTTTGGAACCGCTTGAATAGACTGGTCGGCAAATAAAAAACCCGCCGCTAGGGATACGCGGCGGGTCTTTTGAGTCCGGTGTGGAAAGTGGGGGAGGAGGATAACCGGACAGTAAAAGGATAAATGTGTTAGCTGATTTTCGCGTGTCCCAAAGGCACAGAAAACTTGCGACACCAGATCACTACCGTGTCAAAATCTTTCGACTTAAGGCTGCTTGGAATAGAGTAAGTCTGCTTGCCACTGTTTTTCTTGAGCTTGGCAAAATCTGTTCCTGCGAGGAACTTTCCGCCTTTCCCAAGCGCTACTCGTGGATCAGGAGCGCCGTCAAACCAAAAGCTGCTTTCAAGTGTGATCTTGCCATCTTTAACTGTCACACTGCCTTTGGTGACATGATTGCTGTCACCCCTGAACCTACCCTTTTTGGAGCCGGCAAAGGCGGGAAAGCTCAAAGTAGTTGCTGCTGCAAATGCGGCGGATGATGCTAGAAACGAGCGACGGTTCACGAACAAATCTCCTGCTGGTTAAGTTGGATCATATATCGTGAAAAGCCCGATCAAATACAAATGACACCCTTTCACACCACTTCACATTTATCTGAAGCGCAAAGTGCTGTTGTTCAGGACTGGTTCATTTTTTCCGATGGTCTTCCCAGGCGCTTCTAATGCGATGCAGACTGAACCAGACAATGACAAGGATGAACGGAACAGAAATCGCCGTCAAAATGGTTTCCGACAATGGCATCCAAGGCTGCTTTGCCAGCGCTTTGAGAAGGTAGGATACCAAGCCTACGGCATAGTACGTAATTGCGACGACGGATAATCCCTCGACCGTGCGCGAAATCTTCAACTGTTGATCATGGCGGCGGTCCATCGACTGCAACAACGCCTGATTGCCCTTGTTGAGATTAAGCTCGATGCGGGTACGCAACAAGGTTAGGGCGCGCGAAAGGTCATTGGTCAGCGTTTCCTGACGTTTTGCGGTGCTTTCAATTGTAGCGATCGCTGGTTCCAGGCGAGACCGAAGGAACCCGCTCATGGTTTGGACATCGCCAACTTTCTCTTCCTCAAGGGAGGTAATTCGTTGATCGAATAACGCATAATAAGCTCGGCTTGCAGCAAAACGGTAACGGATTTCGGAGGCCAGAATATTGTTTTTCTCTGATAACGCTGAAAGGGCCTCAAAAAGTTTTTCGTCATCTGTGTTCGAAGTTGCATTTTCATCTCGCAATGATCGGGTCAGGTTATCCAGTGCATCTTCATACTCAGTCAGTTGCGAACCGACCGCCCGTGCTTTGGATAGTCCAAGCAGACTCATCGTGCGATAGGTTTCCATTTCCACAAGGCGCTGAAGACGTCGACCGAGTTCATCACCCGTCAATTTCTTGCCGTGGACCACAAATTGCACTGCGCCATTTTCATCAGGTTTGAAGGTTGAACGCACATCTATCTGGTTTCGAATTTTGCCGCCGTATATGCGTTCTGTCGGTGGGAGCAGTTTCAACATCTGGTTTGTTGTCGTAACCACATCGATTTGAAGCAGAACAAGTGTTTCGATTTCTGAGGTAGGGAAATTCTGATGGAACACATCGGCAAGCGACACGATGGCATCAGACTTGTTCATGTCGCGCAACAACATGCAGGACATAAACTCGGTGTGCTGTTCCAGCTTTATGCGTATTCCCTGAATGTCTCCGGAAACATGACGGAGGTTCGTGGCATCTTCGCCATTGGCTACAGTATTGAAGAATTTCTGTCGAATATTGCCGCTGCATCTAAACGCGATCTGCAGAATTTGCGCGGGTGCCGAAACGTTTTGCGAAGGACGTGCGTGCGCCTCTGCGATCAGACTGTCACGGTCGGGGTGAAAATTCCATTCAGTTTTCGTCATGAATCCAAGCGCTTACCAAGCTAGAACACTATGCTGGACGCTTAAATAACGCTTTATGTCAATTTTAACAGCCATTTTTGCATGTTTGTTGGGCCATGCTAGCCATTGAAGTTAAGAGCATCCTGTAGCTCATCATAAAAATTCTCTACATCGCGATGGAATCCCCATGACATATATGCGCGCACTTCCGCGGGCCTTTGCCCCAGTATTCGAACCCTTCGATGACGGTCGTCTTTTTGGATTTTTTCCATCACATGCATGACATTATGACGGTCGCCTTCAATGAGTTGACAGAATGTCTCGCCGTCAAACAACAGCAGACCTGTTATCATGTTTAACTCATTGTTTTCCCGGCACGAACTTATCAAGATCTCTAGTTCAACAGGATTTAGATTTTTCGCCGCCAGGCTTTTATATAAAAGCCTATACATTTTAAGTACCTTCGCCCCTGATACAAAAAGAGAAACTAGCACAAATGTGACGTTACGTAAATAAATAGAGTGATATACCGTAAACAAATGCTATACTGTGCGGGTATCTCAGATAATTTTTAGTTGCTTATAAGTTCATATTGCTATGTTCGAGCGGTTTTTCGTGTCAAAATTCTCTGATAGAAACGCCCGATTACAATAAGGGATATACCTAAGCCAATAAATGATGCTGCCCTTAACAGTCCTTCCAGTGAGGCCATATCCAGCAGGAACACCTTGACGATCGTCAACCCGATCAGAAGCGCTGATGCAAGCCGGACGGGTTGCGAATTTAGGCGTAATCCGACTGCCAATATTATGGCGCCGAGTACAAGCCAGAGCGGCGAATATAGCCAGAATTCAAGATCGCTCGTTGGTTGCAGCAAATCCACCGTTTCTCCCTGAAAATAGTGTCGAAGCATGAGCGAAAAATAAGTGAACAGCAGCGCGCCCGATAATGCAGCATATCCCAAGGTATACCAGCGCGGCCGAATTGACCTCGACAGCAAGGCAACAGCGGCTGATGCGAGGCCGGTAAGCAAGTAGGCAGGCAGTAGCAGATTGATTAACAATCCTGTTCCAATCGATGCTTTTTCCAATGCAGGATTGTGCAGCATGAACAGGCCGAACGCGGCATAGGCTATCCCGACTATTCCTGCCACCATTGAGGCCCAATTGAACACTGGGTTGTCAGAGCGTTTGGCAACAAATTGCAACCCAATCGCAAAGCCCAGTGCGGCCAATGTCAGCCCGGCGGTCTCAGCCAGTGAATGTCGTACATTTTGTAAATTACCATTGTTGATGATGTGGATGATCTCCAGCGCAACAAATAATGCTGCCAAAGCAAGACCAGCCGATGTCATCAATCCGTGGGTTAGCCAATTGGGTGTCGGATGCGCTTTTCGCAACATTTCTGCGCCAAGTAAAATCGCTGCTGCCGGCACAGCCAATAAGGCGATCAGTTCATTGATCAACAGGGTTTCAGAGATTCCTGGCAGTTCCAGCGGCATATTTGCATAAAGCGTGAGGCCGCAAATCGCGGTTGCCAGGGTGGCGAGCCAAGGAAGTGTTGAGACAGGCCTGCGAGAATATATGAAAGCGATGCCCAGCGCTGTAAGGGCGAACGCAAGCGGCATCCAGCCAACATCCAGAGAAATTGAAATTGCCAAACTTGCAGTCGCAACCGCACCAACTGCAAACGCTGCAGGGGCAGGGGCTTTGTGGTTGTCCGGCTTGATCCTGATAAACAGCTCTGTGAGCAGCGCCAAACCTGCCGCGACACCAAGGGCAACAGCCCCGATTAATGGCTTTGTTTCGAATGGGGAAATTCGCAAATATGAAGCAAGGACACCAAAAAAGCCGGTGAAGCTGATTGCGGTGGCTAACCATGCGGCGGTTCTTGGCGCGCTCAACAATCGCCTTCTTGCGGCCCAAAGGCTCAATAAAGAAGGTTGCAGTGCCAGAATAAATGCGTTCAGGACAAAACTATTTATATCGCGTGGAACATAGTCGACGGTTTGCAGCAAGCCTGACTGAAAAAGACGAGGCACATCACTGGCAAGGACACCGAAGACCGTCAAGACTGAACTAATGAGTGCCACCGGCGCTGTAGAAGGCCGAGTGATGGCAATTCCGGTGATAAGCAACCCCGCGCAAACAACCGTGGCAGTGGCTGGAAGATCCGAATTTACAATCAGGTGAAGAATGCACGCTATAACCAGCAATGCAAATGCTAAACCTGCTGATTTTTCAAAAGTCGCATCTATGTTGTTGTCTTCTTCCCGGATGTAGAAAAGTATTGAGAATATCGCTGCAAGACCCACAATTAGCAGGGCACCAGATATTCCCGCATTGTTGCCGCCCGGCATGGCTGCAATCCCTGTCCAGATGCTCGATGCAACAAAACCGGCAATTGCCAGCCAACGCCAGTCCCTAAAATGCGCGATGCCCAGCACCGCGGCGGTTACAACCAGCACATGGAGTGCAAGGGCCAAAGTATTGGGATCATTTGAACTCACAAGCAGTGGCGTGCCATAGGCTCCAAGCACCCCAATTGCTGCGAGGATCGGCCCATGTATGGTCGACAGAACAAGTGCACCGATTCCGACAAGGGTGAGAGCTATAAAGGCTGTTCCGGGGCCGATAAAGCCGTAAAGCCCGTGTGCAGCATAGAGCGCGCCGAATGCACCACATGCACCCGCACCTGTCAGAATTCCTGGAACATCTGCGTTTTGATAGACCGGGAGCCCAAAGTCGCGATCGCTTCTTCTGAGCCATTCTCCTGCTGCCAATATGAGAGCTGATAATAGTAGGCCAATGATTACTCGGGGGCCGGGGCCAAGGTAGCCTGCTTCAATGGAATGACGGACAAGAAACACTATTCCGAGAGCGAGCGTAAACCCTCCGAGCAGTACGCTCCAACGTCCACCGAGCATGCTTTCCAAATCAAGTTGTGGAAGACCGGATCGGATTGGTTGATCTTCCTTGGGCGCTTCATTCTGATTTGCTGAGCGGCTGACATCCCATGGTCCGCTCGGTGTTTCATCACGGGCTGCTTCGGGAAGTTCATCGCGGGGTTCTTCTTCTTGATCGGATGTTTCTTTTTCTTCGATCTCCAAAGCTTCTGATGATGTTTCTTCAGTTGGGGCTTGTTCACTGACCGTATCCGATGGTGCATCTTCGGCGACTACTTTCGAAGAAGGTGCATTCCCGGATGACAATTCATCTATTTTCTCTTCCAGCAGCCCAAGGCGGTAAGAAAGGGTGTTTGCAAGCTCAGTCTGGTTTTTGGCGAGCCTTCTGGTTCTGACAAACGCGACAATTGACAATACGGAAATGATGATTGGTGCAAGAACCAAGATCAGAAAAAGAAATTCGTAGAATTCATACATAGCGCCATTCCCCTGAAACGAATCATCGGCGACCAGGATCAATTGGGCACATTCTTATCATAAACGACAGCTGACATCCTCATGGCAAACTCACAAGCTGTGGAACAAACGTGAAATGGAAAAAGCTTACTAAATTAGGAAATTAGCTTATGTTGATGTGGAGCTGTGTTGGAATGCAGGTCAAGTGTAATAGTGAGTGCGGAGTGGAGCAGATGAAAATTTCCAGACCAAGACATTTCAAAAGCCAGGTCATCCGCCTTTTTAGCATGCTGCTTCTGACATTTTCACTTGCTGCCAATTCGATGTTTTCTGGCGCTGATGCGTCTGAGCGGCATATTGGGTATTATTATCCAGAAATCACTTCGGAGGAATCGTATCAGGCACCATTGCCAGTGCTGCCCGGTGTCAGCCGGCTTTCTCGTGTTGGATTTGTGACTGAATTGGATCAGCGTCAAAAGAAGAAGCCCTATCCACCAACCCATCATATGTACGCCAAGGGTGGTAATGCCGAAAAACTTATTATTGTTTCCACCGAGACCGGTCGATACGACACACTATTCAAGATGCGGGGATTGTTGGCATCGATGACGGCAGATGCGCGCACATCACCGCTTTTTCAGAAGCTGGGACATGTTGAGCAATTGAACTTTTTTGATCTTTTGAAAATGGCCGGCTTCTCGGAACTGGTAGTAACAAACGGCCACAAGCTCGCGCATCGCGTTGTTTTTCAATAGTTTTTGACGGACATATAAATGCTCATAATTTTGCAGTTGAAAGTAGTTTAAATCTAAACTATATATGGTTTAATATTAAACTAATGGAGGTTTAGAATGAGTGCTGATGTGAACGAAGCCAAAGCGAGTCAAGGCAGACGAAACTTTTTGAAGATAATTGGCGGAGGTGTCATCGTTGCAGCATCTGCCGGTGGTTTGTTTGCTGCATCGCGAACTCCCACCAAGGCGATTGAGCCATGGAAACTGGCGCTTGGAGCAAAACCTGACTTTGATCCTCGTCGCTATGTTCTTTCCCATGCCATTCTTGCGCCCAATCCGCATAATCGCCAGCCGTGGCAGGTAGATCTGGAAGAAGAGAACGTGATGACGCTCTATTGCGATTTGGATCGCAGGTTACCGTATACGGACCCGTTTGATCGGCAGATTACGATAGGCCTTGGTTGTTTTCTGGAACTTGCGGATATTGCCGCAAAGGAAATCGGACTGAAGGCTGAGATCGAAATGTTTCCAGCGGGAGAGGGGGTACCGCGCCTTGATGACCGTCCAGTAGCTCGAATAGAGTTGAAGAAGGATGACGTAGAGCCGGACCCATTGTTTGCCCATATTTATGACAGGCGCTCAAACAAAGACCCCTACGAACTGGGCAAATCCGTCAGTGCAGAGAATGCCTCGCTCATTGTCGCTGAAGTTGTTGGAGGTGCAATCGGTGGAGACATCACAGACGAAAATGTTGCAGCGGAGCTTAGGAAAATCGCATGGAACGCAATGGAAACAGAATTGCGAACCTATCGCACCGCCAAAGAGAGCATAGATCTGCTTCGTATCGGCAAAGCGGAAATTGAAGAAAACCCCGACGGTATTGATCTTGGTGGCGCTTTTTTCGAAGTTGCGGATGCGCTCGGGTTCATGAACCGGGACGAGTTTCTGGATACGTCGACCACAGCTTTCCAGCAGCAGATGGCAGCGGTAAAAGAGCCTTTTGGCACTGCAAACGGCTTTGTGTTCGTTAAAACTGAAGGGAACTTCCGTCGCGACCAGATCGCAGCCGGCCGAAGCTATGTTCGGATGAATTTGAAGGCTACCGAGCTTGGAATTGCAATGCAGCCTTGGTCACAAGCCTTACAGGAGTTTGAGGAAGTTGCGCCGCAATACAAGCAAATCCGAAAGGTGCTGCAGGTTGAGGAAGGTGAAACATTACAGATGTTTGCCCGGATCGGATATGGTAAGAAGCCTGAGCCGAGCCCTCGTTGGGCCTATGAAACACGCCTTGTGAACAGCTAAGACCGCATGACTGAAAAGATGACCAACCTTTCGCCGGAGCAGCAGGTTTACTTCCGGTTCTTCAACGAAGTGGGCATCATCAATCAGTTATCGTCAACGAGGGCCGAAAGGAACCTGCCGCATGGCTTGACCATGTCGCAGTATTCGGTCCTCAATCATTTTGTTCGTGGTTTGCCGCCAAAATCTCCTCTTGAGCTTGCCAATGCATTTCAGGTGACAAAAGGTGCGATGACCAACACGTTGAAGCAACTCCACAAGAAGGGTTTCGTAGAAATTCGTCCGCATGAAGTGGATGGTCGCTCCAAAATTGTGTCGATCTCAGAAGCCGGGAGATCGGCGCACCAAGATGCGCTTCAGGTTCTGGGAGCCGCGTTTGCTGACTTTATTAAGTCCTTCGAACCACAGGAGCTTGCTGATCTCATTCCAATGCTAGAGAAGGTGCGCATCTGGTTGGATGAGAACCGATAAGTTCATTTGGCGTTGCTTCTCAATCTGTGTGGTCCATTTTTCAATTTGCCCATTCCCTCCGGGCCGTAAATGCAGAAAGGATCGTGACCACGACTCTCGCGGTTGTGGCCTCTCGAAAAATATTCCTGCTGCAGATAAGGGGCATTATGCTTCGAACATTTTGAACTTGTGACCCTCACTGCAAAGGGGTTCAAAAATGTCG
>JASJDO010000063.1 GCA_030065115.1 Rhizobiaceae bacterium | reverse complement strand
CATGTTGAAACGACGTTTGACCAGATGCAGACCGCACATCCCCATCAATTCACCTGACTCGGAATGGGTTACGGCAAATACGCATTCGCCCGCATCCGGTTTGGAGACCTGATCAATAAATTCTTCTGCATGCTTGTCATAGTAAGGATATGGAAGCGACTCGAGCATGCTCGACACTTTGCGATTGTTCGCAAGATTGGTGATGTCGCTTACATCATCCTTGGTCGGCGCACGCAACACAAGATCGGGCGTGGTCAATATCTCGCCCGCAAAAACAAGGCTCTGCGCCTCATTGATTTGATCTTCTGTCATTTCTTTCTCCAAATCGGGCCCCACGTGCCCTGAACTTTTAAGCCCCCGCTTCCAAGCCCAATGAGAATCAAAAAGGGGAGCTGGTGATTTTCCATCTCCCCTTGCAACTGTATATGGTTGGCTGGGTCGATGATTACCAGCCGTTTCTTGAGCTGGTTATTCGGCTGCTTCCGCCGGGATCACGTTTACGAATGTTCGGCCATTGCCTTTGCGCTGGAACTGAACCTTGCCGCCTGTGAGTGCAAACAATGTGTGGTCCTTGCCCATGCCGACATTGTTGCCCGGGTGCCACTTTGTGCCACGCTGACGACAAATGATGTTGCCAGGAACAACCATTTCGTTACCAAATTTTTTAACGCCGAGGCGTTTGGATTCTGAATCGCGACCGTTCTTGGATGAGCCGCCTGCTTTTTTATGAGCCATCTCGTTTTCTCCTGTACGTTCGCTTAAGCGATCTTTTCTTTAGCCTGTGCTTGCCAGTCTTTGATCTGGTCTGCACTGAAAGGCATGTACTCGTCAACCTTTTCAATGTCCGCTTCGCTCAAACCGGCGATCTGCGCAAAGGTTGTGATACCTTGTTCATTAAGCTGCTTTTCTGCTACCGGACCGATGCCCTTGATGTCTGTAAGCTTGTCTGCATCACCCTCAGGAGCGGTAAACAGCGGACCCTCAGGTGCAGCTTTTGCTTCTTCTTTCTTCGGTGCGGCTTCCTTCTTCGGAGCCTCTTTTTTGGCTTCCTTGGCAGGTGCAGCAGCTTTTTCTTCCTTCGCAGGAGCTGCCTTCTTGGGCGCTGCCTTTTTCGAAGGCTTCTTGCCGTCGGTCAGGATTTCAGCAATCCGAACAGTGGTAAGATGCTGACGGTGACCGATTGTACGACGTGAATTCTGGCGACGGCGCTTTTTGAACGCAATGATCTTGCGAGTACGGCCCTGAGAAACGATCTCGGCAGAAACGCAAGCGCCTTCAACCAATGGAGCGCCAGCAGTAATGTTACCGCCTTCGCCAACCATCAATACATCAGAAAGCTCAACAAAATCACCGGCTTCGCCAGCAACTTTTTCAATTTTTAATACGTCCTCGGCAACAACGCGATACTGCTTGCCACCGGTTTTTACGACTGCGAACATCTTATTTCCTTCCAGTGTTCATCACGAACCTCAACAAGCGGAAATCCGCCGTCGGGCTTGTCTTTTTCAGTCTTCCGATTGGGAATACAAAACAAAAAGCGCGGGTCGTCCGCGCAATCTGTGGTGGATATAGTGGAAAATGGGAGTGAAAGTCAAGGGTGGATTAGGGAAACAAACGTTCACTCTTCAGAACGCTTATCAAACTCCAGCAAGAGGTTGCGTACTGCAACCTGCATATATTCCGTGTCATTTGCGCTTTCGTTTAAGTAACAAAATTCATTGTGTTCAAATGCAAGATCGCCGAACCAATGTCGCATCTCCTGTCCTTCAAAATCCCACATGAGAATACCAACTCTTTCATCCATTTTACAGACATCGATGGTTCGGCATTTACCGACGGTGTATTCCCTCAATCGCTGCACATATAATTTGCGGATTACATCTTCATTTTCACGAACAGATGGCTTTGACCATGTTTCAACATAGAAATTTTCGAACGCATACACCAGCTCACCATTATTTTTCAGCTTTTTGTCATTCAAATGCTTCAGATCCGTCAAAAACTCATACTTACTCAGTTCGTCCGCTGTTGCTTCATTTCGAACCCAGTCAAGCAAACGTCGATCATCAAAATAGCAGGTCCTGCAAGCGAAGTAAGCTTCATGAATGTCCAATTATGAACCTTCCTCAAAAACTACATGTAATTTCAAGAATTGCCTTTAGGCGACCGCAACAATAATAAAAAGAAACATATATTGAAAACAGATGATCGAGCAAACCCAACCACCAGACCTTAAACTCGTTAACCGAACCGGCCTGCCAGAACCCCTACGCGTGCTGGTTGAGCAATATCCGCGAGACATCTGGGAAAGCCATTCCAATTTTGACGGGTTGGTGAAGTTCTGGCTGGAGCGGCATGTGATGTTTCGAAAGCTCCTCAAAATTCTTCAGGAAGATACTGCGAAACTTGAGAATAACGATCTCGATCCGCTCCAGTTCAAGGCCAGGCTTTCGCGGTTTGGCGGTATGTTTGTTAACGAACTTCATGCTCATCACAGCATTGAGGATCACCAATATTTTCCGCTTCTGATTGGCATGGAGAAATCACTGCAGCGTGGCTTCGATATATTGGATAAAGATCACCACGAGCTGGATGCGCATATCAACACCTTTGCCACACTCGCAAATGCAACCCTTCAGTTGCCGGATGAAATCAGCAGTAAGAAGGTTGGAGAACTGCATGAGCAGTTTGATAGTTTTGAACGTTTCCTTAACCGTCATTTGACGGATGAAGAGGAACTGGTGGTGCCGATTATCCTGAAACACGGCTTTGATCATTAAATCAAACTCCACACGCCGCGAAACAAGACAAGCTAATCCCAGTGTGATTATCATCATCCAGTTTCTAAAAGGATGATTCGATGTCACAACACCTCTTGATCGCGTTTTTAATGGTATTTGTATCCGGCATCGGCATTGCCATGCAGGCACCCATCAATGGCGCATTGGGCGCACACATCAATAGCGGATTGTTTGCAGCGCTTATTTCTTTTGGTGTTGGATTTTCATCCCTTTTGATCCTGAACCTGACAACTGCCAATTTCGCGCCACTTCGTGCAATTAGTTCTGCATCCCCCTGGATGTTGATCGGCGGATTCTTGGGCGCTTTCGCGGTTTATTCGTCACTGACCAATGTCGCGAAACTGGGATCACTTACTCTGGTAGCAACCATCCTCTGCGGACAACTTACCGCGGCCATGATCATCGATGCGGTTGGTTTCGCCAATTTGCCGGCTCAATCCATCTCGCCAGCTCGGATTCTGGCTGTTGTATTGATCGCATTAGGGGTCGTATTATCGAGATATTAGGCGCGATCAATATTCGTTGTTCAGCGCATCCATCGGAGGAATTTCCCGTTCGCGGCGCGCAATATAATCGAGCAATGCTTCGTTAACGCCTTCATCAAGCTTTGGCTCCACATAGGCATCCAACAAGGATTTCGTGTGTTTCAAGGCGCGTTCGTTGATCTCGATGGAACCTTCCGCCACCCATTGCTCAATGGAATTATTGTCAAAGAGCTCCGGCATGAAAAACGCAGTCTGGAATTTTTCCTGCGTATGCGGATGACCTAAATAATGACCACCGGGACCGATGTCACGTACCGCCGAAAGCGCTTCATCGAAATCATCCCACTTGATCCCTTCTGCCATACGGTAAGCCATGGCACATTGCTCTGCATCGACAACAAACTTTGCCATTGAGCAATGCATTCCGGCCTCGTTCCATCCTGCTGAATGCCAGATATAATTGGCACCCGCCATCATCACCGCCATCAGGGTAGAGGAACTTTCATAGCCAGCCTGCGCATCAAAGGTTTTCGCGCCACCCAATGTATTGGACGTACGCCACGGCACTTCATAGTAACGCGCCATCTGACCGATCATGAAATTCATCAAGCTGATCTCGGGCGTTCCTGCCATCGGCGCGCCAGACTTCATGGAAACGGTCGAAAGATAATGCCCGTAAATTGCAGGACAGCCTTTATTCACAACTTGCGTATAGGCGAGAGCAGAAAGTGCTTCCGCATTCAGTTGCGCAACGGAAGCGGCAGTTGACGCAGGCGTATTCGCACCGCCCAACACAAATGGCGAGCAAAGAACCGGCTGGTTACGTTTACAAAATGCCCGCATAGCCCCCAGCATCACCTCGTCCCAAACCAGAGGGGAATTCCCGTTGCAATTTCCGGTCACAACCGGGTGCGTGTCGATGAACCCTTCACCAAACAGGATGTCACACATATCCATAACATCTTCGGCATTCTTCGGGCTGGTGGTCATGCCCATAAACGTCTTGTCTGAATGCTTCATGGACGAATAAGTAATCCGCAAATGCCGCTGGCTGATCGGATGATCATACGGTTCAACGATATGATGGGCCGACGAATGTATCGCCGGAAGCATGTGGCTGAGTTTGTGAAAATTAGCCAAATCTTCAAGCAGCGGATTGCGGCGATTATCTTCAAGGTCCCGCAGATAGGGTGCACCGGTCATGGGAATGAAGATCGAATGGTCATTGCCAAAGGGCAAATTGTTTGCCGGATTGCGCGCATGATAGGTAAAGCTTGATGGAATTGAAGAAATCAGCTCCTTGATCATGCCCCGATCAAAATGGACGCGATCATCTTCGCGCACATCGGCGCCGGCCTTCTTCCAGTCCTCAATTGCGATTGGGTCGCGAAAGATCACCCCCACATCTTCAAGAATATCAAGAGATGCCTTGTCGATCTTTTCGATCTGCTCCTGATCCATCGGCTCGGTCAGAGGTATGTTGCGCTTGAGTGCCGGAAGCATGGCGGTTTCATGACCGGATCTCAGTTCACGGCGGGCGCCACGCCCTCCCCTTCTTGTTCTACCAACTTCTTTTTGCTCGCTCATGGCACCGAACCTTTCTTGAGAAAGAAGTAGCACTGCAAAACCATTTCAGAAAACCGGAAAATGCGACGCGAGCAGTGACGGAAATGAACAATTGCCTGTACCAAACAAGACGCAAGAAGCACTTGAGACAACGCGAAACTGGGTCTAACCTGCTGGCATGACGTTTGAACTGATCCTTGCCTTCAACCTTGCCCTTCTGGCAGCGATCGCCAGCCCCGGGCCCGCATTTTTAATGTCGATAAGAACTGCTCTCACCAAAGGCCGTGCTGCCGGCATTCGATTGGGCATCGGCCTGGGGTTAATGGCATCTATTTGGACGTTGGCTGCACTTCTGGGATTACAAAGCATATTTGCTTTGGTTCCCTGGGCCTACACCGCTGTTAAGATTGCAGGTGCGGGATATTTGCTCTGGATCGCTTACAATACCTGGAACGGGGCAACTAGACCGCTCGACATGCACCAAACGCCTGCAGCAAGAGATTTCATCGACGGTTTCTTGCTCAACCTTTCCAATCCTAAGTCTGTTCTGTTTGCAGCTGCCGTGCTGATCGTTATTTTCCCTCCTGATCTAACACTGGGTGAAAAGGCCTTCATCGTCACAAACCACTTTCTGGTGGAGGTTGTCTGCTATGGCCTGATCGCCGCGGTGATGAGTACGCCGGCGATGAGCAAAGCCTATCTGGCGGGAAAGGCCTGGGCAGACAGATTTGCGAGTGTTGTGATGGGTGCACTTGGTTTGCGACTATTGTTTCAGAGGTGAGATATGGACTCGGCAAACAAGTTTCTAATTACTAAGTACATGAGCCACATGCTGCCAATAGCTTCCGAGGAACTGAAGCTTTGGAATACAAAACAACTTCTTGTAAGGTTAAGAAAGCTTAGAGCGTTACAGGATTTTCACGATCACAATGACTGGGACAAGGAAGAGGTCCGTGTTGCGCTAATTCTTCAAGAAGACGGCAAGGCCATTTTTTTTAAGGAAAGCGAAATCTGGCAAAATGCCTTTCGGGATGTGAAAGCTGTTTTGGCAACTCGCGAGCATGTTCCAAGGGGTAGCAAAGCAAAACGCCAACAGGTTGCTTGGGAAAAGAAGCATAGGTAACTCATGTCCGGCCCTCTCACCTCTCTCAAAGTGATCGAAATGGTAGGCCTTGGTCCGGCTCCTCTGGCTGGGCAATTACTCGCAGACCTTGGCGCAGAGGTAATTGTTATTGATCGAAAATCCGGCATGGATATCTCGAAAGAGGTCAACCGTAGGGGCAAGAAATCAATCGCGCTGAATCTCAAAGACAAAAAGGGTATTGAGGTCGCACACAAGCTCATCGCAGGTGCAGACATTTTGCTGGAAGGATTCCGCCCCGGCGTCATGGAACGTCTTCATCTCGGCCCCACTGATTGCGACGCTATCAACCCTCGCCTCATCTACGGGAGAATGACGGGTTGGGGGCAACAGGGACCCCTCTCCCATTCTGCAGGCCATGACATTAACTACCTGGCAGTCACCGGCGCACTGCACGCAATCGGCAAGAAAGGTGAGCCACCTATTCCTCCCCTTAATCTCGCAGCAGACTATGGCGGCGGCTCCATGTTTCTGGTGATGGGCATTCTTTCCGCGATTATTGAGCGCGGCATTTCGGGCAAGGGACAGGTAGTAGATGCGGCAATGGTTGATGGCGTACCGGCCATGATGGGGTTGATCCAGACCATGGTCGGACAGGGGTTCTGGACAAACAATCGCGAAGACAATTTCCTTGATACGGGCGCCCCCTGGTATAGATGTTACAAAACTTCCGATGAAAAGTTTGTTTCCGTTGGAGCAATTGAGCCCCAATTTTTTGCCGAACTAATCAGTCTGCTTGAACTGGATGAAACCTTACTCAAACAACAAAATGACAAGGCGCAATGGCCCGCCATGCATACGCTGTTTGAGGAAATATTTGGCACCAAGACACGCGATGAATGGGCCAAACTGTTTGAAGGAACCGATGCCTGCGTTGCACCCGTTCTCAATTTTCAGGAAGCTGAAGCCTATCCGCACAATGCCGAACGAAATGTCTTCTTTAATCGAAACGGCATTACACAAACTTCTGTCGCGCCTCGTCTGTCGCGCAGTATATCCGATGTTCCCAAGGCTGCGACACAAACGGGAGCTGACGGGAAAACCCTCCTCTCCGATATCGGCGTTTCCGAAAACGAGATCAATTCACTTGCAAGTTCCGGCGTTTTGCTTTGAAGTGAGCCGAGGAGGAAATCATGCAAAGCAATGTCTTGAACTATGAGACAGCAGACGCTGTCTGCACCATCACGCTTAACCGCCCCGATTCTTTGAACTCTTTCAATACTGAGTTACGGCTGGATTTGCTGAAGGCGCTTGAAGCTGCCGAAGCAGATACATCCGTAAGGGTGATTGTCCTAAAGGGTGCTGGCAAAGGTTTCTGCGCAGGCGCAGATCTTGGTGAAGGTGTTGAAGTCGGTGTCGAGCGACAGCTAAAGAAAGAATACAAGCCCTGCCTCATGGCGATTAGGAATTCCTCCAAACCAGTCATTGCGCAGGTTCATGGTCCCGCGGCAGGCATTGGTGCCGGGTTTGCCCTTGCATGTGACATCGTCATTATGACGGATACGTCTTACATATATCTTGCCTTTGCCGCGATCAGTCTCATTCCTGACGGTGGCCTGAACTGGCATCTCTACCATGCGTTGGGACCAAGAAAGGCCTTTGAAATCATCGCAGAGGGTAAGAGACTTACCGCCGAAGAATGCCTGAACTATGGAATGTGCAATCAGGTGGTTTCTGCTGACGATTTGGAGGGAGCCGTTGCAGAACGCGCGGCCAAACTTGCCAGTGGAGCACCCCTCGCCCAAGCCGCCGTCAAGAAAGTATTGAACCAGATGGGTACAATGGGTTTAGGCGACGCAATTGATTTCGAAGCCGAAGTCCAGCAACCACTAAGCGAGAGTGAAGATTGTCGTGAGGCGGTAGCAGCCTTTTTCCGAAAGGAAAAACCCGTATTCAATGGAAGATAATACTATGAAAACCGCACTTGAATTGGGTAAAGACATCGCCTCTGGCAAAATTGATCCGGTAGAGCTGACTGAGCAAACCCTTGCTGAAATAAATGCCCATGAGCATCGCGATACTATTTTTGCCCGCACAACAGAAGACCGTGCACGCACAGAGGCTGAAGCCGCAAGAACACGTCAGAAATCGGGAGATCT
The DNA here is from genome assembly GCA_030065115.1 of Rhizobiaceae bacterium. Taxonomy (GTDB): domain Bacteria; phylum Pseudomonadota; class Alphaproteobacteria; order Rhizobiales; family Rhizobiaceae; genus JAALLB01. The sequence continues at coordinate 8,403 of JASJDO010000063.1, read as the reverse complement.
GAAAAGCCCGCTGGACGGTGTGCCAATTTCCTGGAAAGACCTCTTTGATACGGCAGAAATCGCAACCGAATCTGGATCGCAATTGCTTGGAGGGCGTACGCCCACCCATGATTGTGCAGCGCTTGAGCATGCCACAAAAGCGGGCCTTGTTTGCGTCGGGAAAACACATCTTTCTGAACTTGCGTTTTCCGGTCTTGGCATTAATCCAAAAACAGCGACCTCACCTAACAAGCAGGGAAAACACCTTGCACCCGGTGGATCATCCTCTGGTGCAGCGGCATCGGTCGCCTATGAACTTGTCCCAATAGGAATCGGCTCCGATACAGGTGGCTCAGTACGGATTCCATCTGCATGGAATGACCTTGTTGGCTTCAAAACAACGCACGGCCTCATCAGCGACCGGGGAGTGGTACCCTTATGTTCAGGTTTTGACACTGCCGGACCATTGTGTACCAGCGTTGCTGACGCCTGGACCATGGTCGCAATCATGGCGGATCAAAACTCCAGCGTGCCTGACGAAAAACCGCTTTCAAATTGCCGCTTCGTGATCAATGAAACCATCACTCTCGATGAAGTTGAATCAGATCAGAAAGATGGATTTGATCATGCAATTGAAGCACTAAAATCTGCCGGTGCAACAATTGACCAAATGCAAATTCCTGAATTTGAGGAGATTCTCCCATTGGGTCCCATCCTCTTCCCCTATGAAGCCTGGCAAGAATGGGGTGAATTGATCGAGGCGACCCCGGGAGTGATGTTTGAACCCGTGGCCAATCGTTTTGGCTCTGGAAAGGATCTCACCCGAAATCAGTACGATACCGCTATGGCGCAAATGATGGTCATTCGTGAGACATATAACCGACGCGTTCAAAGTTATGATGCAGTTCTGGCACCCACGGTTGCCATTGCGCCACCAAATGTTGAAGCATTGCTGGCAGATTATGACCTGTTCAGCGCCACAAACATGATGGCACTGCGCAACACAAGGTTCTTCAACATGTTTGGCTGTTGTGCCCTGACATTACCGACATCAAAACCGGCTTCAGGTTTGATGATTGCAGCGCAAGGCGGGCAGGACCGGGCACTGGCAAGCATCGGATTAAGCATAGAAAATGTAATTTAATTACAATTGCATCGCCTGCCAATTTGGGTAGGTTGGACAAAATAGCGTTTTAGGGAGGAGTAGCCCGATGAAAACAAAAGCCGCAGTTGCATTTGAAGCCGGAAAACCAATGGAGATCACAGAGGTTGATCTGGAGGGCCCAAAGGAAGGCGAAGTTCTGGTTGAGATCAAGGCAACGGGCCTTTGTCACACCGATGACTTCACACTTTCTGGCGCTGACCCGGAAGGCATTTTCCCGGCAATTTTGGGCCATGAAGGCGCAGGCGTTGTTGTTGATGTGGGACCGGGCGTCACCACTCTCAAAAAGGGTGATCACGTAATTCCGCTTTATACGCCGGAATGCCGTGAGTGTGATTACTGCACATCCGGCAAAACCAATCTCTGCCAATCAATCCGCGAAACACAAGGACGTGGCGTCATGCCGGACGGCACATCGCGTTTCTCGATCAAAGGTGAGCAGGCGTTCCACTATATGGGCACATCCACTTTCTCAAACCATACCGTGGTTCCAGAGATTGCACTTGCCAAAGTCCGCGAAGACGCTCCGTTTGAGAGCATTTGTTACATCGGTTGCGGTGTGACCACCGGCATCGGCGCGGTAATCAACACTGCAAAGGTTGAACCGGGCGACAATGTGGTTGTGTTTGGTCTCGGCGGCATTGGCCTCAACGTTATTCAGGGTGCTCGTCTTGCGGGCGCAAACATGATCGTTGGCGTCGATATCAACCCGGACCGCAAGGAATGGGGTGAGCGTTTTGGCATGACCCATTTCGTCAATCCGAACGAAGTCGAGGGCGATCTGGTCCCTTACCTAGTGGACCTAACAAAAGGCGGTGCAGATTACTCTTTTGAGTGTATCGGCAATGTGAACGTTATGCGCGATGCGCTTGAGTGCTGTCATAAGGGTTGGGGCACATCGATTATTATCGGCGTTGCCGGTGCCGGGCAGGAAATCTCCACCCGTCCGTTCCAACTGGTCACAGGACGCAACTGGCGCGGCACTGCATTTGGCGGCGCGAAGGGCCGTACAGACGTTCCAAAGATCGTGGACTGGTATATGGATGGCAAGATCGAGATCGATCCGATGATCACCCACACCATGCCACTCGAAGACATCAACAAGGGCTTTGACCTGATGCATTCAGGAGAGAGCATTCGAGGTGTTGTAAAGTTTTGATCTACGTCGACGCGGATGCCTGTCCGGTAAAAGAAGAGGTCGTCCGCGTTGCTGAACGTCATAACACACACGTCATCATGGTTGCCGACGGAGGTTTACGGCCCTCCCGTCATGATCTGGTTCGCAATCATATCGTTTCTCAGGGTGCAGATGCCGCCGATGACTGGATTGCAGAGAACATTACTGCCTCGGACATTTGCGTAACCAGCGACATTCCCCTCGCCAAACGTTGTTTGGAGAAAGGCGCATCAGCCATTCGCCCAAATGGCAAGCTGTTTGATGAGCAGAACATTGGTATGGCACTTGCGATGCGCGAGGTAAAACAACACATTCGCGAGAGCCAACAGACTCAGACATACAATGTCGGTTTCACAAAGGCAGATCGAAGCGCTTTCCTGCAAGCTCTTCATGCTCTATTGGTGTAAAGACCAAAGGGCGTTTAGCCAATTTCGGAGCCTCCCATGAACACTCCTAATACAATTTATGATGAAACACGCGATATGGACACGCTTGGTGGACGCATCGGTCGTGCGCGCGAAATGGCCGACATGACCCATGAGGAAGCCGCACAACAACTGGGCGTAACCCTGGCAACCTGGGAAAACTGGGAAAGTGATCGCGAAGAACCGCGCGCCAATCGATTGACTATGCTCGCCGGATTTCTGAACGTCAGCACCACATGGCTTCTTCACGGAATTGGTGAAGCACCTTCCAGCGACGAATATTCCGAAATCGCGCAGGAGCTTAATTCGCGTTTGGCAGAAGTTGAGAAACTGCATGTCAAAACCGGAGAAGCGATTGAGCAGCTCAAAACCACAATCGCCCGATTAAACAAATCAGAAGAAGGCCTGTAAAGCCATGGAAACTGTTTCAACCAACACATCACACGGTGGTGTACAAGGGGTCTATACCCACCAATCCTCAACCTGTAATTGCGAGATGAAGTTTTCAGTCTTCGTCCCGCCACAGGCGGAAGCAGCTCCCTGCCCGGTTTTGTATTATCTCTCAGGCCTGACCTGCACCCATGCCAATGTCACGGAAAAAGGTGAATTTCGCGCAGCAGCCGCAGAACATGGGATCATCATCGTCTGCCCGGACACCTCACCCCGCGGCGAAGGCGTGGCGGATGAAGATGTCTATTTCTTCGGTTCAGGCGCTGGGTTTTACGTCGACGCAACGCAGGGGCCTTTTGCTGCCAACTATCAAATGGCATCTTATATCACAAAGGAATTGCCAGAGATTGTCAGCGCAAATTTCAATGCGGATATGTCCCGACAGTCGATTTTCGGTCACTCAATGGGCGGCCATGGTGCTTTAACCATCGCACTGAAAAACCCTGACCAATACAAGTCGGTTTCGGCTTTCGCACCGATCTGCAACCCTTCGCAAGTGGAGTGGGGGCAAAACGCGTTCACGAAATATCTGGGTGAAGACCAATCTACTTGGCGCGCTTATGACACAATCTCTCTGATCGCGGACGGCAAACGTGTGCCTGAAATGCTGGTCGATCAGGGAACAGCAGACGAGTTTCTTGAAAGCGGTTTGCGACCGGAAACTCTACAGAAAGCCGTTGAGGGAACGGAAATTGCTCTTACCCTCAACATGCGTGAGGGATATGATCACTCCTACTACTTCATTTCCTCATTCATGGCTGAGCATATTGGCTGGCATGCGGCACGACTTGGATAAACAGGCTTGAACACAACTGAAAATCCGCGATTGGGTGGCCCACGCGCATGGTTCGTCTGGAGCCTCGCGGCGCTTGCCTTCGGCTATGCGTTTTTTCAGCGGGTCACGCCATCGGTTATGGTGGGAGACCTTATGGCGGAATTCGCCATCGGCGCCACCGTATTGGGAACGCTGTCTTCTCTCTATTTCTATCCCTATGTCGTCCTTCAGATCCCGCTTGGTGTTCTGATCGACCGCTGGGGTACCAGAATTTTGATGACGCTGGCCCTTAGCATCGCCGGGATTGGCTCGGTAATTCTGGCGACGGCCTCATCAATTGAATTTGCCTATGTTGGACGGTTTATTATTGGCATTGGTTCTGCAGTGGGGTTCCTTGGTTCACTTGCTCTCGCATCCAAATGGTTCCCGCCATACCGTTTTGCGATGCTTGCAGGATTGGGGATGTTTGTTGCCATGATGAGCGGTGTCTTTGCCCAGGGTCCCCTCGCCGCATTCGTTGAAGCCTTTGGTTGGCGGGAGGTCATGTGGGGGTTAGGCGCTGCAGCATTTGCGCTTGCAATAATTATCGCAATCTTCGTTCGCAACACACCAGATACAAATGAGCATTCCAATGTACCCAAACAAAACTGGAGTGCGATCGGCGTTAGTTTAAAGAAGGCCGCAACAGACTCCACCGTTTGGAAAATCGCACTTGTGGCATCTACCATGTCAGGTCCCATGCTGACACTGGGTGCTCTATGGGGAACACCCTATTTTGAGACTACTTACGATCTTGATCGTACAACTGCGGCGAGTTTCGTCTCCGTTCTGTTTTTGGCATGGGCCTTTGGTGCGCCCTTCTCCGGTTGGCTTTCTGATCGCATCAAGCGCCGGAAGATGATCCTGGTAACTGGTTCAGGCATACTGACATTCGCAATGGCTTTACTGATCTTTATTCCAAACCTCCCGCTAACATTGGCGATTATCCTGTTGGCAATCATAGGCGGGTCGGGCAGCGCGATGGCAATTTGTTTTGCTTTGGTCCGTGAGTGCTCGCCGTCAGAGATTGGTGCGTCAGTAACTGGAATCGTAAATTCCATGACAGTTGCTTCTGGGGCAGTACTGCAACCCATCGTTGGTTTCATTCTCGACCAGCTTTGGAATGGCACTTTAGAAAACGGTGTCCGCACATATCAGCCGCATGAATTTCAAACGGCATTCATCGCGATTTTCATTGCGTGCGTGATCGGATTTCTGACTTGTATCGCATTGAAAGAAACACCCGTTTGGAATACCGAAATACGGTCATAAATTGCGTAAATTCGCAGTTGACGTAAACGGAAGCAATTAATAAGTTCCCCTGAACATTTGCAGGGGGAGCTGCATTGTCTTAAGCTAATTTTCTGGAGTAACGTGCGTCACCTTGAGGAGGGGAACATGGCTAAAAAAGCAAAGAAAATAGAAAAAATCTGGCTGAATTCTTATCCCGATGGCGTACAGCCTGAAATCGGCGAATTAGAATATTCTTCTGTCGCTGATTTGTTGGTTGATTCTTGCAAAAAGTATCCATCAAATCCGGCTTTTACCTGCATGGGCAAAACTATCACCTATGCCGATGTAGACAGGATGTCAGCAATCGTCGGCGGTTGGTTGCAATCAAAAGGTCTGCAAAAGGGCGACCGCGTTGCGATCATGATGCCGAACATTTTGCAATACGCTGCAATCCTTCCCGGCATTCTGCGCGCTGGGTACACAGTTGTGAACGTGAACCCTCTCTATACGCCTCGTGAGCTTGAGCATCAGCTGAATGATAGTGGCGCGAAAGCAATTTTCGTAATCGAAAACTTTGCAAGCACCTTCCAGGCAGTTAAGGACAAGGTTCCGGTTGAACATGTTGTCGTCACCAAAATGGGCGACTTGCTTGGCGGTGTTAAAGGCGGCCTTGTCAATTTCGTGGTCAAGAACGTCAAAAAAATGGTTCCAGCGTGGGACCTGCCAGGCCACCACACATTTAAATCAGTTCTAGCAAGTGGCGCATCATTAAAGCCAGTGGAAGTGGGGCCGGATGATGTCGTTTTCCTGCAATATACAGGCGGCACGACTGGCGTTTCCAAAGGCGCGACATTGCTTAACCGAAACGTTCTTTCAAACGCGGCACAGAACGATGAGTGGCTGAAGGCAATCAAGGACATGCCTGAGAACCCGCTCTATATTTGCGCCTTGCCGCTTTATCACATCTTTGCCCTGACAGTGAATATGATCATGGGCATGCGTCTTGGTTCACACAATGTGCTGATCCCGAACCCGCGCGATATCCCGGGCTTTGTGAAAGAACTTCAGAAACACAAGTTTGATGTGTTTCCGGGCCTGAACACGCTTTTCAACGCACTCATGAACAATGATGACTTCCGCAATCTTGATTTCGGCAATCTGAAGTTGACCTTGGGCGGCGGCATGGCTGTTCAGCAGCCCGTGGCAGAGCGTTGGCAGGAGCTGACAGGGTGCAACATCTCCGAAGGTTATGGTCTTTCTGAAACAGCACCTGTTGCGACGGCAAACCGTTTCGATGCTGACAAGTTCTCAGGCACAATCGGCCTGCCACTTCCATCCACGGATATCGCAATCCGTGATGAAGACGGCAAGGACGTCAAACTTGGCGAAGTTGGCGAGATTTGTATCCGCGGACCTCAGGTCATGGCAGGATACTGGCAGCGCCCGGAAGCTACGGCAGAAGTGATGACCGATGACGGCTTCTTCAAATCGGGCGATATGGGCTTCATGAATGAGCAAGGTCAGACCAAGATCGTGGACCGCAAGAAGGACATGATCCTCGTTTCCGGCTTCAATGTTTATCCAAATGAGATCGAAGAAGTCGCTGTGGCCCATGAGAACATTGTTGAAGCTGCGGCCGTCGGCATGCCTCACGAGCATTCAGGCGAAGTGGTGAAACTCTTCGTGGTTTCCAACGATCCAAACATGACCGAAAAGGATGTTAAAGACTGGTGCGCCAAAGGCCTCACCAACTACAAGCATCCAAAAGTAGTTGTGTTCAAGGATGATCTGCCAAAAACCAATGTTGGCAAGATCCTCCGACGAGAGTTGCGGGACTGATCGCACAGGAGCAAGTTTTCAAAAAGCCCCATTCTGAAATCCAGTTTGGGGCTTTTTCTTTTCGAACCTTCTGGAAGACTACCCCAACTTCTCCTCCAACCTGTCCGTAGCCGGAGGCGGCATCCGGGATAGATCTGAAACCTGCTGGTAGATTTCTTCAGTCATTTCGAATTCAACTGAGTCCAGCGATGGCTGTAATTGCTCGAGATTTCTTGCACCCACAATCGGGCAGGTGATCGCAGGATTAGCCGCAACCCATGCAACCGCCAGCGTAACCGGATGAACATCAAGCGTGTTGGCATACTCTGTGAAGTCTTCTGCAACTTCGTAGACCCAAGCTTCACTGTAACGGCCAACATACTCCTGATTGATGCTCAGCCGTCCATTTCCATCTTTGCTATTACGACTGTACTTGCCACTCAACAAGCCACCGCCAACGGGAGAATAACTCGTCACAGCAAGGTTTTCCGATTGGGCCAGCGGCAGGATTTCCACTTCAACCTGCCGTTTAACCAGTGAATACATTGGCTGGATTACATCAAAACGCGACCAGTTATTGCGTTCAGAAATTCCCAGACCCTTCGCGATTTGCCAAGCTGCATAATTGCTGGCTCCGAGATAATTGACCTTGCCGTCCTGAACCAGCTTTTCCAGCGCGCGCAAGGTCTCTTCCAGTGGAACGAGCTTATCCCAGCGGTGCATGAACAAGACATCCAGACGATCTGTACCCAATCGCTTCAAACTGGCTTCAACCGCTGAGAGAATATGTCGCCGGTTCCCTCCGCCGGAAACAATCGCATCATCTAAAGGTACAAAACATTTTGACGTGATGACCAACTCATCGCGACAGTCCTTGATGAAATCACCAAGAATGTCTTCCGCCGCGCCCTTTGAATACGCATCCGCGCAATCATAGAAATTGATGCCAATATCCCTGCATTTGTCGAACATTCTGCGCGATTCTGCCTTATCGGCATCTCCGCCAAAGGACATGGTACCAAAACACAGTTGCGAGACTTGAAGGCCGGTGCGGCCAAGACTTTTGTATTGCACAGAGAAGTTTCCTATTCGAAATTGCCAGCCATATATATTCAATTGAACTAGAGCGCACACAACAAACTTTAAGTACCACAACAAGAAATGGCCGGAGAGTTTCCCCGGCCAAATAGTTTTGAAACAATGTCTCGACTGGATTAACCGATCAACCCGCCATCTTCGCGTTCAACGGCGATTACAGCGGACTTTGGAACGGTTGTTCCAGTCGAGACATTGTTTCAAAACTATTTGGCCGGGGAAACTCTCCGGCCATTTCTTGTTGTGGTAC
>JASJDO010000062.1 GCA_030065115.1 Rhizobiaceae bacterium | reverse complement strand
GTCTCCTGTAGCTTTGAATTTCTGTGTAAAAATTGAATGCGCTACTTGCGAATTTAAGTGTTTTAGCCGGCTATCAACGACGATTATTCCAACATCATCATTGAGTTCCAGATAGCTTTGGAAATATTCGCAAATTCTTTGGATTGATGATGTGTAAATTGATCTACCATTGATAGGAGTCCCAATTTCTTTGATCCAGACTCTGCCGAAAATTGCGGCGTGTTTTTCTTCCAATAATTTCAGCAGCTTATCAATATATCCTATAGAATGTCTTCGAACATTTCTTGACCGATCACATGCTCTTTTTCTAATGTCACTTCCCTTAACCTCTTTCAATATATTGCCCATATATTGATCAGCATTCATTTTTCGTGGAAAAAAAGTCCTCTTCAGTTCTATGTATTTCGAGGTTAAATCCACCAGTTCGTTTTGGTCAACAACAACGGCTCCGATGCAAAAAACTGGCTGAATATCTGCATTTCTGTTAACAAGCTCACCTGTGCATCCAGCTTCATCCACAAAGCAAATTTTCATTTTTGTCACTCGTCTAGCTCATAAGAATGTCAAATTTGGTTTGACTTTCTTAACTTTTGATCACATATAGTCTCTATAGCAAAAGCTAATTGCCGAACCTTATGGGCGGCACGTCCTATAGCCCCACTGGGGCTATAGTTGTTTTTAGGAGCGGCGGACGGGACTCGGACCCGCATCGGCAGACTGGGAAGAACGCTGTTTTACCATTAAACTACCGCCGCGTTTAAAGACTAGTCAGAACTAGTCTGAAGCGGCTCTGTAGTTTGATGATCGCTATCATCGACCTTGTTTACAGACCTTTGCCTAGAAACAGAATAAACACCCTTCCTTCCTGAAACAGAGAACAAAAGGTCTTTTCTGGTCATACGATAAATTTTGTTTGCTAGAACGTCTCTTTGATGCATTTCCCCACTCGAACGAAACAGTCCCACCATAATTTCATCGATGCTGGCAATTCCGTCAAAATTATCTTTGATTACGTCAAGAATTGCCTGCTCTGTTTCGTCGTATTGGATGCTGACAAGTTGTTTTTTTAATTCTTCTGGCAAATCTGAAAGATTACCGAGCCTAGAGCCAATCTTGTCTGATGCGGTGTCAATCTCATGATTAACTTGTAAGCCATGCTTTTGAATTTCAACCATTTTTGGAAGAACGTCTTGGAACCTTCTTAAGATTCCACTATGGCGATTGGCTTTGCTGTGATCCCTTTTAGAATGAAAAAACTCAACGCTTCGCTCATGATGGGCGATTTGGGACTTGATAAATTCTATTTCTTCATCTATAAACATAGTTACTCCGCTCCGGCGCATAGCGCCAGCATTTTGATCTAGGTGGCGGGGTCGCATAGAGATTTTGACCCTCAGTAGTGTCCGCTACTGAGGGTCTTTTACTATGTGTTAACCAAAGAGTCAACAGGTAAAATGTAAATGGGTAAAGTGCGGGAGAAGATTCTGAATTCTAAATCAAAGAAAATGAAAAATGGATAAAGTTAAGGAGAGATTGACGGGTGATGCGAGGTTTATCGTATAAAGATATTGTTATGCCTCTATTTACCCTTGGTAAGCCCCGCGATATGTCAACCTCTTACCAGTAATGCCTCTTAAAGCACGTTCTGCACGTTCGATATCATCACAACCCAATTTAATGCGATTATTGTACCGGAAATCATATTCAGCCAAATAGCGGTGTAGGTGCTTCTCTTTGCAGTGCTGATAAACGCCATTCATGCCGCGCTTGAAGATGCTGTAATAGCCTTCCACGGTGTTTGTATGAACATCGCCACGAACATATTCTTTGGCGCTGTGCTTCACGCTATCAGACTTAGACATGACCGGACGTACATCTGTGTAAAGGCGACTTTCGTCAGTGTAGAAAGTGCTTTCATGGTCAATGTTTTCCCAAACAATTTTGGTAACAGAAGCCTTGGTTGCATGATCCGGGTGGAAAGAACGAACGCGACCGCCGCGCTCTACAAGAGACACAACAGCCAGTTTGTTACCTACGCCACCATGCTTGTTGCTCTTCATTGGACGGCCTTTACGTTGTGGAGATACGTAAGGAACCTCTTTTTTGCCAATGTACGTTTCGTCAGCTTCCACAACCTTACCAGAGCCACCCATAGGTGTGAGATCGTCAGAGCACATAGCTTCACGGATACGGTGAGATAGAAACCAGGCAGACTTCACAGTGATTTCGAGAACACGGGCAAGCTGATTAGAGCTAATGCCTTTCTTGCTGGAACACATCAGATGAATTGCCTGTAGCCACTTGTGAAGCGGAATAGCAGACTCTTCAAAAATAGTGTTCTTGCGCACTGTGAACTGCTTACGGCAATGACCGCACTTGTATAGGCCGTGGCGCTCAATGCCTTCCGGGTTCTTTTTGCTTGGCTTAGTGCGAATGCCAGTCAGCTTATACGCTTTGTCCATACCGCCACAGTGACCGCATACAGGTCCATCCTGCCATAGGATAGACTCCACATGCTCAAACGCTGCTTTTTCATCATAGAAGTGGGCTTTTGCTAGTACGGACATTGTTCTCAACCTTAATTTGTTGAGTTATTTGTACTCTATACGTTCTGGGTTTGTCAAGTATAATATCGCCAATATAAACCTAAAATGTGGGAGTTGGGCATGCTCAGTGTTGATGTGAAATTGGATGAACCGCTAGGGCATCCAGTATTGGCTACGGATTTTTCATTGCAAAGAAACCAGATGGAGAGGAGTCGTAGTAGGCCAGGTCACCCGAGATTGTTGTACGTATTTGTTATTCAAATGGTGGCTTCTGCTATGGAAGTTGATGCGAATGATATCAGAAATCTCGCAAGAGGTAGCGCCAAGCTATGTAGAGCACGTCATGTGGCGATGTACCTGATGAATGTCACTTTGGGATGCTCTTTTAAGGAGATCGGCAAAGTTTTTGGCAAAGACAGGACAACTGTGAGCTATGCCTGCGGCGTTGTCGAGGAGCTTCGTGACATCCCTGTTTTTGATGACAGAGTTGCAGAACTGGAAGATATATTGGTCACGGTACTCAAGCTTTTGCCGGAACGAAGCCGAGGTAATCTTTAATGGTTGCTGATAGGCGTGCTTGTCGCTTGCTCAAGCTTCTGTCCAAGAACATCCGATCTGGTTATCCCGTAGATAGAAATCAAGATAAACTTGTGATCGACGCCGGGAGGCTGGTGAGTTTTGAAGTAGATCTGGTTGATACGCTTCTGAGTGCCAAACTGGTCAAAAAGCAAGGGAGAAGTCTTGTTATTACCCAAGATGGATTGGAGCATCTAAAGCAGAAGACCGGTCTGGATACGCCAGCAAGCTGCAATGACAAAGCGGCGACAAACAAATCTAAGCTTTATAATTTCGATGAATCTCCACTTGCTCGGCTGGCATCTCGAAAGACTAAAGCCGGCAACACCTATTTAAGTGCTAACGAGTTTAATGCGGGCGAACGGTTGAGAGCAGATTTCGAGAGAGCGAGTTTGCAACCGAGGATATCAGCCAACTTGAGTGCTACCGCAGGCCTGTCAGGCAAAGGCGGGTTTCATCAGGCACATGAGATATCTGATTTTGCATTGGATGCAAGAGATCGCGTCAACAAAGCAGTCAATGAGCTGGGCCCTGAATTGTCCGGAGTTGCACTTGATGTTTGCTGTTTTTTGAAAGGACTGGAAACAGTCGAACGGGAACGTAAATGGCCGCCAAGATCAGCGAAATTAATGCTCAAGACGGCGTTGTCAAACTTGTCCAGACATTACGGAATTACCTCATCAGATCAAATCAAAGAGGGTGGTGTTCGGAGTTGGGGGAGCGATGGATTTCGCCCAAACATGCCGTGATAACTGGGCTATTGCTCAAGCGCCGCATGAGCGTGCTGTTTGATTCGCTGAACAAGCGATTTCAAACCGTTGGAACGCTGCGGTGTGATATGCTCTGAAAGATTGATGCGATCAAAAATAGCCTTTTCGTCGGTTTCCAGAATGGCTGACGCTCGCCGGTCACTGAAAATTGCGAGTGCAATCGCAACCAGTCCGCTGACAATGTGGGCATCTGAAGCGCCCTTGAAATGTAAGATTGGATCCGGTTGATTATCTACTGCAGCACTTGTTAGCCAAACCTGGCTGACGCAGCCCTGAACCTTGTTGTCCGCAATCTTTTCGTCGGCCGGCATGGTTTCCAGAATAGCGCCAAGCTCGATCAGATATTTGTACCGATCGTCCCAATCGTCCAGAAACTCAAAATTTTCAATGATTTCCTCAATATCCATCGGTGCCATCGCTTATTTCAGATGGGCTTTATATATTCCAACCGATGCCGAATACCAGCTTTCTTTACCGGGTATTTTCCTCAGAATTCGTGGAAGCATCTTCTGATTGAATGTCGACTTTTGTGCTTGGATCGTTTTGGATGCGGTCAACTCCTGATGCAATCGCTGCCTTTGTGCTCAGAAGAATGGATTTCCCGGTGCTGCAGGCCGTTTCATTGCGTTCACAAAAACCGCCAATATCATGGATAACTGCATTTGCTGCATCCAAGGCCTGCCCGGCGCTTACTGTTTTCGCAGTTTCAGCGGAAGTTGCCAGAATGGCCACATCCTCAGGTAGCAGTACATAAACTGCCAATGCGGCAGCAACCAATCTAAACATGTTTGTTTTTCCCAATGTCAGTGGGTTGAGGGAAGGTGCCAATGGATTAATATTCCATTACCAAAGATACGAAAATTGAGAATTTTCTGTTAGTGCTAATTTTTGGAAAGAACCTGTTTACCATAAGCACACAAACACGTCCGAAATGCCCGTTTTGAGGTCGTTTCTTTCATGTGTGAGCACGCTCTTAGGTTTCCGTTAAATACGTTGTGTAACCAATCTTAGTAACTTTTATAGTTGCGGAATTGGTTGTGAGTAACGCAATAGAAAATAATTATGAGAATTTGGCAGCGGCCGTAGATGATGCAGTTGCTGACAGCAGTGTGTCCGTAAGTCTGACTGATGCCGAACTGAACGTATTGAATTCGATCCCTGGTGCAATTGCAATTTTTGCTGCAAACGGTGCTCTGGTTTGGACCAGCGAGCAGGCGGAAAAACTTGTATGCCTGAGACCGCCTTTGTTGGAGCAAATCAATCCGCAGTCTCAAGTGGAGTTTCTTCAAGCTGTATCGAGAGCCGCTCGTGACAAAGTTTCCAGTTCCGCGATTGTCAAATTGCAGCATGTGGGTAACACAGGAAAATCGCAAACAGTTACACTAGAAGTAAATTGTTCGTACTTTGGACCAGAAGCGAGTATTTACGCTGAAGGTTTTTCACTGGCGATCATCAATGATATCTCGCATCAATTCGGCCTTGAAACCCAGCTTGCCGAAGCAAAACAGGAAAATGAAGACAAGAACACGTTCTTTTCTAGTATGAGCCATGAGTTGCGCACGCCGCTGAACGCAATCATCGGGTTCGCAGAAATGCTGGAAGGAAAAGCTCCGATTCAACTCGATGATCATAAACGTCTGGAATATGCGGGTTTGATAAGCGGGTCGGCGAACCATCTATTGGGGTTGATCAATGATATTCTGGATCTATCGCGTTTGGACGCGGGCAAAAACAGTGCACGAAAAGAATGGGTTGATCTTGAAGCAACACTGCAAACCACTGTGCGTTCAATGATGCCAATTGCTATGAACAAGGGCATCGACCTGATTATCGAAGACCTCGACACGATTCCTCACTTGTTCACAGACAAAAGGGCTTTGACCCAGATACTCACAAATGTGCTGTCAAATGCGGTCAAGTTTTCGCATCATGATGGGGTTGTGCGAGCAAAAGTCGTTCGCTTGAGAAACCGTCTAAAAATAGTCATTTCTGATAAAGGCATCGGAATGAGCGCGGATACACAATCCAAGCTCGGTGGCCTATTCTACCAATCAGGCGATGTCATAAGTGGGGACTATGGTGGCTCAGGATTGGGTTTGTCGATTGTTTACAAATTGGTCGAGCTGTTGGGTGGCAAGATAGCGATCAGCAGCCGTCTGCATGAGGGGACTATCGTTTCGATCATTCTTCCAACTGGTTCAGACCAAGCGATGCCTGTGCCAGCGCGTTCTAACGATGAAGTGGTCTATTTGTCTGAGGCACGTGAGCAAACTCTGCCTAACACAGTCGGGAAATCAGTAAGTTCAGGAGTAAGAACATGAGCATCCTTTCATCTACATATCGGTTCTGTGTTGGTGGTCTGATGCACAATCCCGGTACCAGTGCCGGTATCGTCATGTTCGGTTTGGGGTTCGCACTTATCGCCGGCAACGCAATGTACTCACAACAAGAGGTCCATCCCTCTCCAATCTGGGTGGTCGAAGAGAGAGATGAAACGGTGACCAAGTCGGTTGTTCACAAACTCACAGTGGAACCGAAGCCGGTCAGCATTACCCGAAATGTACTGACCCAACGCATCAGCTTGAAAAACATTCCGGTACCACAGGCAAACCCGGCACGGTTTGGGAAATCAGAAAACTATCAGTCGCCACTGGTTCGCGATACGCAAGACGCGCTGACTGTTCTCGGACTATATTCCGGCAAAATTGACGGCATTTACGGATCAGGAACAAAACAGGCAATCATCAATTTTCAAACCAGCGCTGGTCTGTTGCCAACGGGAGAAGCCAGCTATGAATTGCTGACAAGCTTGAAAGCAACAGTTTCTGCGACCTCAACAAAACAGCCTGAAGCACGTACGACCGCTGTGGCAAGTAACGTTTCTCTCGAAGTTCCTGCTTCGTCAGACTTTGATCGCGGCACCATTCAGCGTGTTCAGCAGGGTTTGAAGCAGAATTTCGGAGAAGATCAGATTGCTGTCGATGGAATATTCGGCAAACAAACTGAAGATGCATTAAAGCGCTTCCAGGAATTCTTCCAACTCCCACAGACTGGAAAACTTGATAAGCCAACGATTGAAAAGCTATTTTCTGCGGGCGTAATAACTGCAATTTAACGAGGCATTTATGATCCGAGTGACTTCCGTCATGTGGTTTGCTGCGTTTATGCGTCGCGAATCTTCCCGTGGAGCATTTGTTGTCGCCGCAAAAAGGGGAGCACAACAGGCGGGCGCGATCTTTGTGGTTCATAACCACCTTAATGGTAACGCAACCTTGTTTGGCCCGGCACCTCAAGCATTTTTTGATGGAGAAGAAAGTGGCGACCGCAAATTCGAGAGGGTTCTTGTTTCAAAACCAAGTTCGGAAATCGATCAATATCTGGAAAAGCAAGTGAAATTTGATCCTGACCTATGGATCATAGAAACCGAATCCGGAGAAGGGCATCCCTCTTTGGAGATTGTCGAAGCACCATAGAGCGTTTCAAAGCCCAAAATGGCCTAGACATTGGTTTACCATGCAGAACTTGTTTGTGTATTTAAGTCCACTTGGCTCTGATTGAATTCAAATTGCCTAGTGTGATTAAGCAGCTTTTGTTGCGTCTTTTCTGATAGAAATTTCAACGGGATTTGTACGGCCTTGAGATAGCGTTTGTTTCCTCGACGGGAATACAGCTGCTCGATCGTCAAACTTTGCGCCCTTCTTGTTCAAATAGCTTCGGCATTCCCAAATATCGAGTTTCTGATAATTGCTGAGGACTTTTTGGAATACAGTGATATTGCGCCCGAAATCCGGAATCAGGATAAGCATGATCCTTGAAGCGATAAATTTCGAGACTCCCAAACTCACAAGCATTGTGGCTAAGTCACCTGCATTCTTTGTTCTCAGAACCGAGAGGGTGAAATGCGAAGGTAATCTGCACTCCCGCTCAACAGAATATGCAAATGCTGCAAAATTCAGATCTTTTGCGTTTCGCAATAATCTCCCTTCGACGTCATTCATTGAACGGAAGTTGTTAGAAATTCGGCGATTTTTGGTCCGTCTAATTCTTCCACCAGCAGACGCAATGTTGAGCAAAGCCTCAGACAAATCGGTTAGCTGTTCCTCACGCAGCAAACCAATGCTCAAAGGCGCAGACCGATGATCAGAACGAGTTCTGTTGGTCTGGCTTGCCCTGTCAAGTACTGAGCGGATTTCCGGGTTTTCCATCAACCGTTCTGACGAGGACATATGCTGGAGCAGTGTTCGGTCCTCATCATCTGCCGCTAATATTGCGTTGACAGTATTCGGCTGCAGGTCGTTTCGTTGGGCTATTATCCGGACATGTTCAAAGCTGGATCTTATGACGAGAGAAACAAGATCGCGGTCATTGAAAACGGGTGAATATCTTAACATCGGAGCTGCTACTTCGAGATGGTCAAGGCCGAAATAGTAGGCAATCGACCTTGGAGTATACTTGCCACGCGCAAGAATGTTGGCTGAGTAGCGTCTTTCTTCAACAGAGGAATTGACAGCCAATGTGTAAAACAATTCCTTAAAGGCGCCAATATCACCGGCTGATGGCTTTATTTTGGACGCAAAATCAATCGCAGCATCCGCTAATACCGATTGCGAAGAAGAACTCAATTTTACCGCAGACGAGCTGCTTGTTTGTGTTTGCATAATTACCAAATCGCCCCAATTTGATTCCTTTCACAATCTTCCCATCCAAACGTTTACAATGCATTAACCATGTTTAGGATGTACTGCTAAGTGTGGGGCGAAGGCAAAAATGTTCTGAAACGGTCAAATGGAGAATTGTATGGCCGCAGTACTTAAGTTTCCGCTGGAGAGAGTAACGCGTTCCAGTAAAAGGAATTCATCTGAGAAAGAGGCAAAAATTTTGCTTTTTGAGGGTGTTCGATACGGCTCAAAAGAAGCCCAAAGAAAAATTGAAAAAGCCTGACCTGCTCTAAATGCCGGTGTAAGGCAAGCAGTTAGCTTGCTCTAGAAAGCCAATGCTACTATCCACTTGCGTTGGCTCTCGCACAAATGCGCGCAAGAGAATAAAGCCTTCCCGAATTGGAGTTTCTACGACAATCGATGTTTCCAGCTCTTCTGGTTGCAATTGCCGAAGAGCGGCCATCTGGATTGGATTTACCACAAGAATCTGTAAACGGTTTCCGATCGCGGTTCTATCGTTCATGCTATAAACCACACGGCCTTTGTTGTCATACACCGCTGCTGACCAGAAAGAAGGTAAGTTGTTACCATCAATGAGTACGCCGGCGTCCTGCAATTTGAAACGGCAAGCGGAAAGTTCGAAAAAAGGGTCAGCTGCAGAGATATTGATTCCGCTACTGCCATTCAGTTTTACAAACTCAAGCTCGGGCAAGGTTTCAACAATTTGCCTCGCTGCGTCTCGTTTTCCGAAATTGGGAATAAGAAGAATAATTGCGATGTGAACTATTCCGGCAAGCACAACACCGCACAAACCATAGTACAATACGCGCCGGATCATGAGGTGCATCCTTGCGGTAGAATTTTAGGCATCTCAGGATCGATAACTCCGGAATTACTGGTAATAGGCGTATCATACAATCTGAGGATAAGCTTGAAACGATCTTTCCCTTCGATGGCCATCCAGTTCCCGGAAGAAGGACGGTCGTCGATCTTTATAATGAAGGATGAATCAGCAAATCTGACGACATTACCTGAGTGGAATGCAGCAATTGCTCCAGTTCTGGCTTCAATAGCAGTACCATCATCAGAATAGGCAGCCAGGGTCCAGACGCGTGTAATAGGGGTTTTGCCGGCAATCTCGTATCTGCAGTTTTGCAATAGCGGATCCCCATTCTGATCCGTTGTTGCTTCAAAAGAAAGGCCCTCTGCTGCACCAAGGGGTAGCGTTCCATCAGCTGTTGAACGGGCAGATGTGTAAGGATCTACTTCGGCACCACCGACAAAAGGCCAGGCCGACCAGGGGCCTACATTGATAGCACCGAGGCCATGGGATTGGCGTATCGACAAATGGGCGCTAACACCGCCCAATGCCAGTCCAATTGCCATAACACTCAGGAAAAAAACCAATATACGCATCGCACTATACTTGTCTTACTGTGAAACTGTCGAAGCCGCCGACTGATTTTCAGCCAGTTCATCCGCGCGCTTAAGCGGTTTTGCCTCACGCAGCAGTTTTTCAAGGTTCAACAGGGCATCCTCAGATTTGCGTGACAGCAGTTTCGGCCGGGCAGGGAGTTCTTCCTCTCCTTCAGGATCCGCGTTCGCAATTGGTTGTGTTCCCTCTTCGATGCCCGGGAACGGATTTTCAATATACGGTATGGGACGCAGTTCAATATTCTGGTGCGCATATGTCATGAACTTGTTCCAGGTCATGGCCGGAAGTCGTCCGCCGGTCAGGCGCCGCGTTGGCTGGTAATTATCATTTCCAAACCATACTGCAGCGACATAATTGCCGGTATAACCAACATACCAGGCATCCCGATAGGCTTGGGTTGTCCCTGTTTTCCCGGCTGAGCGAATGCCTTGCAACGCCGCCCTTCTGCCCGTTCCCCATTCAGGTATCTGTGCCATTATGGTATTCATTACCCGGGCAGTTTCCTCCGTGAAAATTCGTTTCTCCTCTGAGCTGTTTTTACGGAAGTCATAGAGAACATTGCCATCTTTGTCGGTGATCTGACTGATCCCGTGGCGGTCAATCTTGTTGCCGCCTGTCATGAAAGTCCCATACCCCGTCGCCATTTCCAGTACGGTAACACCGTTCGAACCAAGAACCATTGTCGGATTAACGACCATATCAGACTCAATTCCAACATCACGAACCGTCTGCAGAAGCTTTTCGCCACCTAATCCCTTTAATCCATCGCGACCAACATAGAGCTTGACCGGGATCGTGTTGATGGATTTAACCAAAGCGGTTTGCATGTCGGTGCGACCGCGGAAACCACCGGAATAATTTCGCGGGCACCAATTTCTACCAAAACGGTTCAGACAAACGCTCCCGTCAACAACTCGGGTGTTTTCATCATATCCAAAATTCTCAACCGATGCGGCATATACATAAGGCTTGAAGGATGAACCTGGTTGTCGCCTCGAAGAAGTTGCCCGGTTGAACTGGCTTTGCCCATAGTCGCGACCGCCGACAATTGCGCGAACCGCTCCCTCATGATCCATGACCACCATTGCAGCATCACGAACGCCATACTGGGTGCCAAACTGGCGAAGATGAGATTCAACCGAATCTTCTGCCGCCCGCTGCAAATCAAGATCGACAGTTGTTTTGACGATCAGGTTTCGGGATTTGAACTTGACCGCAATGCGCTGCACTTCCTGATAAGCCCAATCCATAAAGTAATTTGGCCCTTGTAGGTCTTCCCGCTCAACTACGGATGCAGGTTCGCGGCGGGCTCGTATAACCTGACCTTCGGTCATAAATCCAGCCTGAACAATATTGGTAAGGACTTCATTTGCGCGGGCGCGTGCAGCGGGAAGGTTGATATGCGGTGCGTATTTTCCTGGTGCCTTGTAAAGGCCGGCCAGCATCGCTGCTTCGGCAAGGTTTACATCCTTGATGTCCTTGTCGAAATAGTATTGCGCAGCAGCAGATATGCCGAAATTGCCACCACCCATATACGCGCGATCAATATACAGTTTCAGAATTTCTTTCTTTGACAAATTCGCTTCCAGCCAAAGGGAAAGAAAGGCCTCCTTGATTTTACGCTCAAGCGTTCGCTCATTGGTGAGGAACAAATTCTTCGCAAGCTGTTGTGTAATGGTGCTTCCGCCCTGAACAACTGAGTTGGCCCGAACATTCTCGGCAAGCGCACGGGTTAAACCCAAAAAATCGATTCCGAAATGTTCAAAGAAACGACGGTCTTCGGTTGCAAGTACTGCTTTGATAAAATCATCTGGCAATTCGTCCAGCTCAACGGCTTCGTTTTGTCTGATGCCGCGTTGACCGATATCCTTTCCGTTTCGATCCAGAAACGTGACTGAATAATCGCCCTGGCTTCGCCAGTCTTTCTGGGTTTCCTCAAATGCTGGAAGCGCGAGGGCCAGCATCGCGATTGCGCCAATCAGCGCAAGCGTAACCCCCTCGTCAACGATTTCTACCAGGAATTTGGTAAAGCCCTTTACCTTGAAACGGCGGAAGAAAATAGTGATGGATTCCCAGGTTTCAGAACCGCTGGAAAACAAATTGTAGAGTGATGAATCGATCCATGAATCAAAATCGAGAAGCCTATTCCAGCCTCTGCCTTTGGTCGATTTTTCGAACGGATCACGCATCCGTCAACTATCCCTTGCTGATCATTCTCGATTTCTATAGCACGTTTGATCACAATAGTGATGTTTTGGGTGGCAAATCAAAGTAAATATTTTTGATCTGGTAAACGGACCTTAGGTTGATTTTATGACAGAAATTCCATTCTGGAAACGCAAATCTCTTCACGAAATGAACAGTGAAGAATGGGAAGCACTCTGCGATGGTTGCGGTAAGTGCTGTCTCAACAAGTTAGAAGACTGGGATACCGGCGAAATATACTGGACAAACATCGGGTGTGAATTGCTTGATTGCGATACGTGCCGGTGCAAGGACTACTCGAACCGGTTTGAAAAAGTGCCGGATTGCATACAGCTTACTCCTGAAAAGATTGAGACGATTCGCTGGCTACCGCCCACTTGTGCCTATCGCCTGGTGAAGGAAGGCAAAGACCTGTTTGATTGGCATCCCCTGAAATCGGGCAATTCCGAAACGGTTCACGAAGCAGGCATTAGTATTAAGGGCAGGGCCGTTGAAGACAACGGAATTCAGCCCGAAGATTATGAAGATTTCCTGGTGGATTGGCCAAGGGAGATTTTTGTAGAAGAAAAATAGGAAAATAATCCTTGACACCGAGACGGTGATGAGGTAGAACAAGTGTACGGTCGGAGAAGTGCGGACAACAGTAAGTTGTTGCCGCGCTTTTTAGTTTCTGACGTCTGATTTTTAGCGTGTGAAAAATGGCGGCCGTCTTTGAATGAAATCAGAAAACTGGACCAGATTTTGAATGATGACGGACATTCCGGCAGCAGTGGACATGCGTTGGAGCCCACTATCCTGCGCTTGCGGGAGAGATTGTTGGTTGAACTTGAGCAGACAGAAACAAGCGACGAGTTTAAGTCGGCGCCCGTGGAGCAGCGCATGAAAATGTTGGGCGGTATTTTCAAGACCCTTCAGGGAGTAGAAGACATGATCAACCGGATCAAACAGGACAACGATCTTGAACAGAAACGCGGAATTGATGTGGTGGAATTCCGCAGACAGCTTGAAGAACAAATTGCCCGGCTTGTCGAACAGGAAAATTCGCAAACTGTTTCTGGGGAAACTCAGTGATGCAGACGTGGAAGCGCTTCGGTTCGATTGGCCTGTCTGGTCCCGTCTCAAGCAGCGCCCGCCGATCTCTGACTGGCGCACCTGGCTCGTACTGGGTGGCAGGGGTGCAGGAAAAACGAGAACTGGCGCGGAATGGCTGAAGGGTATCGCGCTGGCTGATCCGCATTTCAAAGGCGATGCTGCGGGACGCATCGCGCTTGTGGGTCAATCGTACGATGATGCAAGGGATGTGATGGTGGAAGGTGAGTCTGGTATTCTCGCAATCCATAAACGAGCAGACAGGCCGCTATGGCTTTCATCACGCCGAGAACTCATCTGGCCCAATGGTACGGTCGGCAAGATATTCTCGTCGAGCGATCCAGAAGGGTTGCGCGGCAGTCAATTTGGGGCCGCGTGGTGTGACGTGTTTTTCGACCCCAAATCCGATCAATCTGCTCTCCCTCGATTTTCTGCTGGAATCAGGGATGACTTGATCCAACGCAGATTCTTACAAGCACATTTCGAATACTGGAATGAGACTGAAAACAATCCCGTGTCAAATATATATGGTGGAAGAATGGTTCCGACCGAACTGATCGCACCGTGGGCATGGGATGCACGACCCTATCCATGGTTTCCTCTCAATTTGGATTCTTGGTCAGACGGTGTGAATTGGCATCGCGGTCACTGGCTCAATGGCCGCTTGGGTGGATGCGCCCTCGATGATTTGATCCGCGAGATTCTTGCAGACAACGACTTCGACGTTGAGAAAGTCCGATTGAACCTTGATGGATTGGTAGATGGATATGTTGTTCCTGCACAGTCTTCAGTGCGTCAGACATTGGAACCGCTGCTGGCACTGTTCGATGCATTCGCAACTGAAGAGGGTGGCGAGTTTGTATTTTCTCAATCTGAGCATTCTGACATTCGATTGGTCTCCAACGAGCATTTGGTTCTGGAAGATGGCAACACAATGAAATCTGTAAAAAGGCAGGCGGAGCTTGATCTTCCCGCTGAAACCATGATTGCCCATTCGTCGGTGTTTGGAGATTATGAGCAAACAAGCACGAAGTCACGGCGATTGAATGGCGGAAGCGATCGCCAAATATCAATACAGGTACCCGCGGTTGTGCAGGAAGACATGGCGATAAACCTCGCCAACATGCGCCTACGGGACGATTGGCATGGTCGTCAATCTTGCGACATATCGCTTCCAACTTCGATGCTTGCGATTAGTCCTGGTGACAAGGTTAAATTTCAAGATGATGACGAAGCCTCGGAATGGTTGGTGGTCAGCAGCGAGAATGGTGTTTTTCAAAAATTGCATTTGCGAGCAACCTTTGACAATCAGCAAGTTGGTGGGACGTATAACGAGGATTTCCCGCCGCTGACTGAAGGAGCTGAATATGGTCCTCCCCTGGTGCACATGATGGATTTACCGGCACTGGATGAAAATGATCTGGAGGCGACACTTACATATACTGCAACGTATGCGGAGCCTTGGGCTGGTGAATATCATTACCTTCGGTCACCCTCCGAAACGAGTTATAAGCTCGTTCAGACTGTTGATAAAAGAGCAACAATCGGTGTCCTGGTATCAGATCTGCTTTCTGGAGAACCTGGCCGAATTGATGGCAAAAACACAATTCATCTTTCTCTGTTCAACGGTTTTTTGCAATCTCGCCCGCTTCTTGATGTTCTAAGTGGCGAAAACGTTTTGGCGATCAAGTCCGTTTCTGGAGGGTATGAAATTGTCCAATTCTTGAACGCACAGATGCAAAATGATGGAACGTGGATACTGTCAAACCTGCTTCGTGGGCAATTGGGAACTGAAAGTGAAATGCGTTCAGGCGCGCTGGCGGGATCAGAAGTTGTATTACTGGATGAACAGATCACTCCCATGAGATTGACAACAGGCGACTTGGGATTGTCATACAATTGGCGGATTGGGCCTGCGTCATATCCTGTGACCTCCGAAGCATATGCGAGCTTTGCACACACAATCAGTGGTAGAAATCAACAGATGTTGTCTCCTGTCCATTTGAAAGAAGTTAGAATGGTTGATGAAACTCAATTTTCATGGATCAGACGCAGTCGAAAGAATGCAGACAGTTGGGAAGCTGCCGAAGTTCCGATGGATGTTGATGAGGAGCGATATCTGATAAGAATCAGGGACGAGCAGGAAAACGTATTGCGTGAAACATCAACTTCGGAACCAAAGTTCTCCTACAGTGACGCAGCACGTGCCGAAGACTTTGGCAACCTGTCAGAACAAATCGTGCTCGAGGTATCACAGCTTAACAACTCGGGGCTTCCCGGCACGGCGTCGCGATTTGTAAGCAGCTAGTTTTCCCGCATCCACATTGGCCTGGAAAATCCACTTCGCTCGCGTGAACTTGAGTGCAAGTGAGCATCCCCATCTTGCAATTTCGTTCATCTTTAGTTCAGATGCTTATGAATATATGGGGGTATGTTGAGTAGATTGTTGCGCCTTTTTTCACTTGCAATATTTGCAGTGTCGCTTTCCTCTGTGTCAGCGCACGCTGACAAGTGTAGTGCTGCTGCGCGTCAACTTGTGGCCTCAGAAGCAAATGCAACGCTTTTGTCGGTCCAAATGCAAACTGGTAATAATGGTAAAACAGTTTGTATAATTCGCATGAAAATTGATTCCGGTGACGGAAATCCTCCACGCGTAGTTGAACGTCGCGTGAATTCATGAAGCGAACTGCAATATGCGCATATTAATCGTAGAAGATGAAAAAGATCTGAACCGCCAGTTGGAAGATGCATGTCTTGAAGCTGGCTACGTAGTCGACAAAGCATTTGATGGTGAAGAGGGGCACTTTCTTGGGGATACAGAACCCTACGACGCGGTGATTCTGGATATTGGTTTGCCGGAATTGGATGGCTTGACAGTACTGGAAAAATGGCGAGAGAGCGGAAAGTCCATGCCGGTTCTTATGCTTACGGCACGGGACCGTTGGAGTGACAAAGTTACCGGGATGGATGCGGGCGCTGATGA
>JASJDO010000061.1 GCA_030065115.1 Rhizobiaceae bacterium | reverse complement strand
GATGATCCGGGCATGTTCTGGGTTGAACCGGAATTAAGGGGTATCCTGCCGCTGAACCAGTTTCACCTGCCGCGCAGCCTCAAAAAGTCGATGAAAAGGTCTGGTTTTGAATTTCGCATCGACAGCAAGTTTGCAGATGTTCTGGAAGCATGTGCAGAGGCAACCGACGATCGTCCTTCGACGTGGATCAACCGGCGCATCAAGACCTTGTATACCCAGCTCCATGAAATGGGACATGCACACAGTTTTGAAACCTGGCTCAATGGCCAACTGGTGGGTGGGCTGTATGGGGTAAGACTGGGAAGCGCATTCTTTGGGGAAAGCATGTTCTCACGGGTAACAGACGCGTCAAAAGCAGCGCTTGTGTTCCTGGTTCACGAGATGCGGAAGAACAAATTTATGCTGCTGGATACACAATTTACAACGCCTCATCTCGAACGCTTTGGTGTGGTTGAGATTCCAAGAGACACATATCAGGACAGACTAGAAGAGGCACTGCAGACCACTTCAGAATTCACTTCTTATGAAGGCGGAGCAACATCCGATTCCATTTTGCAGTCTTTCAACCAGATGTCATAAACCGGGTGCTCAATCGCATTCAAGCCCGGGCTGTCAGCGAACATCCAACCGGTAAAGATCCGGCGAATTTTTCGATCAAGCGTAATTTCGTCTACTTCCAAAAAACTGGTTGTCTTTGGCTTTTCAGTAATCGGACGCGAATAGCAAACACGCGGCGTCACCTGCAAGGCACCAAATTGTACGGTTTCATTGATATAAACATCGAAGGTGATAATCCGACCAGTGATTTTGTCGATACCGGAGAAAACCGCAACTCGGTTGTCTATTCTGCTGCCTGTTCCTGCACTGCCATCAGTGCTTTGTGAAACGCTCATCGTTGTGGCAGAAAACAATGCACAACACGAAACCGCAGCAACAACAAGTGTGTTCTTAAATGATCGCATCTTTGCGTTTTATTCCCCGTACGAAAGCATCCTTTAGCATGGGATTCGGGCATAGAAAAGACGCGTCGCAATTGCAGCCTTAAATGGCCAAAAACCCTGTACAAGACAAATATGAAATTCACGCCCGAAGACACAAAGCAGCTCTTGGAATTGATGAAATGGCGGCGAGATGTCCGCCACTTCAACACAGATCCAGTATGCGCAAAAGAAATGAATGTTCTGAGAGAAGCTGTTGCCCTTGCGCCATCTGTCGGCAACTCGCGGCCATGGCGATTTGTGAATGTTGCATCGGATGAAGCGCGAAACTCGATTATTGAAAATTTCGCCAATGCAAATTCCAAGGCTTCACAAATTTACGAAAACGCCAAGCAAGAGGAGTATCTGAAGCTTAAACTGGCAGGCTTAAAGGAAGCCCCCGTCCATCTTGCGGTATTTACAGATTTATCACCATCGGAGGGTTCTGGATTGGGGCGTCAGACGATGCCAGAGACACTGACTTATTCTACCATTTCCGCAATTCATCAGCTATGGCTTGCTGCGCGAACCCGCAATATCGGTGTTGGCTGGGTATCCATTCTCGAACCCGAACAAATGAATTCCCTGCTCAATGTACCCCAAGAATGGAAGTTCACTGCCTATCTCTGTATAGGATATCCTAAAAAAGATCACGACACGCCTGAACTTGAACGCCGGGGTTGGCAAGAAAACACAGAATATGACTGGTTGGAACGTTAGCCGTTTTTTGAGTGCAAGAACCGGTGCTTGTCTTCTTCCAGAACAAGTGCAGTCAGCAAACCGGTTTCGTAACAATGCGTATCAACATTGATCCGATTATGTTTGGTTTCTGGCTCACTTTGTGGCGTGTGCCCATGCACCACAATTTTTTCAAACTCACCTTCGTAAAACAGAAAATCTGTCCTTATCCAGATCAGATCATGATTTGACTGTTCACTCAGTCCAATCCCCGGACGCACACCTGCATGACAAAAGAAATAGTCTCCCTCCATATGGCTGAACTTCAACGACTTGAGAAACTCAACATGCGCTTTAGGAACGGCCTCTGCAAACCGTCTCGATATACTATCCTGGCTTTCGCCCGGCTGAGCGACAACGCCATAACTAGCCAGCGTTTCAGTACCGCCCCATCGTGAAAACTCATCCCAGACGAGGTCTGGTTGCTCGATGTATTTAACCATCCGTTCATCGTGATTTCCCAACAGGAATACATAGTCGGGATTGTCCTCTTTCAACTGGATTAGTCGCTCAATCACACCTCTGTTGTCAGGGCCACGGTCCACATAGTCACCCAGAAATATCAGCTTAACTTCGCGCGCTGGAAAGAGCTCTGTCTCTCTATGTATTGCTTCGATCAGCTCGTCGAGTTGCGCAAGGCAGCCATGAATATCGCCAATAGCATAGATGCGCAGGCCGTCCTTGATCTGCGCTTCATTCAACAGCATATTTAGTCCAATTGATTGTTACGGCGTCCAGGCGTCGTAGTCACCCGTCACACGTGGGCGTTCTTCAGGATTACGCAAAGACCCCTTCGGGAAATAGGCGTTTGGGCCACCCGTCTGGTTTGGCTGATGACCTTTTTGCCAATCACGAGGCTCGTAAGTCTCTTCAGACGGCGGCGTATCCACACGATAATGCATCCAGCCATGCCAACCGGGAGGTATTGAACTTGCCTCCGCCAAATCCGCGTATTGCACATAACGACGGCCGTCTTTGTTCAAGTAGTAGACATTACCGAACTCATCTTCACCAACGCGCTTTGCGGTGCGCCAGATGTGAAAACGCGTGTTCCAGGTTGAACCATTCCACCATGTGAAAAACTGTTTGATCAGCCTCATCGGACAAACCTTGCCGTGTGTTAATACGGCTCCCCTTTTACGCCAGCACGCCGAAAAGTCCAGCTTTCTTGCACCATCTATTGATCGAATTTTGGACAACCTTATCTCAGGCATTGGACAGGATTGTCTGCGTTGCACAAAAGCAACACCAAAAACATTGTAAGAATTTTCTTTATTTTTGCTGTTGTCTTTGTGCAGCAACGCGATTAAACACCGCCCTCCCGAAAGCAATCGGAATTCATTTCAACGGTTGGGATTTGGCGTATAGCTCTTCCCGCCCGCGCAATCAGCACTGCTTTATTGTGTACGGAAAGAGTTTTGATCTTTTGTGGATGATCGCTTTTATAGCTCAGCGGTAGAGCGTCGGATTTAGATTCCGTTGGTCGCCGGTTCGATTCCGGTTAAAAGCTCCACTAGTAGCTCAGTTGGTAGAGCATCACACTGCGAATGTGACTGACGTGGGTTCGAGTCCCACCTTCCTATCGGCCTGAAAAGCCTCCGCGGTCAGAAATGATCGCACCACAAATCGGGTTCGGGAACCGGCTTGCGGAAGAACGACAAATCAGAACGGCTTTGTGGCGCCTGAACGGATTGTCTGCCTGACGCCTCCATTTGGCGCCGGCTAACAGATGAAGACCATGTCGCACTCAGCGTCTGCAATGGGAGTTTTCGAACACCCGGCGCCCGCGCGCGTGCAACGATGTCCGCTCTCCTGTCAGTCCGCAACATCTGGTGCCGCCGGTTTCCGGATCTTATTCGCTCTCGGGAGCAACCAGCCGGAATGGTCCGGCAAACAACAGAAAGGAAAGACATGCGTTAGCGTATCTTGATTGGAGTAAAGAACATGATGAAACTGATTGAAAAACTTGTTGGCCTGCAACGGGTCCTCGTAAACGAGAACCAACGGGCAATTGTTCTCCACAAGGGAGAACTGAAGGAAATCCTTGGACCGGGTGAATACCTGAAATCCAACCAGCGAAACCGGTTGGATGTGCAGATGCACACCATCACAAGCGGTGAACTGATTTCTGCCTATGCAAAACCATTGTTCGAAAAGCTCCCCGAGATTGCAAACGCAAACCTGGTTGAATTTCGGACCGGAAAAACAGAAGTCGGCATCGTTGAGCAGGATGGAAAGCTCTTCACTGTCATGAAACCGGATACGGTCAAACGATTCTGGAAAGATGGTGGTCCCTGGACTTTCGAGGTCATCGATACAGAAAAAGACCTGAAGGTTTCCCCTGCCCTGATGCGGCGTTTGGGTGAGGCAAAATTCTCCTCATTCATGACGGTCCATCCGGTTATAGAGGGGCAAGTTGGTCTGCTCTACGTCGATGGTGCACTGGCAGAGACCTTGAAACCTGGTGTCTACGCTTTCTGGAACATCGGTAAGATGATCCAAATGAAGGTCGTTGATACCCGACTTCAGTCTCTCGACGTTTCCGGTCAGGACATACTGACCAAGGATCGGGTGACCATCCGGGTCAACATTGCAGCAGAATACCAGGTCGAAGACCCGGTCAAAGCAGCAACCCTGACCAAGGACTTTACCGATGCGCTATACCGGTCGCTGCAATACGCATTCCGGAAGACATTGGGCACATTGACACTCGACCAAATCCTTGAACAGAAGGTGTCGGTTGACGTCGATGCTGCAGAAAAAGTTCGGATGGACATGGCGGAGCTTGGCGTTACGGTTCGCGACATTGCACTGAAGGATGTTATCCTACCCGGTGAAATGCGTGAAATCCTGAACCAGGTTGTTTCAGCCCAGAAGGAAGCCGAGGCGAATGTCATTCGGCGTCGGGAAGAAACAAACGCCACTCGGTCCCTGTTGAACACAGCCAAGGTCATGGCGGAAAACCCGGTCATGCTGCGGTTGAAAGAGCTTGAAGCCCTGGAGACCATCTCCGCGAAGGTCGACAAGCTGACAATCAACAACGGAACGACTGGACTGCTCAGTGATGTTGCGCGTTTGCGTGACGAGACGAGCTAAACGATGACACCGCCCGTCCACATGATGGGCGGTGTTTTTGGTTACTGTTATAGTCCCAACGACCGATAGCTATCAGCAACGCGACCAATAGAGATTACGTAAGCCGCGGTTCGTAGATCGAAATCCGGATGCTTGCCACGTTTCTGGTGCCACATTTCCCGCATGGAACCATAAGCACCCCGCATCGTGTCATCCAAGCCGGATCGCACAAGCGAGAGTTCATCGGCGCCCTTTATGTATCTGTCCTTGAACGCGTCTGACAATTTCTTGCCGGTCGCAGTTTCAATCTCGTCAATCAGCATCCGATGCCGTGCTTCTTCTTCGCGCCGTTGCATTCGGCCAAAACGGATATGAGAGAGGTTTTTCACCCACTCAAAATAAGAAACGGTGACACCACCGGCATTCGCGTACATGTCCGGAATGATCACTACGCCCTTGTTTCGCAAGATCTCATCTGCACCCGCTGTAATCGGACCGTTTGCTGCTTCGATGATCAAAGGCGCCTTGATACGGTCAGCGTTTTCGAGGTTGATCACACCTTCCAGGGCCGCAGGGATGAGAATATCGCATTCAAGCTCCAATAGAGCTGAACCATGCTCGACAAATGTAGCATCAGGGAATCCTTCGAATGAACCGTGCTCCATCATGAATTGCTTGGCTTTTTTGACGTCAATACCGTCTTCATTGTGCAGAGAGCCGTTGTATTCGATGATTGCCGTAATTTTGCAGTCATCTTCTTCCTGAAGAAACATGGATGCGTGATATCCAACATTCCCGAGCCCCTGGACAATCACTCGCTTGCCACCAAGCCCTTCCGAAAGACTGGCGACCTTTAAATCATCGGAGTAACGGAAGAAGTCTTTAATCGCATATTGAACGCCCCTACCCGTTGCTTCCACGCGGCCACGTATTCCTCCTGCATTAAGCGGCTTGCCGGTAACACAGGCCCGCGCATCAATGTCAGTCGTATTCATGCGGTGGTATTGGTCAGCAATCCATGCCATTTCACGCTCACCGGTTCCCATGTCGGGCGCAGGAACATTTTGTGATGGATGAATAAGATCGCGTTTGATTAGCTCAAATGCAAAACGCCGGGTAATTCGTTCGAGCTCCTCTGGCTCCCACTCTCGTGGATTGATGCGAAGCCCCCCTTTTGAACCGCCAAACGGTACCTCAACAATTGCGCATTTATAGGTCATCAACGCTGCCAGCGCCTCAACCTCGTCCTGGTGGACATTATCTGCATAGCGAATACCCCCTTTTACCGGTTCTGCATGCTCGGAGTGCACAGACCGGTAGCCGGTAAAAGTCTTGATATCACCACGAAGCTTGACGCCAAATCGTACAGTATAGGTTGAGTTGACCACTCTGATTTTCTCAGTCAGTCCCGGAGACAAATCCATATGCGTCACTGCCCGGTCAAAAAGTGTATTGACGCTATCTCTAAAACTTAGCTCATTGGTATTCGGATTTGTCACGCTTTCTTCCTCCCAGTCAAACATGCCATTCAGCAAAAGCGTAACACGAATCCTGCGCATTGCTACAAAAACACATCGAAAATTCATGGATATTGCAACAGACTTGTTCTATGCAGCCAAATTTCGGCAAATTCCGTCAATCAGTAACAAGCCAACTTTCTGCTTGAGATAGACGCAGAATTGGCAGCGATTCGACAATCGATAAGAGAATCGCGTACCCGCTACGTGGCGTTGTTTATCAAGAGCCGGGAAAACCGAAATTATCCAGTTCCTTCAGGAGGGAAACCATGGGGAAAAGAGACGATCTGATCGCGAAATATGCGAAAGATATTGAAGAGAAATGCGGCATGAAGCCGGACATGAAATTGCTTACTGCAGTAACCATTGCGTGCGGCCCAGCCATCTACAAACCGGACGCAGAAAAGGTGTCTGCCGGTGATAAGGAAGAGATGGCTCGCGTTCGCAAAAATTGGGTGCTTAAAAAATTGGGCGTTAAAGACACGCCAAAGGTCGATGAGGGCATTGCCGCCTGTATCGAAACCTACGGAAAATCAAACCGTAACAAATACCGCCCAGTGCTGTATTACCTGATGGTCAAGCATTTCAAAAAGGGAAGTGTCTTTAAATAGACCTGACCATTTTTGGGCAAGGAATTAGAGGCGCGTTCAACGCGCCTTTTTTTTGATCAGTCTTCGGCGTATACGATAAGCTTCTCCATGATCAATGCTTCAATGCCTGATCCTGACTGACCGCAATTCTCGGTTTTACCCCGAACAGAAAATCCGTACTTCTTGTAAAAAGCGATTGCTTTCTCGTTCTTCTCTTCAACTTCCAAAGAAATTTTCTCTGCATCAATGAACGAGTTTTCTATTTCAATCATCAGATGCAACCCGGTCTTTCCCCCGTGAAAATCAGGATGCACATAGAGTTGGTGAAGGTGAATGGTTTTCTCTTCCTGCGTAGCGAAAGCCATCCCTCCGATGATCTCACCATTATCTGCCACCAGAAACTCCGAATTCGGCACATGACGCCGGTTCTCAAGCTTCTCAAGTGAATGCCAGTCATTGGTGATCTCGGTTACCTTGTCTACACCGTAGAGATCATCATAGGTTGCGTGCCAGGTTTCTACGAGGATTTCCCGTACACGTGGCAAATCTTGCTCCATTGCGGTACGAACAAAAAACATCCATTACGACCGTTGCAAAATCTTGGTCATGACCACAGAAGGAATGCCTTTCATATATCCCCAATCGGGAAGTTCTGATGCAACTTGAAACCCATGCCGTTCATAGAATTCCTGCGCACGGCCATTGCCTTTAATGAAGCTGAGAGACAGCGATGGAAGTCCTGTATGTTTGGCAAACACGGCCCGCATCAGATCATCGGCGACACCCGTACCGAAATGCGAAGGCGCGACATGTATCTGATCAATCCAGGCTTTGCCATTCGTATCGAGTGATGTCATCGCAACACCGCAAACGCTTCCCTCTTCACAAATCGCAACGATTGTCGTGATATCCGGGTTTCCGGCCTCTTCAGCCTGCTTTTCCTCAGAGAACATGACTGCAGCAATGCCCGCTGCTTTTTCAAGTCCCAGAACCGGTTCATAAGTTGCGCGCCATGATTGGGTTAAAAGATCGCTGACACCCTTGGCGTCATCTGTGATCATGTCACGAATTTGAACCATGCGGTTATTCCACTCCGAGTTTCTCTTTTACAAGCGCCTGAACAGCTTGCGGATTTGCCTTGCCGCCCGAAGCTTTCATCACCTGACCAACAAACCAGCCAGCGAGCTTTGGGTTGACTTTGGCTTTTTCAACCTGATCCGGGTTGGCAGAGATCACTTCGTCAACCGCAGCTTCGATGGCACCGGTATCGGTCACCTGTTTCATGCCACGCTCTTCGACAATTTGAGCAGGATCACCTCCCTCGTCCCAGATTATCTCAAAGAGGTCCTTACCAATCTGCCCCGAAATCGTGCCTTCCTGGATCAAATCGACGATACCACCAATCTGTTCAGGCGAAACCGGGCTGTCTTCAATTTCCTTATCAACTTCGTTCAACTTTCCTAGCAAGTTGTTGATCACCCAGTTGGCTGCAGTCTTGGCATCTCGCCCATCGGCTACTTTCTCAAAATAGTCAGAAATCGCCTTGTCAGAAACCAGAATTGACGCGTTATAGGCAGACAAGCCGTTTTCACTTACCAACCGTGCCTTCTTCGCATCGGGCAATTCCGGCAAATCAGATTTCAGGCTATCAACATAAGCTTGGCTGAACTCAAGCGGTAAAAGATCAGGATCCGGGAAATAGCGATAGTCATGCGCATCTTCCTTCGAGCGCATTGAACGGGTTTCACCTTTTTCCGGATCATAAAGCCGTGTTTCCTGGTCAATCTCACCGCCATCTTCCAAGATCGCAATTTGGCGACGTGCTTCATACTCAATTGCTTGGCCAATGAAGCGGATCGAGTTCATGTTCTTGATTTCGCAGCGAGTGCCAAATGGTTCTCCGGGGCGACGCACCGAAACATTTACATCCGCTCGCATTGACCCTTGAGACATGTTGCCGTCACAAGTTCCGAGATAGCGCAAAATCGTGCGCAGCTTGGTCACATAAGCCTTGGCCTCATCCGAGGAACGAATGTCTGGCTTGGAAACAATCTCCATGAGCGCAACACCGGTTCGATTCAGATCAACAAAACTCATGGTCGGATGCTGGTCGTGCATCGACTTGCCCGCGTCCTGTTCAAGGTGCAGGCGCTCAATGCCAATCTCAATATCCTCAAAGTTGCCCTTTTTGTCAGGTCCAAGAGAAATCACAATGGTTCCCTCACCCACAATTGGATCCTTGAACTGTGAAATCTGATAGCCTTGCGGCAGATCGGGATAGAAGTAATTCTTACGATCAAAGACAGATCGCAGGTTGATTTGAGCATTCAGGCCGAGACCCGTACGAATTGCCTGCGCCACACATTCTTCGTTGATCACCGGCAACATCCCTGGCATCGCCGCATCGACAAGAGACACATTGCTGTTGGGCTCTGCGCCGAACTCGGTTGATGCTCCGGAAAAAAGTTTCGCGTTGGACGAAACTTGAGCGTGAACCTCAAGGCCGATGATCACTTCCCAGTCATCCTTTGCACCCGGGATCAGGCGTTTTGGATCTGTTTCGCGGGCTTCTACGATTTCTGTCATTTCTCTGTTTCTCGAAAGATATCTGAGCCTAGCTTTGCTCCAGGCATTTTCTCAAACATCAATTAAACAGCACTGCGGATAAATCAATCAGAAACCGCACGAAAATCTGATTTTAGCCAATATGAGTATGACACCTTACACCAAACGCCCATAAAAGGTCATTCGGGCGCTTTTTGACAGTTCAATTCCGGGTTCGGAATTATACGCAAGGACCGCCAGCATACGGGTCTTTTCACCCTCAGTAGGTGTAACACGATGGATGGAGTTCCTGCCGCGGAACAGAACAAGCGTACCCGGCTCCATGCTGATGCGGTCAGGATCAATCTCGCCATCCAGCAATTTGCCTACGGTCTCAAAGTTGTACTCGCCCGCATCCGCATCGCGAACATCCTTGAGATATTCAAACTCACCGCCTCCAATTGGTTTGTCGATCAGCAGTGTGATGGCGAAAGAGGAATTGTCGAAATGCCAACCCAACTCCTGACCGGTTTTGGCATAATGAATGTTAACCGCCGATAGCGGATCAGCATAAGGATAAAGCACCTCTTCACCGACAACAGATGCAATGAACGATTGAAATGCATTGTCGCGGTATAGGGTCTTTAGAGGTGAACTTTCCGGCACCTGATCATCGCCTATCAATCCCTTTGAAGAAATGACCTCACGGTTTCTCGGATGATCAATTGAGAAGTTCTCATCCGGCGGTGTCAGATACACATTATGCGTGTTCACACAAAAATATGCTTCCTCAATGCGTGAAGCACCTTCTTGCTTAATTCGCTCAATTGCCTTCGGCTGAATGAAGTCGGGTAAAACAAGAACGCCATCCCGATCGAGCTTTTCGTGACAGGATGTGGCGAATGACTGATCGGCAATTGGAAAACTATCGCAGATTATTTCAGATATGTTCACAACGCGCCCTATTGTTTGTCCATATGATTGGCAATTGCCCGGAACATATCAACATGAATGTGCTTTGCATTTAGCCCTCCGCCCAGATCCTCCCGGAACTTCCGATTTGCCGCTGTGCGAACAATAACGGTTCTTGTTTTGGGGTTTATGTGAATGAATTGCCCATAAATGCCGCGCGCCTGATAATCTCCACCATTCTCGACTGAGCCATCTGGTATCCACCATTGATATCCGTAGCCAAAACCATCTTCCGTTTCCGGTCGGTTTGCTTGCTCAAGCGTACTCGAAACCACCCAGCCGGCAGGCAGGATTTGCTTGCCCTGCCATTTGCCATTGTCGAGAAATACTTGACCAAATCTTGCATAATCACGCGTGGTGACATTCAAACCGCCCAGAGCAAAGGCGTTTTCTTCACTGTCGGACAAATAGAATGGCTGCTTTTCAAAGCCGATGGGCGAGATAATTTTTTCAGCAACATATTGTGGTAAAGTCTGACCCGTCGCAGCCCGCAATACCATCGCTAATACATGGGTATCTATTGATACATATTGGCGGACCTTGCCTGCTTCCCTCGTTCGCTCTGTCAGTCCGCTTGCGAAATCGTCCATGGAACCACCCAGCGCGAGAACACGGCCCATTTTGTTGATGTCAGACCAGAAGTCGAGATAGTCCTCATTAAACGTGACGCCACTGGACATGGTGAGCACATCGCGCACGCTCACGCCCTCATAAGCGCTGCCTTTGAAATCTGAAACATAGGAATCAACCGGTGCCTCCAGATCAATCAGCCCCTCATTGACCGCAATGCCAAAAGCAGCTGACAGAAACGATTTGGCTACCGACCAGGATACCCGGAGGTCGTCCGGGCCTGTACCCAGATAGTATTCTTCAAAGGCAATCTTTCCGTCCTGAAGAACCAGCAGAGAGGTCGTTTGTGTTTCCTCCAGCCATTGCTTCATGTCTTTGGTGCCGATGGCGCTTTCAAACGAAGTCGGCAGCGTTTTTGGCTCTTCTTCCCAAGCTTCAACTTCCCCCTCAGCGGGTACCGGAACATGGAAGAATGCTTTATCCATGCTGGAGAAGTTGGAGACAATCAGCTCTTCAGAGAAAAGTGTATTGACCGTATTGAGGCGAACCAGCTTCTCCCAATTGAAAAATGCTAAAACCGCCCCAATCAAAACCAACGCCAGCACAATTCCACCCAACCATTTTAAAATTCGCAAATTCTTTTCTCCTCAGATCAACTCGCGTCCCCAAGTCTGGCTCGTTCAAAAACAAACACATGCTCCAGATTTGGCAGCGAGAAAATTTCTTATCAGAAATAAAGCTAAGCAGCATCTCAATAATTCGCTCAACCATTCACCTGAACGCAATACTCACAAATACAATTTCTCTACGAATTAAATCTAACTTCCAGAATGAATTGAAATACTCTGCGTCTCAGATAAAAACAGAAATCAGGAATTATTTACCAACAATATCCAAAAATTATTCTGTTAAATTTTAAAAAATGAAAACCATGTATTCTCCGGCGTTAAAGCAATCAGGGGAAAACAATGTCAAAAATATTCACTTGGATCGGTGCAGCTGCAATCGGCGTTGGAATTGCAGGATATAATTCATACACAGACAGTGTTGATGAAAAGGCCGTTCTGACAAAATACGATTTTACCGAGCAGGAACTTACTGGTTTCAGGTTGTGTCAAAAAGGGTTGCAGGCAGCAAACATATCCTTTGATGGAACGACCGGAAACCAGGGTTGTGGATGCATAACACGCGGAATATCCGATAATGTTGATGCCCAATTTCGTCAGGCAGCACATGAACTTGATTACATAGATTCATGGTACGCAAGCGTCGGCTACAAGCCCGAATACGAAAGCGAATGGCAAAAACGTGTCCAGAAGGTCAAATCAGATCACAACATGTCTACGAGACAAATGGATGTGACTTCTGCAGCCGTGGAAAAAGTTATCAATCAATGCGCCAATTAAAAGGCAATACACAGCGCTAGCGCGACTGAAAACACCACAATGCTTTGAAGATTAGGTATCTTTTCCAGATATCAGCGTGGCCAGGTTTTCTGCTTCATTCTTGATTGTGAACAGTAAACCACTGGGTGTCACGCTGTATCCGCAGAAGTACAGACCGTTTTCCGAAGTCGCTACACCGCTTGCAATCGGTGCACCTTGGCCATCCAACACACCAGCGGAAACTTCTGGCAGCATATCCCTCAAATCAGTTTGATATCCGGTTGCCAGAATAACGCGTTCATAATTGACCGTCTCACCGTTCTCAAACTCGACACCATCTTTGACAAAACGCTTTATCGCAGGATGAACCGTAATCTCACCACGGCGAACTGCATCCAGCGTTCCGATATCAATCAATGGAATGCGCTTGTCCTCCACAATCATCGCCAACGGACCTTTGGGAGCCTTTCTCAACCCCAACTTTGCATAAGAACCAATCACGCTCGCCAAAACCGGCCTGTTAATCGCATCGACCACACGATAGGGAAATATCTTTTGCAGGAATCCGAGTTCCTGTATCGGCACACCGAATAATTCCCGTGGGATAATGTTCACCGCTCCCCGCACGCATAATCCGCATTCCACCTTATGCTCTGCGAGATCGAGCGCAATTTCTCCACCCGAATTGCCAAATCCAACCACAAGTGTTTTCCGCCCCTTGTAAGGCTTCGGATTTTTGTAATTTTGGCTATGGACAATCTCGCCTTTAAAATCATCCATTCCAGGCCACTCTGGACGTTTTGGGCGAATGGCATTGCCGGCTGCAACGATCACGGATTTGGCCTTCAGTGATTTACGGCCAAACTTGATCTTCCAATCGTTACCATCGCGAGTAATCGACTTTACGTCAGCATTGAAAATCGGCTGTATCTCAAATCCGGAAGCATAATCTTCGAGAAACTCTACAACCTGAGCCCTTGATGGGTAGCGCGGATAATCTTCCGGCATCTCTTTCATTGGGAGACCAGATCGCTTCTTGCTAGTATGCAAGTGAAGCCGATCATAATGGTTGCGCCACGATTCACCCACTGCACCTGCGCGTTCCAGCACCTGAACTGTTAAGCCCGCACACTGCAATGTAGCCGCACAAGAAAGACCTGCAGGTCCAGCGCCTACAATAATAACGTCAAATATTTCAGCCATGAACAGAGCCCACCATTGGTTCAGGCTCTTTTATCTACCACCATTTGCTTGGTGTAAACCGACCAGCAGCATCTTCGATCACCTGAGATGCCTGAAAAAGCGTTTCCTCTTCAAACGGCTTTCCGATCAATTGAAGGCCCAGGGGTAATCCTTTGCCATCCAGTCCCGCGGGAACTGAAATGCCCGGAAGGCCAGCCATGTTCACTGCAACCGTAAAGATATCCTGCAGATACATCTTGATTGGATCAGAAGCCATCTCCGTGTCACCAATCGCAAAAGCGGAAGATGGTGTTGAAGGCGTAAGGATTGCATCAACGCCAGCATTAAAGACGTCCTCAAAATCGCGTTTGATGAGGGTTCTCACCTTCTGCGCGCGCAGGTAATAGGCATCATAATAGCCTGAGGACAGCACGTATGTGCCAATCATGATGCGGCGCTGGACTTCGTCGCCAAACCCTTCCGAACGGGTTTTTTCATACATGTCGGTAATATCGTCACCCGTCATCCGTAAGCCATATTTCACACCATCATAGCGTGCGAGGTTTGAAGAGGCTTCAGCCGGTGCAACAATGTAATAGGCAGGCAGCGCATACTTGGTGTGCGGCAAAGAGATATCAACAATCTCTGCACCAGCCGATTTGTACCACTCGATGCCCTGCTGCCAGAGCGCTTCAATTTCTGCAGGCATGCCATCGACACGGTATTCTTTAGGAATACCGATTTTCATTCCCTTCACAGATTTACCGATTGCGGTTTCATAATCCGGCACAGGCAAATCAACAGAAGTCGTATCTTTGGGATCAACACTCGCCATGGATTTTAGCAGGATCGCAGCATCGCGAACATCACGAGCGATCGGCCCCGCCTGATCCAGTGAAGACGCAAATGCGACAATACCCCATCGTGAACAACGGCCATATGTAGGCTTGATGCCAACCGTACCAGTGAAGGCAGCAGGTTGACGGATCGAACCGCCAGTATCAGTGGCCGTTGCACCCGCACATAGATGCGCCGCAACCGCAGCCGCTGACCCGCCAGACGAACCACCGGGCACAAGTGCGGTATCATCGCCTTCTGCTTTCCAGGGGTTTTTTACAGCGCCATAATAGGATGTTTCGTTGGAAGAGCCCATGGCGAACTCATCCATGTTGAGCTTACCCAACATTACAGCGCCATCATCCCACATGTTCTGTGTGACCGTTGACTCATAACGCGGTTTGAAACCGTCGAGAATGTGAGAGCAGGCCTGTGTGTGAACGCCTTCAGTCCCGAACAGATCCTTGATACCAACCGGAACACCTTCCAGATCACCGGCTTCTCCCTTTGCGATTTTCTCATCAGAGATCGCTGCCCATTTGCGGGCATTGTCCGGCGTTACCTCCACATAAGCATTGAATGTTTCATTCGCGGCATCAATGGCTTTCAAATAGCTGTCGGTGAGTTCAACAGCGGTGATTTCTTTCGCCAGAAGTTTTTCGCGGGCTTCTGCAATCGTCAGGTTAGTTAATTCAGACATTTGTATACTTTTTCAATGCGTTACGGTTTGTGCAAATCATTTGCATAGATTGTAGGTATTTGAGACCCAGGCGTAAGAATTCTTTTCCGGAAAGGGCTTTTCAAGTTGTTGAGCAACAATGATTTCTGTTTCGCCAAGCAGGTATTCATTCTGTGATTGAACAATCACCTGACCACCTTCTTCATAAGGTGACATCGAAATCAAATCCGGTCGGGAAATGCCGCTATCGTCACTGCAGCTTGCTGTTGCGACAACACCGAATATACGACCTGTATCTTTGTCTGCATCGGTCTTGAAACCCACAAATTGGCAGCTGAATTCTTCTGTAAAAATACCCTCACCGGAAAGTTGCAAGGCATTGCCATCGGTATCAACTATATCCCCACATTGGGCGACATCTGTTGAATACAACTTTCCCTCCAGAAAACCGGGCACGTTTTCAGAATACGCAAATGAAACATGCGCGAAAAATGCAGTTATTACGAGCGAAAACCGGAGAGACACTATTCGATTACCTTGGGGACCATGAAGAAATGATCTTCGCTAGCAGGAGCATTCGCAGTCACATCGTCCGCCTTGTCACCATCGGTCACTTTATCTGCGCGCTTACGCATCTCCATCTGCACCACTGAAGTCATAGGCTCCACGCCCTCAACATCAACTTCATTCAACTGTTCGACAAAGCCCAGAATACCATTGAGATCACCCTGCATTTTTTCCGCACGGGCGTCATCCAGCGCAATTCGAGAGAGCTTTGCAACGCGTTTCACGGTTTCCAGATCAACTGTCATGAAAGAGCATCCTGTTTGGGAAATTCACTAAGGGTAGCCTATAAACTTCAAGGTCCGACGTTTCAACTGTAAAGCGCAGTTAAATCTCTATGGTTTCGCCAACCTGCATCACCTTAACAGTACCGGCGTCGTCACCCACCGCCTCGATAAATTTTTCAGCATTCGGATCAATGACCGGAAACGATCCATAGTGGCATGGAATTATGGTCTCGAAATCGAAAAAGCGGGTACAGGCAAGCGCTGCCTCGCTTGCCCCCATGGTGAACCGATCGCCAATCGGAACCAGACCAACAGACGGCTCATGCAGCTCCTGAATCAAGGCCATATCGCCAAAGATGTCAGTATCGCCCATATGATACAGTGATTTCTCGCCTTCTGCTTTCAAAATCAGCCCGCACGCTGCACCGAGATAGAGGTTTTCTCCTTTGCCTGTCTGTGTGGATGAAGAATGCACCGCCTGAACAAAACTTGTCGTGAAACCGCCGCACCTAACAGTACCGCCCGGATTAGCAGGGTTGATTTTCTGGTCGGAAATACCTTGCCCCACAGCATGCATGCAAATTTCAAAATTCGCGACCAGCAACGCATTGGTGGCTTTGCAAATATCGTAGGCATTTCCAAGATGGTCATCATGGCCGTGAGTCAGCAGAACGTGTGTACAGTCCTTTGATGGTTCCTCCCATCCACCATCCCAAGACGGATTACCATCCAGAAACGGATCAATCATCACAACCGCATTGCCGAATTGCACTTTATATGCCGAATGCCCGTACCAAGTCAGTTTCATCACAGTCTCCCGAAACAATTGCTATCGACAACATAACGTTTCACTGCGATATAAAAAGGATGCAGGAAGCAGTCAGTCAACTTTCAACCCTCGCGGACGCCAAAAATCGAAATCAAAAGCTCATGTGTCTGGACCTTGGGACCAAGACGATCGGCATCGCTTTCTCCGATATTGGCCTCACCATTGCGACAGCAAGAGAGACATTGATCCGTTCCAAGTTCACCAAGGACGCTAACGCAATTTTGAAAATGGTAGATGCAGAAAACGTATTCGCCATCATACTCGGTCTGCCATTGAATATGGATGGGACTGAAGGGCCAAGAGCACAATCCACCCGGGCATTTGCTCGGAACCTCGGCAAACTTACGGAGCTGCCAATTTTGTTTCAGGATGAGCGCTTGTCCACCTATGCAGCTGAGCAGGCGATGTTGGAAGCGGATATGTCACGAAAGAAAAGGAACCAGAAAATCGATGCTGTTGCAGCCGCGGTTATTCTGCAGGCTGCATTGGACCGATTAAATCAGGCGTAGAGGATAATGTGTGCTTCTCCGGCATGTCTTGAGCATCTTTCTCTGACACAGTCGGTTTCTTTCCGGTGACCAGACCTTTCAGGAATGCGTAGGTTTGCGGAAGCCAGAGTTTGTACCAGCGAACGGCCGCCACACCGAAAAACACAATCAATGTATCGATGAAAAATATCCATGCCAAGGCAACAGGCACATCCTCGGGGGGCAAGAAGAGTATTTTACCATAAATTTCAAACAGATGATCATGGAAGCCGCGCGTCAGGAAGAAGTATCCGAAATGCATGTCATTT
Organism: Rhizobiaceae bacterium; assembly: GCA_030065115.1. Classification (GTDB taxonomy): domain Bacteria; phylum Pseudomonadota; class Alphaproteobacteria; order Rhizobiales; family Rhizobiaceae; genus JAALLB01. The sequence continues at coordinate 2,672 of JASJDO010000061.1, read as the reverse complement.
GCACTGAGGAAGTACCATCCCCAGAACAGAACGAGTGGTATCATCCATAGAATTATGACAATGCGCATGCTTGCTCCTCTTAGTGAGGAAACAATGCACCGTTAAACTGCGGCAAACAATGTAAACCATTTGTTAAGGTTAACGCGGGCGACTTATCCACACGCCTGCCAAGTCTATGACAATGGCGGGTGTTCCTTTTCCAGGATCGCTTTTGCGTTGTATCGGTTGTCCAGCATACCGTAAGTGCTGCGCCACAAACCGCCCAATCTTGTGTCTGTGAATGCTTTCGCAGTGACCCCTGCCCCAAGCCGGTTAAGCTCCGCTGCAGCTGCCGTCAGTGCCAATTGTTCGACAAGTATGCGGGCCCCTCCTGGGTCTGCGCTGCTCATGTCAGCCGCGGACCGGATTACATCAACAAAAGTCGCGGCGTTTTCCTGTCCCATGTCCGCTTGCAAACCGATCAGGACTGAATCAATAAGTTCAGGGGTCTTGTTTGCGACACGAAGCACGTCAAGACACATAACGTTCCCCGCCCCTTCCCAGATCGCGTTCAAGGGTGCCTCACGATAACGTCTCGCCAAATTACCAGTTTCGACATACCCGTTGCCGCCAAGACATTCCATCGCTTCATAGGTCAATTGAGGTGCAAGCTTGCAGACCCAATACTTGATAACCGGTGTCATCAAACGTGCATACGCTGCTTCTGCAGGATTTGCCGATGCCCTGTCGTAAGCAGTTGCCAGTCGGAACGACAATGCTGTTGCCGCTGCCACATCAAGCGCCATATCGGCCAGAACCCGTTCCATGATCGGTTGATCAACCAGCTTTTTGCCAAAAGCTGTACGGTGCCTGCAATGGTGAACGGCCTCAGACAGACTTGCCCGCATCAATCCGGCAGAACCAACGGCGCAATCAAGTCGGGTAAAATTGACCATTTCCATGATCGCAGAAATACCGCGTCCCGGATCACCTACGAGAATTCCCAGGCTTGAATGAAATTCTACCTCGCTTGACGCATTGGAACGGTTCCCAAGCTTGTCCTTCAACCGCTGCAGATGAATGCCGTTGGAACGGCCATGCTCCAGCAATCTAGGAATGAGAAAACAGCCCAGTCCTTCCGGCATTTGGGCCAGCACCAGAAAAGCATCACACATGGGGGCAGAAAAAAACCACTTCGCTCCGTTTAGTTCCCAAATGCCATTGCCCTGCGGTTCAGCAGTTGTCGTATTGCTGCGAACATCCGAGCCGCCCTGCCGTTCAGTCATACCCATGCCAATCAGAACGCCCTGTTTCTGATCCATGGCGCGGTTGGTGGAATCATACTTGCCAGACAGGATTTTTGGCAGCCATTCATTGAGCAATGATTCGTTGGCGCTCATTGCTGCAACACTGGCGCTGGTCATGGTCAGCGGACAAAGATGTCCTGCCTCAACGCCGGTTGTCAGATAGAACCGGGCAGCACGGGTGAGATTTCTAACACCACGCTCAGCAGGCGCATTTCCCCACAAAGAACTATGCAAACCGTTCTCAACGCCTCTGCGCATCAGTGCATGCCAAGCAGGATGAAACTCCACTTCATCAATTCGGTCGCCTTTGGCATTATGCGTGTGAAGGACGGGAGGATTTTCGTTAGCCAGTTTTCCCAGCTTCAGTGTATCAGCATTGCCTGCCCATTGCCCCATCTTGTGCAAATCGCCACGAACCTGCTGGGGAAGTGTAAGAGTAAGCAAATCCAGCATTGGATCGCTTGCAAAGGTGTTAAATCCGCTGAAATCAGGAGACTGGTTGTGATCTGGCATGGTTCTTAAGCTTGGACTGTTTTCCGATTCCCGGATTCATGGAATTGGTAGGGTCCAGCTTTTTGTAGAAAGAAGCAAGTCCTTCCTTCGCTTCGTACAAATGGCCCACATTGTGTTCTGCAGGATATTCACCACCACGATCGTCCAGAATCGCGAGCATCTGCGCTTTCAGTTTTTTCGGATCACAGCCCTTTTTCACAATGTAGTCCTGATGAAACACATGGCACATGAAATGCCCATAGTAGAGCTTGTGTACGATTTGCTCTTCAAGTTCAGCAGGCAGCGTCTCGAACCATTCTCGATCATTGCGGCGTAGCGCAATATCGAGGGCCAGAATATCCTCGACCTCGTTGTGATGAATTGCCTGATAGCGGATTGCAGCACCAGCTGCCGCAAATCGATGCAAAAGGGCGAGTTTGGATTCCGTCGGATCACATTCAAAAAAGGCCCCTTCACGAGCAGAAAAGAAGTCGCTCAGAAACGCCTTTGCCTCTTCGATACCCTCATTCGACATTTTCAGAATAAGATGATGTTCGTATGCATCTCGAAACTCGTTCATGCGATTAGGCAACAAACTTGGCCACAATTTTGATGCAAACTGCATCACCCGATCACTCAAATTGGACGGGACAAAAGCGAGCTTGGAGCACCAGGCATCCACTGTACCCTTCATGGCAAAAAGCCTGGGTAGAAAATCCGTCCCAAGGTAGTTGATCGCCATCAACGTATCTTTGCCATAGTCTCGCGAAATATCGTAAATCTCACGATGCATGTATTCAGCTGATACAGGCAGATGATTAAATTCTGAAAGAATATGCCGCCGCAATTCGGTCAGGTCATTGGTGTCATTCGTGCCGATATAAAACACCTGTT
>JASJDO010000004.1 GCA_030065115.1 Rhizobiaceae bacterium | reverse complement strand
ATCATTATTGAGCTCTTGTGGTTTCTGAGAGGGGATACCAATATCAAATGGTTAAAAGATAATGGTGTTTCTATTTGGGATGAATGGGCCGATGAAAGCGGTGATCTTGGGCCTGTCTATGGCTACCAATGGCGATCGTGGCCGGATCCTGCAGGCGGCTCGGTCGATCAGATTTCAAAACTGGTAGATTCTTTAAAAAATAATCCGAATTCCCGCCGGCATATCGTGAGTGCCTGGAATCCGGCACTTGTCGATGAGATGGCGCTACCTCCCTGTCATTGCCTGTTCCAATTTTATGTGGCGGATGGCAAATTGTCCTGTCAGCTCTACCAACGTTCGGCTGATATATTTCTCGGGGTGCCGTTTAACATCGCTTCTTATGCGCTGCTTACCATTATGCTGGCGCAGGTCTGTGATCTGGAAGCAGGGGATTTTGTGCACACATTCGGTGATGCCCATCTTTATCACAATCATTTTGATCAGGCGAAATTACAGCTTTCGCGTGAACCGCTTGACTTGCCATCCATGCGGGTCAACCCGGATGTGAAAGATCTGTTTGAATTTAAGTTCGAGGATTTTGAGCTGATTGGATATGAGGCTCACGGACACATCAAAGCTCCGGTGGCTGTATGAGCACCAGAATCCCCGTAGCGCTCGTAGTTGCCGTTGCAAAAAACGGTGTCATCGGCAAGGAGGGAGGGATGCCTTGGCATCTTTCGACTGATCTCAAGCGATTCAAACGGGATACGATGGGTAAACCGATCATCATGGGGCGTAAAACCTTTGAAAGTATTGGCAAAGCACTTCCCGGTCGATTGAACATTGTTGTTTCGCGGTCTGAATTTGTTGCTGATGATACCGTTCACGCACAAAGTATTGATGCAGCTTTGTTTCTTGCAGAAGGTTGGGCGCAAGAAAATCATGCAGATGAAATCTGCGTGATTGGTGGTGGGCAGATATATGCAGAAACGCTTTCCCATGCCTCCAAACTGTATGTTACCCATGTCATGGCAGAACCCGAGGGTGACACACGATTTCCAGACATTCTGGAAGCCGAATGGACCCCAATTGAGCGTGAAGAAGTGCCACGCGGCGAAAAGGATAGCGCTGAAACGCTGTATGTGGTCTATGAGCGGGTGAGTGCCTGATTCAGGTAAATCAGATAAAGTGCTGAAACAAATCGAAAAAAGTAGTCATTTCTGGCGGTCTTAACGCTCTTGGACATAAGGACGCGTCAGTCATTGAAAGCGAAGGCTTCCATACCTATAACGTGGAGAAGAAATTCTTCCTTTTAACGCAAGGACAATAAATGCCCTGGAGTAATCAAAGTGGTGGAGGCGGCGGCCCTTGGGGCGGCGGCGGAAATAATGGCAACAATGGCGGCGGTGGCGGCCCTTGGGGCAATGGCGGAGGAAACCGCCCACCAAACGGTGGTGGCGGTGGAGGTGGACAACAGCCACCGGATCTCGAAGATATTATCCGCAAAGGCCAGGACCAGCTGAGAAAAGCCATGCCCGGTGGTGGAGGTCTTAATCCTCTGACAATTGGCATAGGCACAGTTGTGTTGATCGGTCTCTACCTAACACAAGCTTTCTATACCATTCAGGAAGATGAGCTTGGCGTAGAGTTGCGTTTTGGTAAGCCAAAGCAAGAAGTTTCGACTGCGGGTCTGCATTTCCATCTTTGGCCGATTGAAACCTATGAAGTGGCGAACACTGCAGAGAATCAGATCAACATTGGTTCAACAGGCCGCACATCCAATACAGCCGGCATGATGCTTTCCGGTGACCAGAACATTGTGGATGTGGCATTCTCGGTTCTTTATCAGGTGACATCTCCGAACGATTATCTCTTCAACGTAAAAGAGCCAGAAGGAATGGTTCGTCAGGTCGCGGAAAGTGCGATGCGTGAGGTGGTTGGCAAACGGCCTGCCCAGGATATTTTCCGCGATGATCGGGCCGGTATTGCAGACGAAGTTCGTCAAATCACTCAGACAACGCTTGATAGCTATGGTGCTGGTTTGAATATCAACGCCGTCAACATTGAGGATGTGGCGCCGCCTCCGGGTGAAGTGGCAGATGCATTTGACGAAGTTCAGCGTGCTGAACAAAACGAAGACCAGTTCATCGAGGAAGCCAATCAGTACTCCAACCGCATATTGGGTGCTGCTCGTGGTGAAGCTGCGCAAATTCTCGAAGATGCTGCAGCCTACAAGAACCGTGTGGTTGAAGAGGCGAAGGGTGAAGCTCAGCGCTTTATATCAGTTTATGACGAATACGCGAAAGCGCCAGATGTGACCCGCAAGCGCTTGTTCCTTGAAACCATGGAAAAGGTTCTGGGTGACTCAAACAAGGTGATTGTTGAACAAGGAAACGGACAGGGCGTGGTTCCATATCTGCCGCTGCCCGAAATCAATAATCGCGCAAGACAAAATCAGGGAGCGCAATAATGTCTAATCGTATGCCATTTATCTTCGCCATTGTGGCGGTAGTCGCTTACCTGATTTACAACTCACTGTTTGTGGTAAACGAGCGAGACCAGGCGATTGTTCTACGGTTCGGAGAAATCCAGCGCGTGGAAACGGAGCCGGGCCTTTACTTTAAGGCTCCATTCGCCGCTTTTGGTTTGGACACGGTGCAAATCATTGAAGACCGTTTGTTGCGGTTTGATCTTGAAGATATTCGTGTTCAGGTTTCAGGCGGTAAATTTTATGAGGTGGACGCGTTCCTTACTTATCGTGTTGCTGATGGTACCAAGTTCCGTCAGCAGGTATCAGGTAATCTGACACTTGCCGAGCAGCGTCTGCGGACACGTCTCGATGCTGCATTGCGCCGTGTTTACGGTCTCAGAGGCTTCGAAGCGGCGCTTTCTGAAGAACGTTTGGCCATGATGCGCGAAGTCCGTGACCAGTTGCGTCCTGATGCGACATCACTTGGTTTGGAGATCGAAGATGTGCGTATTCGTCGAACAGATCTAACCGCTGAAGTCTCTGATCAAACGTTTGCCAGGATGCGATCGGAACGGTTGGCAGAAGCTGAAAGACTGCGTGCCCGTGGTCAGGAAGCAGCACGTCGTATTCGTGCTCGTGCGGATCGTCAGGTGGTCGAGATCAAGGCTGCAGCCCAACGTGATGGCGAAATTCTCCGCGGTGAGGGAGAGGGCGAGCGTAATGCAATCTTTGCGGATGCTTTCGGTCGTGACCCAGAATTCTTTGAATTCTATCGCTCGATGACGGCCTACAGTCAGGCATTGCAGGAGAGTGGTACCACCATGGTTTTGTCGCCAAATTCTGACTTCTTCCGTTATTTCCAGAATCCGAATGGTTCTGGTGCGGCTGCAGGTGCGGGCCAATAAGGGCGCGCGCTTGACCTGCACATGAGTGAACTTGTTGTCGCGATTGGCTTGGTGTTTGTGATTGAAGGGCTGGTGTATGCCGTCTTTCCAAATGCGATGCGCAATATGGTCAATGAAATGGCGAGAATGCCTGACCAAACGCTCAGGACCTGCGGTCTGTTTGCCGTAGGGCTGGGCGTTTTCATTGTCTGGCTGGTCAAAGGGTAGAAAATTGTTTTTTGCAACAATTGGTCATATTTCACTCGTATCTAGAAACAAGAAATACCAGAGTACACGCGAATACAATCCTGCGTGAGTTTTGGATATGATCGGTTATCAGCCGCGTCTTGATGCGGTATATGTGAAAGAAAGATGGGTTTGCCATCATATATCGGAGGCTTTCAGCGAATGAGTTTTTTCACTTCAATTAAGGGCGTAACGAAGCTTGCAGCGGCGGCAGGGTTAGCGGTTTCCATCGTCGCGGCGCAGCCAGCGATTGCACCCAACACACAAGCCTATGCTCAAGGCCCGGTTTCGGTCGCTGATTTGGCGGAAGGGTTGATGTCTGCGGTTGTGAACATTTCCACATCCCAGAAAGTGGAGAATAATACTCGCCGCAATATTCCGATCCCGCGTGTGCCGGAAGGTTCTCCATTCCAGGACTTTTTCAATGACCTGTTCCCGCAAGGGCCCGAAGGTGAAAACAACAGTCCCAGAACCAGAAATTCGCTTGGTTCAGGCTTTGTGATTGATGAGAAGGGTATCATCATCACCAATAATCACGTGATTGCAGATGCTGATGAAATCACCGTTAATTTCTCTGATGGCAGTAAACTAGTCGCGGAATTGGTGGGTACCGATCCAAAAACAGACATTGCTGTTTTGAAAGTCGAGCCGGAAGGCAAGCTGAACGCAGTTCCATTTGGTGATTCCGGCAAGGCGCGTATCGGCGATTGGGTGATGGCGATCGGTAACCCGTTTGGTCTTGGTGGTTCGGTCAGCCTGGGCATCGTATCTGCGGTTGAACGCGATATTTCTTCCGGGCCTTATGATAATTTCATTCAAACGGATGCTGCAATCAACCGAGGTAATTCTGGTGGTCCACTGTTCAACATGAATGGCGAAGTTGTTGGCATCAACACCGCGATCATCTCTCCATCTGGCGGATCGATTGGTATTGGTTTCTCAATTCCATCAAATCTCGCGACCCGGGTGATCGACCAATTGGTTGAATTTGGCGAGACCCGCCGCGGCTGGCTGGGTGTGCAAATCCAGACCGTGACCGATGAAATCGCTGAAAGCCTTGGTCTATCGAGGGCATCAGGCGCACTTGTGAGTGGTGTCGTCAAGGATGGTCCAGCCGAAAAGAGTGGTCTGAAATCCGGTGACGTTATTCTGACTTTCGATGGTCAGGATGTTGCCGAAATGCGTGACCTGCCGATCATTGTTGCTGAAACCGCTGTCGACAAGGAAGTCGACGTGGTTGTGTGGCGCAAAGGCAAAGAGCAAACGGTTGGCGTGAAACTTGGCCGTCTGGAAGACGGTGAAAAGAAAAACGCATCGCTGACTACCGGTAATGAAGAGCAGGAAGATGAACCTGTCACCAAGCCACTTCTTGGGCTGACGCTTTCAGAAATCACCGACGAAACCCGTGAAGACGCAAAGATCGGTGAGGACACAAAGGGCTTGTTCATCAATGAGGTTGAAGCGGGCTCAGCAGCGCAGGACAAGGGTATTCAGGCTGGTGAAGTGATTGTTCAAATTGGCCAGGAGCCTGTGGAAACCCTTGAAGAAGCTGAAGAACAGGTAGCAAAACTTAAAGAGGAAGGGCGCAAGAACGCACTTCTGATGGTATCTTCAGCAACTGGTGATATCCGCTTTGTTGTAGTGCGTATTGAATAAAAACAAAAACCAACCACAAAACGAAAAAGCGCCTTAGGGCGCTTTTTTTTATTTTCCAACCGGGTGTGGTTTGTTTCTATGTAATCCGGTTTGCCCAATCGTTTTTTGCCAAACAATACAATTTGATTGAAACTGCAGCTCCATCCTACTCAAAACCATTTTTCTGGATGTCAACAAAGGCAAATCCGTTTTTCTCTAACACCTTTTTGCTGGCGATATTCCAAACGGCATGCCCAGCATAAATGGTTTCCGCGTCTAAATTGTCAAAACCGAAATTGATTACCTCTGCAACAACTTCTGTCATTATTCCTTTTCGCTGATGCTCCGGATGTGTCCAGAATCCGATGTCGTATACTTGGCCTTCTTCATGGCGTATCGAGATTCTCCCCAAAAACGTTTCAGTAGTCTTTTCCTCGATTGTAAACGTGTAGTTGGTGCCATTTTTCCAACCCTGCAGATTTCTCAATAACGGCTCCTCAAGATCCGACATTGATTCAGGAGGATCCCACGCCATTCCGTCGTTAAAGCCCTTGACCCTGGTCGCTGTGAATATATGTGGGATGTCCTCTATACTGGGCTTGCGCAGCTGGAAGTGTTTGGAATACAGGCAAAAATCGTCTCCGATCATTTGTCACAACCCACAGCGTAAACAACATGTCGTTTCAGATGAGGGTGGGTATCCGGGACTCCGGGATGATCGAAATCACGCGCGGGGTCATGCTTCATTCCGATGCGTTCCATCACTGCTGTCGAACGGTGATTGGTGTGAACTGCGAAGGACACGATTTCATTCAAGGCCATGTCGTCAAACCCAAATTGCAGAAGCCGCTTTGCAGCTTCAGTCACATAGCCCTGGCGCCAGAATTGCGGAGCAAGCCGCCAACCGATTTCGATTAATCCTTCAAATTCCGGGCTTTCTGCAGTTGCATCTGCCAACCCGCAAAAACCGATTGGTTCATTGGAGTCTTTCAATGCAATCGGGGTAAATCCATATCCTTTCTCGTTAATGCTATCTCGAATTCGGTCTAATGTGGCATCAGACTCTTCGCGATTCCTGCGCGCCGGAAAAAATTCCATCACCTGTTCATCGGAATTGACCAGATGCATCAGTTCGCGATCGCCGTCTTGCCAGTTGCGAATGATCAGACGTTCGGTTTTCAGATGAAATTCACCCATCTGAAAATGCTTCTTTTTTATAGCCTTGGAGATAGAGCAGGGCGGTAAGGTCACCGTGGTCAATCTTGATGCTTGCTTCTGCTGCTACCGCGGGCTTTGCATGAAGAGCGACGCCGGTTCCCGCAATCTTCAACATGGGTAGGTCATTGGCACCATCGCCGACTGCAATAAAATCCTCTGATGAAATGCCTTGCATCTCAGCAATGTCCTTGAGTGCTTCAACCTTTGCCTCGGCGCCCAAAACCGGCTTGTGAACCGTGCCGGTCAGTTTCCCACCTTCTTCTTCCAAAACGTTTGCGCGGTTCTCGTCAAATCCGAGCATGGCAGCGATTTTGGACGTGAAGGTTGTGAAGCCGCCCGACACAAGAGCTGTGTAAGCACCATTGGCACGCATAGTCTGCACAAGCTCTCTGCCGCCGGATGCAAGCGTTATGCGTTCTGCGATGATTTTGTCAGCGATGTCGGCAGATAGGCCTTTCAAAAGAGCAACGCGTTCATCAACTGCAGCTTCAAATTCGATTTCGCCGTTCATGGCCTTTGCGGTGATGGCCGCCACATGATCTTTAATGCCGATTTCTGCGGCCAGTTCATCGATGCATTCCTGATCGATCATGGTAGAATCCATGTCAGCAATCAGCGCTTTCTTGCGGCGGTTGGCAACGGGCTGAATTGCCCAATCAACAGGCTTGTCCTCGAGCAATGACCTGAGCGCATTGCCGCACATGCGTTCGCTGGCGCCTTCACCAAGCGGAAAATCACACGCAACGCCTTCACCAAGCCAGTTTATGCTGATTGCACCTGTAGCAGCCCTTGCCATTTCGGCCAGTTCGGGCGACAGGTCTTGTGAGTCTGGATTTGCGATCAGTGTTGCAATCAGGTTCATGGAGAAGCCGTTCATGGTGTTTGACGAAGATGTATTGTTGATAGCCGGACCAACGGCAAGCGGCAAGACCGGGCTTTCCATCCGCGCGGCTCAAGAAAATGATGCCGTGATCCTGAATACGGATTCCATGCAGGTTTATTCTGATTTGCAGGTTATTACTGCCAGACCATCAGCGGAAGAGGTGTCTCAAGCCCCACATTTCATGTTTGGCCATGTCGATGGGGCGAAAGCCTATTCGGTCGCGCAATGGCTTGAAGGTATTCGCAAATGCATCGATGAAAACGATTTACGTGGACGGAAACTAATTTTTGTGGGCGGCACAGGCCTGTATTTCAATGCTCTGCTGGCAGGTTTGTCTCCTGTGCCGCCGATTGATGAAACGATACGGAAAAAATGGCGCAAGGCTGCATTGGAAAGTTCAGGCTCGGAATTGCATGGCGAGTTGAAACGCCTAGATCCCGAAATGGCTGTGCAATTGCGCGATAGCGATCGTCAGCGTGTTGTGCGTGCACTGGAGGTTTTCGAGGGCACAGGGAAATCGTTGTTGGAATGGCAGCGTGAAAAGGGAGAGCCTTTTTTCGGCAAGGATGTATCCATTCGCAAAATGCTGATCATGCCAGATCGAGCATTGCTTCATGAGCGGATTAACCTGCGGTTCGACCTGATGATGGAGCAGGGAGCTTTGGAAGAAGTGAAAACGCTGTTGGCGCGAAGTCTTGATCCTAAGCTGCCGGTCATGAAAGCGATTGGGGTGCTGCACTTGGCGGAATATTTGAATGATCAGTGTTCGATGGAAGAAGCGATTGAAAAGGCAAAGGCAGCGAGCCGGCAATACGCTAAGCGCCAAAGCACCTGGTTCAGGAATTCGTTTGGCGAAGGGTGGGAGATCATTTCACCTTAAGAATTATTATGCCCCGACAAGTCGTCAAGAATTGGGCAGTCCGGCTTGTCATTGCCATGGCAATTGTTGGCCAGCTTCGTGAGTGTTTCTTTTAGGGAGACCAGTTCACCAATTTTCTGATCAATTTCAGTGATCTTGCCAAGAGTCAATTGCTTGACTTCAGCGCTTGCCCTTTCTGTGTCGCTGTAGAGCGACAGTAACAGCCTGCATTCTTCAATGGTAAAGCCAAGGGATCTGGCACGTTGCAGGAAAGCCAGTTGGTGAATTTCGTTGTCTGAATAGTCTCGATATCCGTTCGCGGCGCGCTGAGCTTTCACCAGGCCAATTTCCTCGTAGTACCGGATCGTTTTGGGCGGCAGGGCGGTGAGTTCGGATGCTTTGCTGATATTCATTTTCCAGACCTTGACCTTACAGTTACTGGAACCTCCATATAGTAAACAACAACATCAAAAACAATGCGTGGTGCGGATCATGTCTGTCAAACAAGCGACCCTTTTTCGAATGGTGATGAGCGGTCATCTTTGTCCTTCGGGTTTGAAGGCAAAGGATCTGTTGGAACGCCATGGTTTTTCAATCGACGACAATCATCTTGAGAATCGTGAACAGACCGATGCTTTCAAGAATGAGCATTCTGTAAAAACGACCCCGCAGATATGGATCGATGGGGAGCGGATTGGCGGATATAATGACCTGCTTGCGCATTTTGGTGAGGAGACCGCAAAAGAAGGTGAAAAAACCTATCGCCCGGTAATCGCGATATTCTCGGTCGCGGCACTTATGGCATTTGCGTTTTCCTACCAGTTTGTGGGCTCTTTCTTCTCTGTAAAAGCGTTTGAATGGTTCATCGCTATTTCTGTTTGTTTCCTCGCAGTGCAGAAACTGCAGGACATCGAAAAATTCTCTACCATGTTCCTGAGCTATGATCTTCTGGCGCGGCGATGGCTGGGGTATGGAAAGGTCTATCCGTTTCTTGAAGCGCTGGGCGGTGTCTTGATGCTGACCGGCAGCTTCACCGGTATAGCTGCGCCTTTGATGCTGTTTATCGGCGGAATAGGGGCGGTGTCAGTCTTCAAAGCGGTTTATATCGACAAGCGGGACCTCAATTGTGCCTGTGTCGGTGGTGACAGCAATGTGCCTCTGGGGTTTGTCTCACTAACTGAGAATCTGATGATGGTTGCCATGGGGATTTGGATGTTTGCTAAAATCATCTGAATAGGTTGTTGACAAAAAATCCGTCGCGGTTATGTTCTCATTCGAATTTGAGAGGGATTGTCTCGTGACAAACAAAATTCTTGTGGTGATGGAGCGTACACGCGTGATGGATCGATAGAGCCATCGCGAAAGCAGCGTGTACGCCGAAAACAGCTCCCGGAGGGGGCTTTTTTTATGCCCTCAATCCTCTAAAAGAACCAAATCAAATCAACCAGAGAAGACAAATGACCAAGACAGAAGAAATGACCGGCGCGGAAATGGTTGTTCAGGCCCTGAAAGACAATGGGGTGGACACGATATTTGGATATCCTGGCGGTGCAGTCCTTCCCATCTACGATGAAATTTTCCAACAGGAAGACCTTGAGCATGTGCTGGTACGCCATGAGCAAGGCGCGGGCCATGCTGCAGAAGGCTATGCCCGTTCAACCGGAAAAATCGGTTGTTGTCTTGTTACCTCAGGCCCCGGTGCCACCAATGCGGTCACGCCGCTTCAGGATGCGCTGATGGACTCCATTCCAATGTTGTGCATTACGGGACAGGTTCCGACTGCTCTTATTGGCTCAGATGCATTTCAGGAAGCCGATACGGTTGGCATCACGCGGCCTTGTACAAAACATAACTGGCTGGTGCGGTCGGTAGAGGAATTGCCGCAGATTTTGCACGAAGCGTTTCATGTTGCATTGAACGGTCGACCAGGACCGGTTTTGATTGATATTCCGAAAGATGTGCAATTTGCGACCGGGACTTATTTCCCGCCAGAAGAAGCTGATCTTTCCGGCTATGCGCCGCAGATGCAGGGCAATGCGGACAATATCGCCGCTGCGGTGGCACTGATGGCGTCTGCCAAAAAGCCGGTGATCTATTCCGGTGGTGGAGTGATCAATTCAGGCCCGGAAGCCAGTCGCTTGTTGCGCGAGCTGGTAGAGCAAACCGGTTTTCCGATTACTTCAACTTTGATGGGTCTTGGCGCTTATCCTGCGTCTGGTGAACAATGGTTGGGCATGTTGGGCATGCATGGCACGTATGAAGCCAATATGGTCATGCATGATTGCGATGTGATGCTGTGTGTTGGTGCGCGCTTTGATGACCGTATTACCGGGCGCATTGATGCATTTTCACCAAATTCCAAGAAGATTCATATCGATATTGATCCATCCTCAATCGGCAAAAACGTTCATATTGATGTGCCGATCATTGGTGATTGCACGCATGTTCTTGAAGATATGGTCCGCCAGTGGCGAGCATTGGATGAGACGCCTGATCAATCTCGTCTCAGTGGTTGGCGTGAGCAGATCGATACATGGCGTGCACGGCGTTCGCTTGCCTACAAGGATTCGAATGATTTCATCATGCCGCAATATGCGATTGAACGTCTGTATGAACTGACAAAGGATCGCGAAACCTACATCACCACGGAAGTAGGCCAGCACCAGATGTGGGCAGCGCAATATTATCATTTCGAAGAGCCTAACCGCTGGATGACGTCTGGTGGTCTCGGGACGATGGGCTATGGTCTGCCGGCAGCCTTTGGGGTGCAGATGGCGCATCGCGATGCATTGGTGATTGATATTGCGGGCGATGCTTCCATTCAGATGTGTATTCAGGAGATGTCTGCTGCTATCCAGTACAATGCGCCGATCAAGATTTTCATCCTGAATAACCAATATATGGGCATGGTGCGCCAGTGGCAGCAATTGCTGCACGGCAATCGTCTGTCTCACTCCTATACGGAAGCCATGCCGGATTTCGTAAAACTGGCGGAAGCGTATGGCGCGACGGGTATTCGCTGTCGCAAGCCAGATGAACTCGATGATGCGATCATGGAAATGATCAATACGGACGGTCCAGTGATCTTCGACTGTTGTGTTGCGAACCTCACCAACTGCTTCCCGATGATCCCGTCTGGAAAGGCACATAATGAAATGCTCCTCCCGGATGAGGCAAGCGATGAAGCCGTTGCAACCGCCATTGATGAGAAAGGAAAGCAGCTCGTTTGATCGAGCGCTGCCAATTGTAAGTCGCGATGGGGAAACACGAAATATATCGTGAAACGGTTGACTATGGACTGCTGCTCCTGTCAGCAGCTCTTTATGGCTCAACGTTCATGTTGATTGCGATTGCGGTCGAGAGTTTGGCGCCCATGACTATTGTTGCCGGACGACAGGCATTGGCAGCGGCGATATTTGTCGCGATTGCAATTGCTTTTCGTCAAAAAATACCTGCTCTGAACCTCGAAAATTCTCGGATTTGGATGTTGATTTTCGCTTCTGCATTGTTTGGCAACTCTCTGCCCTTTTTCCTTACGACGTGGGGACAGCAAAAGGTGGATGCTGGCATGGCTGCGATCATCATTTCCACTATGCCATTGATGACGATTGTTTTGGCGCACTTTTTTAGTGCAAATGAACGCCTGAACAGCCGGAAAATTGCGGGACTGGCGGTTGGGTTCATAGGCGTTCTGATCCTCTTTGGTCCAGAGAAGCTGATGCTATTGGGTGACGAATCCGTTCGACAGTTTGCAATTTTGGGTTCGGCTTTGTCCTTTGCGATCAACATGATCATTATGACCTACCTGACCCGCTTACCGAGGTATTCTTTGTTGGCTGCAGTTTTGGGATTATCGTTTCTAATAGCTTTACCCTTTTCCCTCTTTGAAAAGCCATGGATGCTTGACATTAAACCTGTTGGGGTGCTGGCAGTTGTGGCAATAGGTATCATTACCAGCGCTATTGGGAATCTACTGAGTTTCAAAATTCTTGAGCGTCGTGGTGCAATGTTTAACGCACAAACAAACTACGTGATCCCGATTATGGCGATTTTTTGGGCTTGGTTGATTCTGGGAGAGGTTCCTGAATTGATCGTATATCTTGCCCTCGCTCTAATCCTTGTTGGAATCGCAATCGTTCGCGGCGCGCCTTTTGTAACCGCCAAAGAGAAAGGAAAGCAGCTCGTTTGATCGAGCGCTAGAATCATGCATCTTGCACTTGGAAACAAACTCTACTCTTCGTGGTCCCTGCGGGCATATATTCTGCTCAAGGCGTTTGACATTCCTTTCGAGGATACGGTCATTGCCATGTATAAGGATGATACCCGCAAACGAATGTTCTCGTTTGGACCAACCGGCAAAGTGCCGGTTTTGACCGACGGAGACATTGTGATTTGGGAAAGCCTCGCCATCATGGAATATGTGGCGGACAAGTTCCCTGATATGGAAATCTGGCCACGTGATCCTGCAGCGCGAGCGCATGCCCGTGCAGCGGCTTCAGAAATGCACGCTGGGTTTATGGGGCTGCGGTCTTCCTGTCCAATGAACCTGACCGCACGTTTTGTGCCAAAAGACAGAGGTGAAGAGGTGCAGGCTGATATCGCTCGGCTGTCAGAACTTTGGGGCGAAGCGCAGGAGCGTTTTGGATCCGACGGTGCATTCCTGTATGGCAATTTCACTGCTGCAGACGCGATGTTCGCACCGGTTGTCACGCGGTTGGACACATATCAGCTTGATGTGCCGGATCACATGCGCACGTATATGGATGCTGTTTTGAACCATTCGGCATTCCTTGCCTGGAAGGAAGACGCGTTTCAGGAGCCGTGGTTCCTGCCGCATTACGAAAAAGCAGAAGTTGTTGAAGAGCGACTTGTTCTGCCCGAAGAAGGGCAAGCATGAGCGTCAGCAAACCCGGCACTTTGATCATCAGTTATTTGTTGCTTGTGTTACTGGCGGCCAATTTTGGCATGTCCTTCATGCTGACGAAAATCGTGGTGGCTGATGTGCCTCCATCGACAATTGTTTTTACGCGCCTGTTGATTGCAACCATATGCGTGGGCTTGGTTATGGTGTGGGTTGGTCAATCCATGAAACCGCTTCTGAAACACTGGAAAATCATTACGGTGGCGGGGTTTTTTGGGAACGCGATGCCGTTTTTCCTGATTTCCTGGGGGCAGGCGAAGGTGGATGCAGGTCTCACCGCAATTCTTATGGCTGTCATGCCATTGATGACGTTGGTACTGGCGCATTTCTTCACAGGTGACGAGAAACTGAATATCTTCAAAATTCTCGGCTTTTGCCTCGGGCTTCTCGGCGTTGCGGTTCTGATTGGCTTTGACAAGCTCGCAACATTGGGAGACGAAACCATTCGTCAATACGCGATCATGGGTGGTGCGTTCTGTTATGCGGTCCATGCCATTGTATCAAAATATCTGACGGATTTGCCGCGGCAGGCGGTCACCGTGGCTGTGTTGCTGGTTTCCTGTCTGATGATGTTGCCGTTCAGCCTGTATTTCGATCAACCCTGGACCTTGTCTGTTTCGCCTGCTGCGGGGTGGTCTCTGCTTATTCTCGGGGTTTTGCCCACAGCGGTTGGAACCCTCATGTTGTTTGCGATTGTTGAACGACAGGGGGCAGGCTTCCTTAGCCAGATCAATTTTCTTGTCCCCGTGTTCGGCGTTCTTTGGGCCATCGTCTTTATCAACGAGACCCTGCCACCGGATGCCATGACAGCACTCTTAATCATTCTTGCAGGCGTTGCCATCGCTCGTATAAAACCAAAAACAAATATCTTGGAGAAAGCGTTATGAACGCACAACATCAACCAACCGGGTCAGCGTATTTTATTGTCGAAAACAAGGAGGCGCCACGCACGCATGTTTTGTCTGTCCTTGTCGACAACGAACCTGGCGTACTTGCCCGTGTAATCGGTTTGTTTTCTGGCCGTGGTTACAATATCGAAAGTCTGACAGTGTCGGAAACCAGCCATGACGACAAAGTTTCGCGGATCACAATTGTTTCGTCCGGCACACTTCAGGTTCTTGACCAGATCAAGAAACAGCTTGAGCGCATGGTACCTGTGCATACAGTGGTGGATTTAACCCTTCGCGCTGAGCTCAATGGTCATGAGAAACCTTTGGAGAGAGAATTGGCACTTGTGAAAGTGGCAGGCACGGGCGAGCCTCGCCTTGAAGCGATGCGCATTGCGGACGCTTTCCGTGCCACGGTGATTGATGCATCTACTGAGCATTTTACGTTCGAGATCACCGGCCGTGTTTCAAAAGTCGAGCAATTCATCGCTATCATGGAGCCTCTTGGTCTGGTTGAAGTCTGTCGTACAGGCGTTGCTGCAGTGGGTCGTGGAAAGGATGGAATGTGATGGAAAATTTGCCATCCGGAAGCTTTCGGTTGGAAGGCTTTATTGACGTGCCAGGTCATCGGGTTGATGCGGTCCGTGCCGGGTTGGTTGATCACATTCGTCTTACACGTGAAGAAGCGGGATGTATCTTCTTCGAGGTCACACCCAGCAAAGATGTTCCAGGTCGGTTTTTGGTATCTGAAGCGTTTGTTGATGAAGCGGCATTCAAATTTCATCAGGAACGTTCCGGTTCATCGCCTTGGGCCAGGGTAAGCGAAGATATACCGAGAAATTTCAAGACCTGGACAGTGGAGTAAGTGTTAAGTTTCTTTTGCTGACGTATGCTATGCGTTACAAATTACCGCTCAATCGTTGCGTTCCTGCGAATTTTCTTTTGCAACAACATCACGCCATAAAGAAGCGCTTCCGCGGTAGGCGGACAGCCAGGGACGTAAATGTCGACTGGTATGATGCGGTCGCAACCGCGTACTACCGAATATGAATAATGGTAATACCCGCCGCCATTTGCACATGATCCCATTGAGATAACGTATCGTGGCTCCGGCATCTGATCGTATATCTTGCGCAAAGGTGCTGCCATTTTGTTGGTAAGCGTTCCTGCGACAATCATCAGATCGGCCCCACGAGGTGAGCCCGACGGCACCATGCCAAACCGCTCAAAGTCATAACGTGCGGTCATAAACTGCATCATTTCCACTGCGCAGCATGCTAAACCAAAGCTCAGGAGATGCAGCGAACCGGTTCTTGCCCAACCAATCAGCGCCGATGTGTTTGTGACGATGTATCCTTTGTCAGCCAACTCGTCGGAGAAGATGCCAAAGTTCTCCTGCTGGTTTTCGTGTTTGACGAGCAATTGTTCGGGCATGAGAATTCCAGAATGAGGTTTATTTTCGATGAGTTCGCGCCCATACTAAAGCTGGAATAATCGCGATTTATAGAATGAAAACGACACCCAAACGAGCGCCAAAGGCCAAGCTTCTGTTGCCTGAAGCATCCTTGGTGGATTGTGTCTTTGGTGCATTTCTGCGTGATATTCGGCAATGCGATCTCTCAGTAGAACAACGTTTCAACTATTTTGCTTCTTCCCCGCTTTGTGCCATCACTTGGGTGTTTTCAGGTCAAACGCATCTCCTCACTGAACGGGGTCAAATGCGCACTCCCCGGGAAGCGCAACCATTTCCGCGTCTTGCGTTCAGCGGGCCTTACAGCACGCCTCAGACCAGTTGGAGTGAAGGAGAATTCCATGCAATGACACTTGCATTTTATCCGGATGCGTTTGCTGCAATCTCAGGCGTTGATGTTTCCCGATATGCAAACAAAACTGTGTCTCTGGAGGATGTTCTGGAGTGGGAATTGCTGGCGATCGCTGAGGATATTCTTGCATCCAAAGATGCAGAGGCTGGATTTGAAAAACTGGAAACGGCTTTGGCTGAAATATGGAAAAGCGCTCGTCCCAAAAACCCCGTATTTGGGCATCTGGTTTCAGACTGGTTCAAGTCGCTGGCGCTACGTGCTGCCATGTCGGGTCCGGGCAAATCTGTTCGACAGATTGAAAGGCGTTTCAAAAGGTGGACCGGGCACTCCAGGCGGAGACTTCTCGCATATTCAAAAAGCGAGAAAGCATTTGAATATGCTTTGAGAGCAAAGGGGGACGGCAGGCTAAATCTTGCTGATATGTCAGTGGATCTTGGATATTCGGATCAGTCGCACATGGGGCGGCAAGTGAAGGAGATTACCGGCTTCAGCCCACGTGAGTTCATGGAACGCTATGAGAGTGACGAAGCCTTTTGGTCATTCAGGTTGATGGGTCAGAAGTTTTGAGCGTCATCCTATCCCAACCCTCTGCCTAATCGCCTCATCGCGCAGGCTGACATCATCGCCGTCAAATTCCTGAGCATCTTTCGTGGCAAGCCAACAGATTGCTTCGGCAACCCAATCCGGCGAAATGTGGACAGCCGGGTCGAGTTGGCTGACTGGATTGATACCGGAGGCCTTGATCGCGACCTGCATGTCGGTGGCAACGGTTCCCGGCGAAAGGCCAACCACGCGGACACCTTTTTCTGCGACTTCCCTATGTGCGCAGCGAGTCAGTGAAAGGACCGCTGCCTTGGACGAACAGTAGTGGCTCCAACCTTCAAGGGCTGAGGTCGCTGCTCCGGAAGATATGTTGATGATTACACCCGATTTCTGCCTTTCCATGATTGGCAGTGCGGCATGGATTGCGTAATAGACACCCTTAACATTCACATCGATCACCTTGCCCCAATCCGTGGGGTGAGAATCCTTGATGCGCGCAATCGGATCAATTAACCCGGCATTGTTCACGATGATATCGACGCTGCCATATTTCTCCTTCGCCAGGTCAATTGCAGCCTGAACTTGTGTGAACTTGCTGACATCACATGCGATGCCGGTCGCCTTGCCACCTTCAGAGGCGATTTCCTCGGCAATTTGTTTGACCTGTTTCTCTGAGCGTGCAGCGAGAACAACATTGATACCTAGCTCAGCCATGCGCCGGGCGGTTGCGGCACCAATGCCCTTACTTGCGCCTGTGATGATTGCTGTTTTGCCTTGAAGTTCTTTCATGGAGTTCGTCGCCTATTGTTCGCATACTTCTTCATAGGTATGTATCCGCGGCGATGATCTCAAGCGCATGGCCGAATTTCCAAATCAGTTTCTGATTCCAGCTCTTCGTCTATGTTGCTGATATCAGGTTCGTTTCTCTCAAATTCTGTGTCAGAACCTTGGTCTTCTGGTTCTAACAATTCCGAAATTTTCTCCGCAACGTCAGTGGTTTTTTCAACCACGTCCGAAACACTCATGAATGCACCTTCGTAGAGTGGTTTGGTTGCGGTGTGGATGCCATAGGCATTTGCCTGTGCGGCCACAATCCCGTTTTTGATCAGTGTTTCTTTGAGTGCTGTTGCCGCAGTTGCATCGATCCGCAGAGAACGTTGCAGCAATCCCAGGTTGCATTTGTTATGTGCCCGAACGATCATCTCCGCCCATTGATAGGTGTGCGCAGAAAAAGCGGGTGCAACAGCAACTGGTGCGGATTGCGCCAAAGCGCCGGCCGGGGCCGGGATTGCAGGGATCAGGGCGGTTGCCCCAATCGATTTGAGAAAATGTCGTCTGTCCATAATGCTCCATATAAGCATAAGTCAGGCATAAAAAAGCCCGGTTGACACTTGTTTACAAATAGGTCAACAATGCTGACCTATTGGAGATGTTATAATGTCGTTGGACGTATTTTTAGCCTTGTTGGGGTTTTCCTTTGTTTCGTCGATAACGCCTGGCCCAAACAACATCATGTTGCTGGCTTCGGGCGTGAACTTTGGATTCAAGCGTACCATTCCGCATATGTTTGGTATCGCCTTTGGTTTTGGCGCGTTGCTTCTTGCTGTCGGGTTTGGCCTGAAGGAAATGTTTGAAGCTTTTCCGCAATTGCAATTGGCCATCAAAATCGCAGGTGGTGCATATCTTTTGTATCTTGCGTGGCAAATTGCCAATTCTGGTCCGGTAGAAGAAGGTGAAGGCAGTGGCAGTCCGATGACCTTTATTGCGGCAGCACTGTTTCAGTGGGTCAATCCCAAAGCCTGGGTCATGGCTATCACTGCGATGACGGTCTATACCGGTCAACCGGATTTCACCACCAGTGTGTTTATCGTCTGTTTCTCATTCGTTGTTGTGAACTTTCCGAGCGTTTCGGTCTGGTGCGGTTTCGGAGTCGGTTTGCGTGAGTTTCTCAAAGATCCCACCAAGTTGAAGATTTTCAATATTTCGATGGCACTTTTGCTGGTCGCGAGTTTGTGGCCAATGCTGCGATAACAATGTTTGCGAAAATGGTGAATCGTGCCAATAGGTTGGGATGGAGTTTTCACCTCAACAAGACAAAGCACTTGTAGAAGTAGATCGCTGGTTAAAGGCGGGTGATCGGCAGGTTTTTCGACTATTTGGCTATGCGGGTACGGGCAAAACAACGCT
Organism: Rhizobiaceae bacterium; assembly: GCA_030065115.1. Lineage (GTDB taxonomy): Bacteria > Pseudomonadota > Alphaproteobacteria > Rhizobiales > Rhizobiaceae > JAALLB01. The sequence continues at coordinate 29,632 of JASJDO010000004.1, read as the reverse complement.
TGCACGCCATTTGGCGGAAGGTGTCGATGGTGATGTTTTGTTCGCAGCCTTCACGGGAAAGGCTGCCCAGGTGCTGCGATCGCGCGGTGCTGCGAAAGCATCAACCATCCATTCCCTGATTTATCGGCCACGTGGCGAGGAAACTGTAGAAGACGAGGAAACCGGCAAGAAGGAAGTTCTGCCGATGTTTTCTCTTAACCGGCAGAGCGCGTTATCAAAGGCAGCGCTTATTGTCATCGATGAATGTTCGATGGTGGATGAAGACCTTGGGCGTGATCTTTTGTCTTTTGGCACTCCGGTACTTGTTTTGGGTGATCCGGGGCAGCTTCCACCTGTAAGCGGCGGCGGCTTTTTTACTGAGCATGAGCCGGATATTTTGCTTGAAGAAATTCATCGCCAGGCGCGCGATAACCCCATTGTTGAACTGGCCCGTCAGGTTCGCATGGGCAATCAGGTCATGATTGGAGATTATGGCGAGACCGCACAGGTAATCTCGAAGTCAGAGGTGAACGCTGATCTGGTTCTTGATGCTGATCAGGTATTGGTAGGAACCAACAAAACACGACGTCGCTACAATGAACGTCTGCGCGAACTCAAGGGTTTTGAAGGACCGTTGCCGGCCGCTGGCGACAAATTGGTCTGTCTGCGTAACGATCCTGCCAAGGGGTTGCTCAACGGGTCTCTTTGGCAGGTGACCAGTGCAGCCCGAACTGTAAAACCGTTCATAAATGTTCTGATCCGTGCAGAAGACGAGGGCATTGAGCGATATTCAGCCAAGGTCAAACTGCTGAAAGCGGCCTTCGAAGAACCTGAAAAAGAAGTCCCTTGGCAGATCAAGCGTCGCCATGATGATTTTGATTATGGTTATGCGTTGACTGTGCACAAAGCCCAGGGCTCTCAGTGGGACAATATTGTGTTGTTTGATGAAAGCTATGCGTTCCGTGAACACCGGGATCGATGGCTTTATACCGCGATTACGAGGGCTGCTGAGCGCCTGACGATCGTCAAATAATCGGTTTAGTTGGTATTTCGTTAACCATTACGCCCGGATAATGACGTGATAATTCACAATGATTCATTTGCAATTTCGTCGGGGCGAAAAAATGCAGGCTGGAAACGAAGCGAGTAATATTCTTAATATCCGATTGAGGTATTTATTGAGCCTGGGCTTGATTGCTGCGATTGGTACTGTTTTTGCAGTATTCTTCAGCTCGCTCAACAACGACATCAATCGTTCAAATTCTCTAAAAATTGCCTTGTCCGAAATGCGCGATGTTGTGGAATCAATTGCCCTGACGTCGAAGCGCCTTGAAACTGAATTCCTGCCCGTAGTTCGTGAGCCATTGTTGGACACCCTGGTGGTGAATCGCCGATCACTTGAAGAAAAACTAGAAGCAACGCGTTCGGCTTATTTCAGATTGCCGGTTGATGACCAGATGGCTTTCAACTCGATTACCTCGCTCGAGGGAGACCCTTTTTGGGTGTACAGCGATGTTCTTGCCCGTGTGCGGGAAGTGGAGCGGATTAGAACCATTCATCTTCCCGAAGAGCGCAGCTATTTCATCGACTATCGCAATGTGCAGCGCCGGATTAGCTCCGCCGAACCTTATAGGGACGCAGCCATCCGTGTTTCGGACGTGCACAATCTTCTGATTTCGCAATACCAGTCGCAACAGTCAGCATTCACTGCCACAAAGATCGACGAAGCAGCTTCGCGCCTTAACATGATCACCTACGGGTTCATGATTGCGGGCGCTATTCTTTTGATCGGCATAGGATTGTTCATTTTCCGCCCCATGGAACGGACCATTCGCAATCAGTTTGCAGCTCTGGGTGACGCCAATTCGCAAGTGGTGATCGCTGATCGGGCGAAGAGTGAGTTTTTGGCGAATATGTCTCACGAGATCCGTACGCCTATGAACGGTGTTATGGGGATGGCTGAGTTGTTGCAGAAGACGGAGCTGGACACAAAGCAGCGCGCATTTGCGGATGTGATTGTGAAGTCCGGCAATTCGCTTCTGACGATCATCAACGACATTCTGGATTTCTCTAAGATTGATGCGGGCCAGATGGAGCTTGATCCTGCACCGTTTAACCTGGGTGAAGCGATTGAGGATGTGGCAACGCTTGTCTCTTCCAAGGTTGCGGAAAAAGACCTTGAACTTGCAGTTCGTATAGATCCAACTTTGCCGAATTCGTATGTGGGCGATGTGGGTCGGATCCGCCAGATTGTGACCAACCTTGTGGGCAATGCGGTGAAGTTCACCGAAACCGGCCATGTGTTCATTGATGTCAATGGCGGAGTGGAGAACGAGATTGCCCGGTTGCGCATCTCGGTTGAAGATACCGGCATCGGGATTGCGCCTGAGAAGCTGACCAAGATCTTTGAGAAGTTCAGCCAGGTGGATGAGAGCACGACCCGCAAACACGAGGGGACCGGGCTTGGCCTTGCGATTGCCTCTTCGCTTGTGCGGTTGATGAATGGCGAGATGCGGGTTGAATCCGTGCTGGATCGTGGCACCACATTCTGGTTCGAGATTGAGCTTCCGGTTCACGCCTCGCAATCGCGCCGTCACTTTGTGCCGATGGATGTGTCAGGCTCACGGGTGCTGATTGTGGATGACAATGCGGTTAACCGTTCGATCCTGGTTGAGAACATGCAAAGCTGGCGCTTTGAAAGTGCGGCGGCTGCTTCCGGTGAGGAGGCACTTGCAGCGCTTCGTGCGATGGCAGACCAGAACATGGCGCCGGACTGTCTGATCCTTGATTATCACATGCCGGAGATGAATGGCGCCCAGTTGGCGGGTGCAATCCGCTCTGATGCGCGGCTGGCGAAACTGCCGATCATCATGTTGACCTCGGTTGACCAGATGGAGAATGGCAAGAACTTCTCGTCGCTTGGCATTGAAGGGCATCTTGTGAAGCCGGCGCGGTCGTCGCTCCTGCTTGAGACGGTCATTCAGGTGATCCAGGAAGCGCGCTCTGACACGAGCGATATTCGTACCGGTGTATCGATTGCCAAGAGCATGATGAATGTGGGTGTCGAGCCGAGGGAAGAGCCTGCGGCAGCACCAGAACCGGCAATTGCAAGAGAGCCAATGGGTGAGGCGCCAGCGGCATCACAGGCGGCAGCGCCAACCACGCCGGCTCAGCCCAGTCAGGCAGCTGTATCTCAAACAGTTGCACCACCACAGGCAGCCGAAACCCCGGCTGTTGCAGCAGCACCTGCAGAGCATGCCGTTACCGGTGGCATTGCTGCCAAAGAACCCGAGGCGCTTTCCCTTGCAGAGATCAAGCGCCGGTTGAATGAGGGATTTGGGGCAGGTGGCGCGCCAGCGTCTGAGACGCCAGAACCCAATGCCGCAGCACAGCAGACAGCAGCTCAGGCAGGGCATTCTGCGGGAGGCGCTGCCAGCACCCCTGCGACCCAGCATTTTGCGGGTCTGGAGACGGCAATGCCTGCAGCTTCGGCAGACGATGTATCCGGTGCCACGAATGATACCAGTGCCACCACGCCAAATACTACCACTCCGGACACTGCCACTTCAGACAGCGTGCCCCTTGATCTGGGTCAGCATCCCGAGCCGCCAGTCAATGGCGACCGGATTGATATCCTGGTCGCTGAGGACAATGAGGTCAATCAGCTGGTGATCAGCCAGATCCTTCAGGCAACGGGCTATACCTATCTGATTGCGGAAAATGGCGAAGAGGCAGTCGCGCTGTATCAGAAACATACGCCGAAATTGATCTGCATGGATGTCTCCATGCCGGTGATGAACGGGCATGAGGCAACGCGTGCCATCCGTGAGATGGAGCACACGTCGGGCGTCAATACGCCGATCATCGGCGTTACCGCACACGCGATCAAGGGCGACATGGAACGCTGCTTCGAAGCGGGCATGGATGACTATATCTCAAAACCCGTCTCACCGGAAAAACTCGAAGCTAAAATCAACGACTGGATGCAAGGCACTGCCAAAAGCCAAAGAGTGGCGTGAGGAAATTGAAGGTCTTGAATAGCATACGGTCGTTTTCTACTGATGGCTGATTGCCAGTTTGGCTGCGAGATCCCGGTTGAACAGTGCAATCAGTGCGTTATGCAGTGCCGGGTTTTTGTTTGAAAGTTTTCGCAGGTTGTCAGAGCGCCATTCAACATAGCGGAGGCCGGGTTTTGCCTTCACTGTTGCAGTGTAGTTTCCGTTGAGCACATAGGCGATTTCCCCGACAAAACTTGAAGCGCCGATGGAAAAATTCTTCTCACCTTTTTCAACTGTCGCCTCGCCTTCAATGAGGTAGTAGATGTGCTCAGCTCTTTCATTTTCGATACACATTAGTTCATCGCCAGAAGCTGAATGCCATATGGCACTTCGCAAAACTTTTCTAAATTGCCCCGGATTTAGCGTTTCAAATGCCTGATACAGTTTCAGTTCTTCATCGGAAAGTGCGAACGTGGTTCGCTCATACATGATCTTGAACAGCACCCATAGATTGGCTGCTGCCAAAATAAGGCTTGTGATAATTGCATCCCAAAGTGGTTCATCCGGAAACAGAAAGTAATACAAAATATAAAGCGCTGTTCCGCCCAGTACCAATAAGCGCAGCAACAATTCATCCCGGACCAGGAACCCGACGATGTAAAGCAGTGCTCCCAAATGTATTAAAACAGCCGGGGATATCATGTTGCTCATTTTCATTCCTTATGTTCGGGTAATTTTGCTGTTTTTGAGATTGCCGCGCAAGGCAATTAGGACCTTGTAAATTCCGTAAATCATGGCGATAGATAAGTCTAACAAACAGTATTCTTCGGAGCGAAGCCATGTCCGCCAAACTTTCGGTAAACTTAAACGCTGTTGCGTTTTTGAGGAACCGGCGTGATCTGCCATGGCCAAGTCTTGTCAATCTGGGTCGAATTGCCTTGGAGGCAGGTGCGCATGGTCTGACTGTCCACCCGCGACCTGATGAGCGGCACACGAGGTTTACCGACCTGCCTGACTTGCGTGCGTTGATCGATGACGAGTTTCCGGAAGCTGAATTCAACATCGAAGGATATCCCACAGAAGAGTTTCTAGAACTCGTGGAAGCAAATGAACCGGAGCAGGTGACGCTTGTACCCGATGATCCTGGACAACCCACATCTGATCATGGTTGGGATTTCACAGGGCAGGAGAACTTCCTTCGCGATTGCGTACAACGACTGAAGGCAAAGGGGTTCCGCGTCTCGCTTTTTTGCGATCCGGATGCTTCGGAAACCGAGATTGGAAGAGCGTTGGCAACAGGTGCGGATCGCGTCGAGCTGTATACAGGACCTTACGGGTCTTGCCATGATGATTCAGATCAAGCGAACAAGGAATTGGAAACGCTGACAAAAACGGCAGAAATTGCTCTTGCAAAGGGCATGGATGTCAATGCAGGGCATGATCTTACCGTTGCAAATGTTAGCGGCCTTGCGAAGGCAATTCCGAATCTGGCAGAGGTGTCGATAGGGCACGGGCTGACGGCTGACTCTCTCGAATTTGGAATGGCAGGCTCGGTGAAGCGTTTTCTTGAGGCATTGGAAGCATGAAAAGACTTATCGCCGCGTTCTACAATTCGGTTGCCGGCTTGCGACATGGATTTGGGAATGAAACTGCGATCCGTCAGGAAATCATTTTAATTCTTTTTTCATTGCCCGTTGTGCCTGTTCTTACGCTCGATCCCTGGCATATGCTTTTGCTCTGGGGCTCACTATTATTTATTTTACTCACAGAGTTATTGAACACTGGCATCGAAGAAATTGCGAACAAGATAACGCGGGAATTTGCACCGGAGATCAAAATTGCAAAGGACTGCGGCTCAGCAGCTGTTTTGATCGCAACGCTTCTCGCAGCAGCCGTGTGGGCAATAACTGTTTGGGAGTGGTGGTTTTCCTGATTTCGCACTGTCTCAGCGTGCAATTGCTGACCTCAGAAGGCTAAATCCGGCTAGTGCAAAAAGCACTGCTACAGCACCTTCTATCCAACGTCGGAACCGAATGTATCCGTTCATCACGTTTGGGTTTGAAAAAAGAACCGCATGTCCGATGTAGTTCACGACTCCAAGGATCATGCACACAATCGTGACCATTGCGAGTACCACGATGCTATCTCCATTTCCCAATCCCATGGAAAGCGCAGCCATCCAGGCCACCACAGCCTTTGGATTGGACGCATTGAGAAGAAATCCGCGCAAATACCAATTTCCATTTCCTGAACTTGATTGGTCGAATTGTGTTGGTTTCGCTGCTGCGGTTGCGGATTGGTATGCGAGCCACAAGAGATAAAGTCCACCAAATACCTTTAGCGCAATTAAAGCAACTTCAGATGCTTGCAATATGGCTCCCATACCGGTTGCTGCAACCAGACCCCAAAAAGCCAATCCCGTTGATAGGCCCAGAGCGAATTTGATACCGTGTTTCCTTCCCTTGCTCATCGAAATGGTCGCTGCTGCGATGTTTGCCGGGCCCGGAGAAACCGTTACGATAAAAAACGCAACAAGGACGGGCAGGATGTTTTCCAAAAACACAGTCAGGCTCTTTCAATTTTGATAGTTGGTGTAAACGTTAGTGTGTTTCCAAATTTTGTCGATATCAATGTGAGAATTTGGTTGAAGTTCTTTGGATCATTATCGAAACTGCAGCCAATCAGATGGAATGGCAAATCAAGTTTAAGCGCATTCGGGAGATCGGGCAATGAAACAACGGCAATTGGGGCAGGGTGGCCCGATGATCCACCCGATTGGCATAGGTGCCATGTCGTTTTCGGACTTTTATGGCAAAACGAACGAAACAAACAGTCATGCCATTCTGGATGCGGCGATGGAAGCAGGTGTCAATCACATCGATACAGCCAATATATATGGCATGGGCACTTCCGAGGATGTGATTGGCACATTCTTTGACGCGAAACCGGAAGCGAAAGACTTCTTTCACATTGCGACCAAAGGCTCGATCATGCGCAATCCTGATGGACCGGGAAACATTTTCAACAATTCGTTTGAACATCTGGAAGAGGAACTCAACAAGAGCCTCAAGCGCATTAGTGTTGACTGTGTGGATCTCTATTATGTCCATCGCCGTGATCCGTCTGTCCCGATTGAGGAAGTGGCAGGATCATTGGGGCGGCTGGTTGAAGCTGGAAAAACCAAATCGATCGGGTTTTCCGAGATTGCACCTACATCGCTTCGCAAGGCCCATGCGGTTCACCCGGTGGCCGCTGTTCAGTCTGAATATTCGCTTTCGACACGTTCGCCGGAAATGGGATTGGTGCAAACTTGTGCGGAGCTAGGTGTTGCAATGGTTGCATTTTCGCCCGTCGGACGGTCTTTGCTGACCGACCATCCGCTGTCTTTTGAGGCAGTGCAGGATTTGCCGTTTCTGACCAACAACCCACGTTTCATGGAGCCGAATTATTCCGCCAACGTGGGAGCTGTAAAACCATTCCGTGCGTTGGCTGCGGCGTTTGGCATGTCCACTGCAGGGTTGGCCATTGCCTGGCTTTTGGCACAGGGGGAGCATATCATACCAATTCCCGGCACTCGCTTCGTTTCGCATTTCGAGGAGCTGCTACAGGCAGCGGATCGTTCGCTGACTGAAGACGAACTCACGGCAATCGAAGAAGTTCTTCCTGTTGGCTGGACGCATGGTGACCGCTACTCCGTAGCGCAATGGGTCGGACCTGAGAAGTATTGCTAGTACCTCCGGGGTCAACCGCCGGACGTGCCTTATCCATGGCGTTCGTATCTTTCGCTACTCACGTCAGCCCTTGATTGAATGCGGTTCCAGTTTTCTGCAAGTTGAAGAAAATCTGGCAATGGTAACGGTTTGGAGAAATAATACCCTTGTCCATAGGTGCATTCGCTTTTTCGAAGAAACGCAGCTTCAGCTTTCGATTCAATTCCCTCAGCCACGGTTGACAGGCCCAATTCATCTGCGAGACGAAGAATCGCGCTTATGACCTTTTGGGATTGCTGGCTTTGTTCCAAGTTTGTGACGAATGATCTGTCGATCTTCAACGTGGAGAGGGGCATGCTGGTGAGATAACTCATGCTTGAATAACCAGTACCAAAATCATCGATTGCGAATTTCAATCCGCCTTCTTTGAGCTTCGCCATATATGAGCATGTTCTTTCCATGTCGCCCATCAAAGAGGTCTCGGTGATCTCAAGCTTCAAGCGGCTTGGGTCAACAGAATATCGGTCGATGCTGTGTAGAAGATGGTCGCACAAAATACCGGTTTCAAAATCGCGCCCTGACAGATTGACGGTAATGAACATCGGATCGACATTTCCCGGATTACTTTGTGAGGCCTGATCAAATTCAGTTACGACTTCACAAGCCTTGCTGACGGCAAAGCAAGTCAGTTCTCCGATCAGATTTGCCATTTCAGCATTGGGAATAAAACTGCCAGGCATCAGCAAGCCGTGTGTCGGGTGTTGCCAGCGGATGAGCGCTTCAGCGCCTGAAATCCTGCCTGATCTCAGATTGATAATTGGCTGATAGTGAAAGCAGAACTCGTTTTCAGCGATCCCCCGTTTTATATCGGTTTCCAAACGCAAAGCATCGAGTGCTGCTGCCATTTCTTTTGTAATGATGTTGCTTGCTTGCGCCCCCGGTTTGAGCGTTTCCACGGAATGCAGGGTATTGCGGAAACGTCCCATGATGACTTCGTAGACCATCTTCAAAATCGGATCGAGCTTCGAGCGTCGATGTGTGAATTGGTTTTGTTCTATGAGGAGAAGGGTGCTGTCCGTTTGAGCAACCACGGATGCTGTGCGATGACCTGGGGAAATGAGAGCCATCTCTCCAATCATCTGGTTTTGTCCCAGCTCGGCCAAAACGATTTTGTTTTCATCCGAGTTCTTTTGGACCAATACATTGCCGGAAATGACGACATAGGCGCAATCGCCCTGTTCGCCCTCGTTAAAAATTGTTTCGCCGGCTTTGAAATGAACGGTTTGAAAATCTGACAACATTTTTCAAGGCTCCCCACTGCTTGGATAGAGCTTACGCGAGCAAAATTGACATTACGTAAACGGGGTGAGAGATGCGTTCAGGTGCGGTCATTGCACCAACATGACATGATCATATCTCAGGCTTTGTATATTTCTGGCTTTGCCATTCGGCTTGCGTCCTCCTCCCGACGGCGCTTCGCTTGTCTGTCGGCCAGCGGGTTGCACATCTCACTAGTTTATGAAGTGCGCATCTGAGCGTAAAATTGATTTATTCTTGGCGTTGACCAAGGCCAGCTAACGAAGAAAAAGACCCTCTGAATAATCTCAACAGTTTTACCGATCTCCTGAAATCGTGGTTATTTAAAGAGTTTTTGGAGTCGTCTGTTCATTCATCATGAAACAAAGGAAAATTTCTCCAAATAACGCAGATAGGACTGGTAGGATCGTTCGTATAATTTGGTCTTATCTGCCTCTGGCAAGTATATGATGGAAGGCTCATTTCTGGATTTCGATTGTTCAATATCGACTAAGCCAGAGGCAGCAGCTCCAATTTGCGCTGCCCCCCAAAGGCCATGGTCGCTGTTCTTACTGGCAATGACCTTGGCACCCATTATCTGAGCGATGATGTCACACCAAAGTTCATTTTTAGCGCCGCCCCCAGTGAGAAATATTTCTCCGGGTTTGTCTTGTCCGGTTGATTCAAAACAATGCCGCAAACTGAATGTCACTCCTTCCATAACTGCGCGTGCGAGATCAGCTTGAGTTGTTGATCCTGTAATCCCCAGAAAGGACGCTTTCGCATTTGGGGCAACAAAGGGTGCCCGTTCCCCATTCAAAAATGGAAGGAAGATAACACCATTCGCGCCAATATCAGAATTTTCCGCCATTTCATTGAGATGTTGAGCGATGGCTGCAGGATCATTCTGGTTAAAGTTCACCGGATCAATGGATGTGAACCAATCAAGGGCTGAAGCACCTGAAAGTGGCGCCAAAACCCGTATCCACTTTTCCAGGTAGGGGTGCATCAGGGTTGCACCTGCGGAAGGTTCAGAAAAAGGTTCTGGTTCCATAACCACCCCGACAACCGCTGTTGTGCCGAGGATCATAAAGACGTCGCCTGTGTTTTTCAGCCCCATTCCACTCATCATGGCAGCGACATCAAGGCATCCCACAGCAACCGGTGTACCCGTCAACAATCCGGTTTCCATTGCAACCTTCTCACACAGCACACCGTTTTGCTGTGTTGATTGGAGCGGAGGTTGAACAACATCCTGCAATTCAGGGATGCCGAGGAGTTCGAAAGCCTCCGAACTGTAACAATGATTCTCCAGATCGAAAAATGGAATGGTGGCATCGGTGAAATCCGTTGTCAGATTTCCGGTAAGTTTGAAATTTATCCAGTCCTTGCAATTGATTGAGTATTGGGCACGAGCGGCATTTTCCGGCTCATTTTCTTTTAGCCATCGAAATGCGGCCCCGGAGGTGCCTGGCCAAATTGCAGTACGACTAAATCTTGAAAGCTGGTCGCTTGTTCCGTCACTAATCCACGTTCCAACCAGATCATTTGCCCTTTGGTCGTTCCAAAGAATTGCATTTCGGACCGGCTCATGGTTTTTGTCCAAAAGCCACAGGCCGTCTCCCTGTGCACAAACGCCAACTGATTTCACTTTCGATGCGTCAATCTGGTCGCAAACCAATTTTATAGCTTGCAGGGTTTTCTGCCAGACTTCTTTCATTGATTGTTCAGACCAACCGCTAGCAGGGTTGATGGTTTCATTTTCGACAGTGCTGGTTGCCTGAATTCCTCCGGAAGCATTATATGCCGCTGCCTTAACAGCGGTTGTGCCTGCATCGATTCCTAAAAACAGCGCGTTCTTTTCACTCACGCATTGGCCTCTAAATTTGCTATATTCCCAGATGAAGCTTCGGCTTCCAGAATGGCCGGAAGAGTTCAATTTTTGGACATCGGTCCATGACCACTTTCATGCCAGCGGCTTCAGCTATTTTTGCCGCGTCAGGATGTTTTACACCAATCTGCCCCCACAGCACTTTTGCGCCAATCGCAACTGCCTCTTCAGCGATATTTGGCAGGTCTTCCGCTCTGCGAAAAACCTCGACCATATCGATAGGCCGATCCACGCTTTCAAGTGAAGGATAAACCTTTATGCCCCGGATTTCTTCAAGGCCTGGGCGAGGGTTTATAGGGATCATATCATATCCGGTTTCGTGCAATACTCGTAGCACACCATAGCTGAATTTCGTCTTGTCCGGACTTGCGCCAACCATGGCAATGGTCTTCACCGATTTGAGTATGGTTTGCAGATACTCATCACTATAGGGCTCATCATGATTGGTATGAGAGAGTTCTTCAAATGCCGTCATTTCACGGGGTCCTCTGCGGGAGAAGCAATATCCGCCTTTAATTCATGCGGTTTTAGTGGATCGAGGAAAGGATTGCGATAAAGCCTGTCATGACTTTCAACACCAATATCAAATGTGCAATCCGCTACTGGTCGCGCAACACACAAAATAACATAGCCTTCGTTGATCTGCCGATTATTCAGTGCCACCTGCGCCTTCTGATTGACATCACCTTCGATGAGTTTTGCAGCACAGGTGATGCAACCTCCATACTTGCAACCGTATGGAAGATCCACACCTTGCGCGCGCAGGCTTTCAAGAAGAGGTTTTTTGGCATCCACCTGATAGGTTGTATTATCGCGATTTCGGAGCGTGATTGAATGCATGCTCATAGCCAGATATCACTTGTACAATCGCCGCCGGGATAACGGGTTTCGTGGCAACGCGATGGCCCATTGGGTTCTTTGCCAAAATCAACAAGGAAATCCGGATCAATCTCCATGCCGCCATTTTCGGTGTCGCAGTTCACCATCAACATGCAGCCGCCATTGGTTCTTATTTCCGGATAAAACTGGTTGTCCCAGGTCGAGAAGAGCGATGTCGTCACATATAACCGTTTTCCGTCAAGAGACAGCTGGATCATCTGTGGGCCACCGGTGACCTTCACTCCGTTTACCTCCGGTGCTTTGCCCAGCAGCCCACCCATCCATACTTGGCCGGTGAGTTTCGGGTTATGGGGATCGGAGATATCGTATTGTCTTATGTCACCATGCAGCCAGTTACAGAGGTACAGATATTTATCGTCCATCGACAGAAGAATAACAGAAATTACGCCAGGAACGGGAATGGGCCAATCGGGATGCGGTTCATTTTCAACATCGATGATCTTTTCCCATTGCCATTCGCCTTCATCATCTTTCCACCAGTGGATGATGTTCGCTGAAAGGGCCGCGCCGCAAAAACCATGCGTGCTGTCCGGATCATGATGAAAACGAACTTCAAGTGGGATCAACCCATCTTCGCCAAGATAGAAGGTTTTCATGGGCTCGCGCTTCTCAAAATCCCAAAGATGAATGCGGCGACCATATTTTAGGTGTCCCACTTCCTCGAGATCAAAGCCCGGCATGAATGTATTGGGAGCTGCCCATTCTGATGATGCCATCACATTGTGGCGGGGCTGATACCAGAAATCATAACCGAACGGGATGTCCCCCATGGAATTTTCCCACCGCCCGACAATGTTGAAGTCCTTGTCTAAATGGAGGTAACCGCCGGGGGCATTGCCCTGAGCGTCTCCCAACATGGAGATAATGATTTCTGATCCCAGACAATGAATCGTATGAGGCGCAGAAAGGTTCGTCTTCGACTTGATTTCAGAACCTTCAATAACTTTATGTAGAGTTGGATTGCGAGGATCGGTAGCACAATCGATGATGTGAATATTTGAAGAGCGAACCCCTGGAACCAGAAGATATTTGCGCGACATTGAGGAATCGTCAAAGCATGAAGAACACGCATTCCAACCCATATGATGCAGTTCATCACCTATGCCGGGAACTTCGCAACGCGAGATGACCTGACTGTAGGTCGGGCTTTCGGGGTCATTGTCGATTGTAGCAAGGTAATCAGGTTTTTGAATGCCTGTGCCGGTATAGATCGCTATTGTATAGAGAAGTTTTTCTCGTGGGGCCTTCATGGCTTCCGCAGGTGACGCATAACCTGGTCCGCAACACGTTTCTGACATTGTCTCCTCCTGTAAAACTCTTTTGCGCAAAACTGATATTATTGCGGATTAACCGCTGGTTCTCCATTCAGGAAGCGCCGCACTTCCTCGGCGATTTGTTCTGCGGCATAGGCTACAGTTCTAACTGATGCTCCCGCAACATGAGGAGTCAACGTAACATTTGGCAATGACAGCAACGGGTGGTCCATCGGCACAGGCTCGGTCGTAAAGGTATCAATCATTGCACTACCCAGGGGACCATTTGTCAGAGCTTCCACAAGCGCATCATCATCACACAACGAACCGCGTGTTGTATTTACAAGCACCGCCCCCTGTTTCATTTGGGCAAATGTATCGGCGTTCATCATGCCAACAGTTTCAGGCGTAACTTTGGGGTGCAGCGAGACAACATCAGATCGTTTGAGCAGTTCTTCCAGTGAAACCATTTCCACATCACTTTTCTGGTCTTCATCTGACAGCGTAGCATAAGGATCATAGACAAGGATTTGACATCCAAATACTTTCAACAAGCCGACTGTAAGTCGTCCAATTGCGCCATATCCAACAATGCCGATAGTCATTTCGCAAAGCTCGCGCCCAGTGCTGTCGGCGCGATAGTAAACATTATTCCAGTCTCCTTTTCGCAATGCTTCCTCGCTCGCCCTTATCTTTCGCGTTTCGACCAATATGGCGCCGATAGTGAATTCTGCGACTGCTGATGCATTGCGTCCAGGGGTGTTCACCACAAGAACATTTCTTTCCCTACATGCTTCGAGATCAATATTGACCGGGCCACCTCTCGAATCGGCAATCATTTTGAGGTTCGGGAGTTTCGCCAACATATCTGACGACATGGGGGCCAAGTGTGTAATCAGAATATCAGCGTCACCTACACGCTCAACAACATCATCTGAAGTCCCAAAATATTCCTTCAGTCCATCCATGCCGGGAGTTGTATAGCCATGTACTAGTGGCTCATCCGGCCAATTGAACATGTGCTTTTCTATGGTTAGTTCTTCCCTGTCGATTACATCAAAGAGTTTTTCCTCAAAAATGTCTGAAAGCATAAAGTGATCGCCAATAATGCAGACTTTTGTCATGCGTTTTCCGATCCAATTTTGTCGATGATTTCTGGTGGCTCAAAGGCTGCGACTGGTGGAGCATTTTCAGCCAGCTCAATCTCTACAAGGCATGAATGAGCAATAGGACCCTGGGCGAGGCGGGAGGTGCCCTTGTCGGGCGTAAGCATGTTAGGATTGCCATGTTTGCAGGTCGCCACATCATCTTGGCTCTCAAGATCGAGCCAAGCACCCGTGCTTACACAGACAACACTCTGCATGACCGCATCATCCAAAACTGCGCCGCAATAACAAGCTCCGCGATCGTTGAAAACGCGAACGACATCCCCTTCGTTTATATTCCTGCTTCGGGCATCTTCAGGATTGATATGAACAGGCTCGCGCTTGTTTTTTTTGCCACGCCGACTAACCGATCCATGATCCAATTGCGAATGAAGCTTGTTCGAAGGTTGGTTCGAAATCATGTGCAATGGAAATCTGTCGGAATTGCCCAGCCATTCAAGTGGTTCAAACCAAGTTGGATGAGCGGGGCAGTCTTCATACTCAAAGCTTGCGATGGTATCAGATCTGATTTCAATTTTTCCGCTTGGCGTGTTGAGAGGATTTAAGTCCGGGTCTGCGCGAAATTCACGGAATGTCACAGCTGGAACGGGAGGTTTTTCAAGCTCAAACCACTTCATCGCCCGCAACTCAGGATAAGTTGGTAGCGATATTTTTTTGGAAGCGGCTTTTTGTATTGAACGTTCATAAAGATGCTGCACCCATTCTTCGACATTCCTGCCTTCTGTGAAGGCATCTTCCACACCAAGTCGGCGTGCAATGCCGCTGAATATTTCGTAGTCATCGCGGGCTTCTCCGGCCGGCTCCACTCCGCGCTCCATGAAGACCACAAAACCGTCTCGCGGGGTCAGGGCGATGTCATGGCGTTCGACTGGAACAGTGCACGGCAGAACAATGTCTGAGTGTCTTGCAAGTGCGTTCCAGCACCATTCATTTGAAATGACGGTATCCGGTTTTTGCCATGCCCGCCGCATTCTGTTCAAATCCTGATGGTGATGGAAAGGATTACCTCCGGCCCACCAAACGAGTTTGATATCCGGATAAGTTTCGCGCTTTCCATTATAATCAAACTCGGCTCCAGGATTGAGCAACAGGTCTGATATGCGGGCGACTGGAATGAAGCTCTCAACTGGATTTGTGCCCTGAGGTAGGGCGGCTCCGGGCACGACAGTAAACTCGTTGCCAACAGAATTCACCGCACTGAGACCAAATGAAATTCCACCACCGGGCAATCCAATTTGACCGATCATGGATGCTAAAGCGATGGCCGCCCAGAAAGGCTGTTCCCCATGATCTTGTCGGGTAAGCGACCAGCTAACGGACAGCATGGTTCGGCCTGCAGCCATTCTTCTCGCGAGGTCCCGAATCTTTTCTGCAGAAACCGCACAAATTTCTGCAGCCCAGTCTGCGGATTTTACAACGCCATCCTTGCTACCATCGAGATATTTTGAGAATGTTTCAAATCCAACTGTATACCGATTGAGAAAATCCTGATCATGCAGGCCCTCCACCATCATGGTATGTGCAAGAGCCAGGAGCAGTGCAGCATCGGTACTTGGCCTTGGCGTCCACCATTCGGAATTAGTTTCAGGCATCATGTCACTTTGAAGCGGGGATATATTTACAAAGTTAACACCCGCTTTGGCTGCTTCCCTAATCGCATCGGGCTGCCGGTGGCGCCCACAGCCTCCCTGGGCAATTTGTCCGTTCTTCACCGGAATGCCGCCGAAAGCAACGATCAAGTCGGTATTCTCAATGATCGATTGCCAGCTGTTGCCGGGATACATGAATTCGCGACACCCGCCCAACACGTGCGGCATCAAAACTTCTGCTGCTGCAAATGAGTATGTATCCCTGGAACGGGTGTATCCGCCAATACAGTTCAAAAATCGATGAATCTGACTTTGGGCATGGTGGAACCTTCCTGCACTTGCCCAACCATATGAACCTGCGTAGATCGCCTCGTTTCCAAACTCGCCGATAACGCGTTTCAGTTCTTCGGCAACCAGCCGCTCAGCCTCATCCCATCCAATCCGCACAAAGGCATCGTTTCCGCGTTTCGATGTTGAGCCGGGACCGTTTTCAAGCCATCCTTTGCGAACCATGGGTTCAGCAATGCGTGTTGGCCCTTCGATCACATCAACAATTCCATGACCAATGGGAGACGGTGAGGGGTCTTCAGAGAAATCATGCAGGGCAACAAGTTTCCCGTCTTTGGCTTCAACGCCATAGGTGCCCCAGTGATTGCTGGTCAGTGGAAAATCTGCTGGTCTGTTACCCATGCCTAATGCTCCAGCAAATCCCATAAACGCCGCTTAATTGCCAAAAGGTCCTCAGACAATCGTATTTCATTTGTGCGGGGACGGTCCAGCCTTATGTCTTCGATATGACTGACTCGGCCAGGCCTTGCAGACAGCACAACAACACGGTCAGCCAGGAAGATTGCTTCCTCAAGATCGTGCGTTACAAAAATGACCGTTTTTCCGGTTACTTGCCAAAGTTCCTGCAATTCTGTCTGCATGCGTTCCTTGGTTTGTGCATCAAGAGCACCAAAAGGTTCATCCATTAAAAGAACGTCTGGGTCGTTAGCGTAAACGCGGCCGATATCAACACGTTTACGCATTCCACCAGATAGTTCTCGCGGCCAGCGGTTTTCAAATCCGGTTAACCCGACCAGTTCAATCCACTTGCGCTCAACCTCTGCGCATTCTTTCTTCGATGCGCCTCTTAGCCTGGGGCCATAAGAAATGTTCCTTGCGACCGTCATCCAGGGGAAAACAGCATCCTGTTGAAAAACCATACCGCGTTTGCGTCCGGTCCCCTCGATTGTTTCACCGTCCAGGGTGATTTTGCCATCACTTGGCTGGTAAAGACCTGCCATCATTTTGAGAAGCGTAGATTTGCCACAACCGGAAGTACCGACAATCACGTTGAAACTACCTGACTCAAAGCTCAGGTTAATATCATCAAGGACAGTCAAGGCATCGTCAGTGCCTTTCCCAAATGTATGGGACAATTTTTCTACAACAATTTTGGACATTTATTCGCGAGCCTCCGACCAGCGAGTCAATCGCGCTTGTACGATCCGGAATATACGGTCCATTGTGAATGCGCATGCGCCGATAATCACAATAATCATCATCACCTGATCAGTCAGAAAATATCTGCGTCCTTCCTGAAGCAAGAATCCAAGCCCGTTGGGAGCAGCTATCAATTCCGCAGCGACCAGTGTTGTCCAGGCTGCGGCCAACGCAACGCGCAAGCCGGTAAAAATGAATGGCGTCGCAGCGGGAATGGCCACAGTTCGAAATATCTGAAATCGGGTTGCTCCCATTGTTGAAGCTGCATCCACGTAAACTTTCGGAACATTCTTCATGCCGGCAATAACGTTTACGACACAAACCATGAAACAGGCGATGGAGATCAATAAAACCCTGCTAAACTCTTCGATGCCAAACCAGATAATCACAATCGGAATATAGGCGAGCGGCGGAATTGGACGTACAGCTTCAATCAACGGGTCAAATATGTATTCGATCGTTTTGTACCAGCCAATCAAAAAACCAAGGATTAGTGCGCAACTCGTACCAATCAAGAACCCCATTGAAATGCGATACAGGCTCGCTCCAAGCGCGTCAAAAAGAGCGCCGCGGGTAATGTTTGTAAAGAACGCCCCAATGATGTCAGGAATGGGAGGAAGGAGCGCCGGGTTATTGTCAGGTTGAATTGTTACTAATGTGTAGCTCAAGAGAACTACAGCAATAGAAAGGACGCCCAGAACAAGGCGTCCCCAATTTTGAAACAACTTCGAGTTCATTCATGAACCTTTGCAGATTTAGAGTTGTTTCACAATTTGATCAGAAACCAATGCGTCAAGGTCAGGCATTCCACCAATTCGTTCATTGGCGACCAGGAACTCTGATTGCACACGAAGTGCCTTTGTCAATATTCCCTTGGCGTATACATCCTTGATTTCCTGGGTGTCGAAATAAAAATATCCGTTCAGCAATGGATCAACATCGGCAGGTGTTACTCCGGCACGGCCCAATCCTTCCTGCCATACAACCATGCGGTCGATGACTGCTTTATTGTCGCTGCGCAGCATGCCGACAGCTTCATCATGAAAAGCCGCAACCACTTGCTTCAAGGCTTCCTCTTTCGCATCAAGAACCGGTTGCGTTGTCATAAACACATCCATAATGCTTGGCCGTGCATCCAAAGGCATTTTTGCTCCATCCACGATCAGACTTGCGTCTGGCTTCGCATCAAAAATTAGCTTCTTGGAGGTTGCCAAGGGTACCGTTGCATCAACAGCACCAGCTATAAGAGCTGCCTGACCATCAATGGGCTCCATGTTCACGCGTGTAAGCGGCATGTCCTTCAAGCCGTTTACCTCTAGCGCCACATCAAGGAAGAAGTCGAAATTTGAGCCGGATGTGACAGCAATTTTCTTGCCTTCCATATCTGCAAGAGAGTTCATGCCAGGTTGGCCAATGATTGTGAACAAGCCAGAGGCATCCCCACAGATGGAAATTTCCCTGAAGTCAGCAACCTTCCTGAACATGGCTGCAAGTGGCGGGACTGACCCGACAGTTATTGCATCAACGGAACCCCCAACCATTGCCTCAATCGCAGGAGGTCCGGATGGGAACACGCTGAATTCCATGTCAACACCTGGCGCAAATCCCTGGTCCTGAATCAGCCAATAAAGTCCGAAAGAATAAGCAGGAATAATTCCCACCTTCAGTTTTTCATTCGCGGCATGCGCCTTTCCAATAAAGAAATTAGGCGCTGCAAGAGCTGCTGCACTGGCAGCAGACCCTTTTAGAAAGGTTCTTTTATCGATTCCCTTTTTACCCATGATCATCTCCTCCCTTAGCTGATCTTTATCAATCAGAGATTTCGAGACTAAGTTCGAAGACAAGACTTGTCAATCTAGTAAGTACTAGAATAAAGTGATCGATATTGAGAGCTGTCCCAGCGTGCAAATTTTCAGGAAAGAACCATTGATGAACATCATTCTCATACTAGTGGACAGTCTGAACAAGGATTGCCTGAGTATCTACAATCCGGAAACTGACTGCAAAACACCCGCAATTGATGCGTTCGCAAAGAAGGGTCACATCTTTGAAAATCACTATATTTCCAGTTTGCCCTGCATGCCCGCACGACGGGAAATCTACGCTGGAAGAAAAGAATTCATGTGGCGACCATGGGGGCCACTGGAGATTTTTGACCCCAGACTTCCGAAAATAGTTGGGGCTGCGGGTTATAATACCGGCATCGTTACGGATCACTACCATTACTGGGAAGAGATGGCGAATGGTTATATACAGGGGTTCAAGTCTCTTAACTTCATACGAGGTCATGAGACCGACAATTGGAAAGTTCCCGGACCGGGCCCTAAACCCGCTTGGGTAAACAAGATGTGTGAGTTTAGGGCGGACGAACACATGCATCAATATTATGCAAACGTAGAGGATTTCGAAACCGAGGAGGATTTCTTTCCAGCCAAGGTTTTTTCCTGCGCTGCAGATTGGCTTGAGCAAAACGCTTCGAAAGGCCCGTTCTTTTTGCAGGTCGAAAGTTTTGACGTGCATGAACCCTTTCATGTCCCGGAACCTTATGCCTCCATGTACACGGAAAACGGATCAAAAGATGAATACAATATCTGGCCTCCATACCAGATTTACGATGACCTTGATGCGTTTATGGCTCAAACTACGCCTGAAGAGCTGGCTTTTCTGGAAGCACAGTACAAAGGCAAGACAACGATGGTGGACAAGTGGCTGGGTATTTTTCTGGACAAGATAAGGTCGCTTAACCTGCTTGAGGAAACCCTGATAATATTTACGACTGACCATGGCCATGACCTTGGACAACGCGGAGTGTTTGGCAAACAGTTTCCTCATTATGACAGTCACGCAAACATCCCACTGGTTGTCTGGCATCCAAATTATGAAGGCGGGAAACGAAGTGAAGAGCTGACGCAGACCGTGGATTTGTTTGCCACGATTGCAGAAGCTGCGGGAGTTGATGCACCACCGGAAAATCGCCATTCAAAGAGTATTCTTCCCAGTTTCGAAGGGGCTACCTTACGTGATGCCATTTCCTATGGCACGTTTGGGCAGGGTGTATGTGTTTCGGACGGTGAATGGACATTGTTCAAAGCCCCGGTCGAGGGCATGCCGTTGTTCTCATACTCCACCATGATCAACCAACCTTTGATAGTAGATAATCCGGTTGATGGGCGTGTCGGTAAAATTCCACCGGCACCTATTGATCAGGGGTATTTCGATCCAAGCGTTCGCTTACCCCTTTGGAAAACCCCGATTACCATCGATCCGAGAACGTATGAGAATTTCCTGTTCAATCGAAAAGATGATCCCAAGCAGGAAAACAATCTCTGGGAGGATGAACCTGAACAACGAGAGCGGTTGCTGAAACTCCTTATTGACTTGATTACTGAAGAAGGAGCTCCACCGGAACAACTTGATCGCCTCGGGCTTAATTGAATCTGTATTATTGAAAAGAGATAAACGTTGGATCAAACAGAACGCAACAAACGCCAATCCATCATCGATCACTGCCTTGAGATGAATCGGTCAGGCTTGAACCAGGGAACTTCGGGAAACATAAGTGTTCGTCACGAAGACGGGTTGCTGATTACACCTACCAGCATTCCTTACGAGTCACTTTCCCCTGAAGATATTGTCTTTCTGGATGCGAATGCCGAACCGCACGGGCCTCACAAGCCTTCCAGTGAGTGGCGGTTCCACAAGGATATTCTGGACGCACGGCCTGAAGCCAATTCAGTGGTTCATGCTCATCCCACCTATTGCACGACATTGGCAATTATGGGCATGGAGATACCGGCAATCCACTATATGTTGGCCGTTTTCGGAGGGCCAAACATTCGTCTTGCGCCTTACGCCATTTATGGCTCAAAGAAACTATCGGATTATGCTGTCGAAGCACTGAGGGATCGCAAAGCGTGCTTGCTTGATCATCATGGTTCAATCGCAATTGGTGCTTCGCTCGAACAAGCCATGTGGTTTGCAGTGGAATTGGAGACCTTAGCACGGCAATATCATGGATGTTTGCAACTTGGTGATCCACCACTGCTTACCGATCAGCAAATTCAGGATGTTATCGACAAAATTGCAGGGTATGGTTTGTCTGACGATTAAAAAGTAGAGGATTTCCATGACGAGCAAAGTAGTGCCCCTGCGCGGGCGAGGTCGTCCATCCTACAGCGAGACAGATCGTACCGCAGTCGAACGCTTTGAAGGCGTGTTCAGGGAAATAAAAGTATCCAAGAAAGATTCCCAACCATTGTGGCGGCAAATCGCCGAACCCATCGAACACGCTATAAGAAGTGGTGTTCTTGAACCGCATGCAAGGATACCCTCTGAAGAAGGTTTGGCGTTGAAGTTTGGTGTGTCTAGAACAGTCATTCGTCATGCTTTGCAAAGCCTGAGTGGACAGGGACTGATTGTCAAAATTCATCGTAAGGGAATTTTCGTCAGTTCTCCTCCCCTGGAAACAGACTTCATCACCTCCAACCTCAGTGTCTATGATGACATGGCCGCTCGGGGGTATAAGGTAAATTCAAATACATTCGAGTTTTTCAGAACGGCACCTGATGAACGCGAGCAGGAAGCGCTGCAACTAAGCAGTGATGATACAGTTGTTCGGATAGGCCGCGTTTTCTGGATGGATGACCAGCCAATTACCTATACCCAGATTTCACTGAATGGCGCATTGGTGCCAGGCCTTGAACTACTCGATATTGAAGACCGGTCAATCCTTGGCCTCTTGCGGGAACGGTATGGTCTCCGGCTCAAGCGGGCAGAACGTTGGTTCAAGGCGGCGATACCAAATGATAAGGTGTGCCAGTCAATGGAGGTGAGCCCCGGTACGCCGATGATCTGGATTGAGTCGGTTGCATATATTCCCGACAATACACCTTTGGAATATTACCGGGCGTATTATAATTCCGATACAGCGAGTATTCATCTTTCAATAAACAGCTGAGCCATGAAATTCTGTGGCTTGCCTGGAAGCAAAAACAATGTCTGTTAGAAACTAAAAATGTTATCTCTCACCACAAACTCAGAGCTGAAGAATGCTCTACTCGAAGCAAAGACAATCGCGGTTGTTGGCGTGTCCAATAATCCGGTGAGAGCCTCATATTTTGTTGTACGCTATCTTCATTATCGGGGTTACAAGGTTATTCCGGTCAACCCGGCATATGCGGGCCAGAAACTGTTTGGTGCTACCGTTTTGGCCAGCCTTTCAGATATCCCGAGAGAAACCAAGGTTGATATAGTTGATATATTTAGACGTGCAGATTTCGTCCCCGATATTGTCGATGAGGCAATTGAACATCTGCTGCCAGGGCTAAAGACCATCTGGATGCAGTTCGGAATTTGGCATGAGGAAGCCGCAGCGAAAGCCCGGTCTCACGGCATTCAGACAGTAGAGAACCGTTGCCCCAAGATTGAGTATCAACGGCTTTTTGGTGAACTGCGAAAAGCCGGCATCAATACCGGGATAGTCTCTTCGAAATTGCCGGAGTGGAACTAATGGCAGAAACTCGCAAGCACGGATTTGAATCGCTACAAATTCATGGCGGAGCACTGCCCGATTCCGCAACTGGTGCACGACAAACCCCCATCTATCAATCAACCGGCTTTGTCTTCAAAGATGTGGAGCATGCAGCAGCCTTGTTTGATCTCAAGGAAGTGGGATACATTTATTCCAGGCTTACAAATCCAACTGTTTCAGCATTACAAGAACGCATCGCCACACTTGAAGATGGCATAGGCGCAGTCTGTTGCTCTTCCGGTCATGCTGCGCAAATCATGGCTTTGTTTCCGCTTATGCAGGTCGGCAATAATGTCGTCGTTTCCAGTCGCCTTTATGGTGGAACCGTCACCCAATTTTCACACACAATCAAACGTTTCGGCTGGGAAGCAAGGTTTGTCGATTTTGACGATGTTGATGCGATTGCTGCAGCTGTAGACGAAGATACTCGTGCTATTTTTTGCGAGAGCATTGCCAATCCTGCTGGCCACCTAACCGATATTCCCTCAGTTGCGAAGGTTGCTAATCAGGTGGGTTTGCCTCTGATTGTTGATAACACCACAGCGACGCCATACCTGTGCAATCCCATTGAAATGGGCGCAACCCTGGTTGTTCACTCAACAACAAAATACCTGACCGGGAATGGAACAGTCACCGGTGGATGTGTGGTTGATAGTGGAAAGTTTGACTGGTCGGCAACGAAAAAGTTTCCCTCCCTTTCTGAACCGGAGGATGCATATCACGGACTAAAGTTCCACGAAACTTTCGGCCAGTTTGCGTTCACACTTCATGGAATTGCAGTTGGATTAAGAGACCTTGGCATGACCATGAACCCGCAGGCCGCACACTATACAATGTTGGGCATCGAAACGCTGAGCCTGCGCATGCAACGTCACGTGGAGAATGCGCAAGCTGTTGCTGAATGGTTACAGGAACATCTCGCTGTTGAAAATGTCAGTTATTCCGGACTGCAATCGTCATCGCAATATGCCCTACAACAGAAATTGTATCCAAAGGGCGCTGGCGCATTGTTCAGTTTTTCGATGAAAGATGGTTATGACACTTGTGTCCGACTGGTTGAAAACCTCGAACTTGTAAGCCATGTCGCCAACCTTGGAGATGCAAAAACACTGATCATTCACTCCGCTTCCACGACCCACCGACAACTCACGGAGGATCAACAGTCAGCTGCCGGTGCGGGTCCGAATGTCCTGCGGATTTCAGTCGGCATTGAAACGGTTGAAGATATTATTGCTGATCTTGAACAGGCGATTGAAAAAGCCCTCATGTGATTGTTGCTTGGAGTTGGCGGTAACAGAGCAATGCTCCAAGTTTGTTTCAGAACCGCATCGAAAGTAGACGATATCAAAAACTCTAAAGACCAGACGGCTACGTAAAACGTTTGAATATCATTTCAGGACTTGATTGGAACAGTGTTTCTACAATGCCAATCCAAAAGCTACTTATGGACTTGTAGTTTTGCCTCGACCATAGACCCTCAAGAACCAAACCATACCAACGGCCGGATCTTTGAGTTCCGCTGTATATTCCAAAACTCGCGAACTTCAGCTATCTGGCTGACAGCTTCTGGTCAATCACTGGTAGTCAATAGCTTAGATGGGCTCAATTCAGCCGTCTGGATTACCTCAAACCTCTTTCGCACGTTCCCTCAGCACAAACTTTTGTATCTTGCCGGTTGAAGTTTTTGGCAGGTCTTCAAACACATAGGTTTTGGGGATTTTGAACGCGGCGAGGTGGCTTCGACACCATTGGTCGAGGTCCTCTGCGGATGGCGCATCTTTTCCGTCTGCAAGCTCAATGAAGGCGCAGGGCGTCTCGCCCCATTTCTCATCTTCCTTGGCAACCACCGCAGCAGCGGCAATCGCTGGATGCTTGTAAAGCGCGTCTTCTACCTCAATCGAGGAAATGTTTTCTCCGCCGGAAATGATGATGTCTTTGGAGCGGTCCTTGAGCTGGATATAGCCATCCTCATGCATGACGCCGAGGTCGCCTGTATGGAACCAGCCGCCTGCAAAGACTTCCTGTGTGGCATCCGGGTTTTTCAGATAACCCTTCATCACCACATTGCCCTGCATCATGACTTCGCCAATGGTTTCACCATCGCGCGGTACGGATTGCATGGTTTCCGGGTCTTTGACATCAAGTGCTTCAAGGGCTGAGTATCGTACGCCTTGGCGGGCTTTCATCGCCGCCTGGCCTGCACTGTCGAGTGCATCCCAATCCAGATTCCAATCGTTCACAACCGCGGGGCCGTAGCATTCGGTCAAGCCATACAAGTGCGTGACGTTAAAGCCTTCGTCTTTCATGGCAGCGAGTACAGCTTCGGGAGGTGGGGCCGCAGCTGTGAAAAACTCAACTTGGGTCTCAAGCTCACGCTTGTCCTCATCTGCTGCACTTATCAGCGTGGACATGACGATGGGCGCGCCGCACATGTGGGTGACTTTGTTGTCGGCAATTGCATCCCACATCGCCTTTTGCCGAACGGCGCGCAGGCACACATGGGTCCCGACAATGGCGGAAAGCGTCCAAGGGAAGCACCAGCCATTGCAATGAAACATGGGCAGGGTCCAGAGATAGACCGAGTGTTTCGGCATGGATGCGGTGAGGGCATTGCCCTGCGCCAGAAGAGACGCGCCTCGATGATGATACACCACGCCTTTCGGGTTGCCGGTTGTGCCTGACGTGTAGTTCAAAGAAATCGCATCCCATTCATTCTCGGGCATTTTCCACGGAAAGTTCGGGTTGCCGAGCGAAATGAAGAGTTCATATTCCACGTCGCCCAGCAATTCGCCGTCGCCATCGTATTCTGGATCGTCATAATCGATTACGTGTGGTTTGACGGTGCAGAGTTTGAGCGCCTCTTTGATGGTAGGCGAAAATTCTCGGTCTGTGATCAGCAGTTTGCATTCTGAGTGGTCGAGCTGAAACGCGATTACTGCTGCATCAAGCCGAGTATTCATCGAATGCAGCACCGCGCCCGTCATCGGCACACCGTAATGCGCTTCGAGCATGGCAGGTGTATTGGCCAGCATGACGGAAACCGTATCTCCGGTGCTGATGCCATTTTGGGCGAGGACTGAGGCAAGCTTTCTTGCGCGGGCGTAAAATTCCGCATAGGTGCGGCGCAAGCTGCCGTGGATAATCGCCGTATGGTTCGGGAATGTGCTCGCTGCCCGCTCCAAAAAGGTGAGGGGCGTCAGCGGCTGATAGTTCGCCGGGTTTTGGTCAAGGTCTGTGTTGTAGATATTGGTCATGTCTCTCTTTCGCAGATGCTCCACATCTGCGCCCGTTCACGCACTAGCGCTCAGGCTTGTCGCCTTTGCTTGTGCTGCCACGGAAGGAAGGTGTATCCCTGCCCTCCAATAATTGCTCTCAGATAGGTTGCAGCGCATACATTCACTCATCGCGCCATTCTGCCTCGCGTTTTTCGAGAAACGCGTTGATGCCTTCTTCTGCATCGTGTTTCAGCATGTTTTCGACCATGACTTGCGCGCAATACTCGTAGGCGTCGGACAATGGCATATGCGTCTGCTGGTAAAACGCCTGTTTGCCGGTCTTGATGGTCATTTGCGATTTGGCGGAAATGCGGTCTGCAAACCACATGACATTTGCATCCACTTCTTCAGCCGGAACAGCTCTGTTGATCAAGCCGATCTCAACAGCTTTTTGGGCAGAGCAGGGCTCTCCGGTCAGCAACATTTCGAGCGCGTGTTTGTTTGCCACGTTTCGGGATAGCGCAACCATGGGCGTTGAGCAAAAAAGGCCGATATTTACGCCCGGCGTTATGAACTTTGAATCGTTGCTGGCAACCGTGAGGTCACAACTTGCCACCAATTGGCAGCCTGCAGCGGATGCGGTGCCACGTACCTCTGCGATTACAGGAAGGCGATGGTTGACAATTTTCTGCATCATCGAAGAGCAGGTGCGCATGGTTTGGTCAAAAAAATCACGGCCGCGGTCAGGATTATTCCGGGCTGCGGTCAGCTCTTTCAAGTCATGGCCGGAAGAAAACACAGGGCCATTGGCTGCGATCACGATTACTCGGGCAGAAGTGTCCTGATCTGCCATATCCAATGCGCCGGAAATCGCTCCAATCATCTCAAGGGATAGAGCGTTGCGTTTTTCGGGACGATTGAGAGTTAGCCGAAATACGCCATCTTCAAGATGCCATTCCAGTAAGCCGGTTTCTGCCAATTTTTCCCCTCCCTTGATCAAACTGTTTTTAAACAGATAGTATCCAGTCGGAGGAGAAACTAACTGGTTATGCGTGCGTTTTACACCCTAATTTTCGCAATACTGATCGGCGGCATCAGTGCTGGTGCGTATTTTGTGGCGTTCGACAGATTTGAGAAGTCTGCGACCCAGAATTCAACGGATCGACTGTCGCTCTATCAAGCGGGCCTGCGTTCCACGCTTGAACGTGTATCGCACTTGCCAAAGGTTGTGGCCTTGCATCCTAATACGCGTGAAGTCCTCAGGCAGGGCAAAAGCATTGCCGGTTTCAATGACTATTTGAAATCCGTAAACAATGAAGCAGGTGCCGCCGCGCTCTACCTGCTCGACAAGGAAGGCACAACGGTTGCCGCGAGCAATTACGACAATGAAGAGAGTTTTGTCGGGAACAATTATCAGTTCAGGCGTTATTTCACAGATGCGATAGAAAACGGAGATGCAACCTTCTTTGCGGTCGGCGTAACCACCGGCAGGCCGGGATATTTTCTCTCTGAAGCGATCCGGGATGGTGCCAATACACTGGGTGTTGCAGTGGTCAAGGTGGAGTTCACCGAGCTGCTGCAATATTGGGAGGAGGCGCGAGAGGACGTTGTCATTACCAACGCTGACGGTGTTGTGGTTTTGGCAAGTAACTCTTCCAGGCTTTACAAAACCATTCGCCCAATCTCTCAGACACGGCAGGAAGAAATGATTGCCAGCCGAAAGTTTGCGAGTTTTCAGATAGAACCGCTGATGTTTACTTCGGGGGACGGTAAATTTCAGGGGAGGATTGACCTTGCTGAGCAGGCATTTTCACTGTCGAGTGCAGATACAGCAGCGACTGGATGGCGGTTGCATTTTTTAACGCCACTCGACTCTGTTCATGCATCTGCGCTTGCTTCGGCCATGGTTGCATTCCTTTTGTGCGGATTGACCGCCATCGGGATCCTGTATTTCCGTTCCCGGCTTGAGCGCACAAAACTTGGCATCATAGCCAGCGAAGCTGAACGTGTGCGAGAAGTGAATGTCCGCCTTGAAGAAGAGGTAAGGGAGCGCAAGCGTACTGAACATCAGTTGCGCGAGACGCAGGCCGAACTAATCCAGTCAAGTCGTCTGGCTGCATTGGGTAAGATGTCAGCAGCAATTGTGCATGAGGTTAACCAACCGGTATCTGCCATCCGCACCTATACATCGAGCGGCAAATTGCTACTTGATAAAAAGCGATCGTCGGATGCCAAAGATGTTTTTGGCGAGATTGCAAAAATGACTGAAAGACTTGGTGCGATCACGTCTGACTTGCTGGTCTTTTCGCGAAAGCCGGTCTCCAAACCGAAGAACGTCGATTTAAACATCGTGATATCGCAGATGGTCAAGGAACGCCTGCTTGGCATCGAGTCTGACAGTTTGAGGGTTGAGCTGGATTTGTGGCAACGGCCACTGAACATTAAAGGCAGCCAGCATCGGTTTGAGCAACTTGTTAGCAATCTGCTCCAAAACGCAATGCAGGCTTGTGAGGCATCAAACCCCGGTCTCATAGAAATCACGACACTTGAAACACCGACAGCCGCGCATATCATCATCAGCGACAATGGGCATGGGGTGCCCGAAGATATTATTGACCAATTGTTCGACCCGTTCTTCACGACCAAGGGGGTCGGCAAAGGGGTGGGCCTCGGCTTGGCGCTTTCATACGCAATTGTTGATGAAGCCGGTGGGCGGATACGATGCGAAAATCGCGATGAAGGTGGTGCAAGGTTTGTGGTTGAATTACCGTTTGAACATAAGGCTTCAAACAAAATTCGCCAGAGCGAGCTTGGGCAAGACCATGCATGAGGTTCCCGCTGCAAAAGACATCAAGGTCTATCTGGTGGATGATGATCGTGGAATGGTTAGCTCCACCTCGCAGTGGTTGTCGCTATCTGGCATCAAAATTCAGGCCTTTGCTGACCCGACGGCCTTGATGAAGATTGTCAAGCCAGGGCACCCATGTGTTGTGGTTTCGGACATTCGCATGCCCGGTATCAACGGTATGGAGCTGATGAAGCTCATCATCGGTCGAGACAGGGCAATCCCGGTAATCCTGATCACCGGTCACGGGGATATTCCGCTCGCTGTAGAGGCGATCAAGGCTGGCGCGTTTGAGTTCATGTCCAAGCCGTTTTCTCCTGAAGACCTGCTGGCGACGGTCAAACGTGCGCAAGAGCATTATGTGCAGGCTGTTGAGGCGAACAGTTCGGACAATGCTGAATCAAATCAGTCTGTTGAGCAATCTGGCTCAGAGTTTGATTCTCAGGACAATCAGGAGAGTGATCTTGCTGAAATGGTCGATCAATTTGAGAAGGATCTGATCTGTTCTTCGCTCGAACGCAACAAAGGGTCGGTATCCAAAACCATGGAAGAGTTGAATATTCCGCGCCGGACGTTGAACGCGAAAATGCAGAAGCATGGAATCTCGCGGGCACAATTCAGGGCTTGATACGGAAAGTAGTAAGCAAAATCCTGCCGGGTTTGATTTTCAATCACATCCGACTAAAGTTCATATCATTACGGAGGAGTAAACTATGAAAAAATTCTCAAAAATTGCATTGCTATCCACTGCAATCGTCTCGTTTGCCGGATT
>JASJDO010000060.1 GCA_030065115.1 Rhizobiaceae bacterium | reverse complement strand
ATCAAGGAATATTTTGCGAATTATTTCCTGCATATGTCGGACGTTACGTTCGACATGAGCAACAATCAAATGCAAATCCATAAACAGAACACTGAGCCGTGGAAGGTTACCTTGGTTGACACCGGCCCCGATTCCATGACCGGAGGCCGTCTGAGGCGAGTTCGCGAATATCTAAAGAACGATGAGAGCTTTTGTTTCACTTATGGGGACGGTGTCGCTGATATTGATATTTCTGCCTTGATATCTGCTCACCAAGAGAAGGGCAGGCTTGCCACTGTTACTGCTGTCCAGCCGCCGGGGCGTTATGGTGCTTTAGAAATTAATGGCGATAGCGTGACCAGTTTTGCGGAAAAGCCAATGGGCGATGGA
This sequence comes from Rhizobiaceae bacterium, assembly GCA_030065115.1. GTDB lineage: Bacteria > Pseudomonadota > Alphaproteobacteria > Rhizobiales > Rhizobiaceae > JAALLB01. Next base: position 19,630 of record JASJDO010000060.1, on the reverse strand, counting down.
GCCTGGATCAATGGCGGTTTTTTCGTTCTATCGCCAAAGGTAATTGACCGAATTGAGGGTGATGTCACCGTATGGGAACAGGAGCCTTTGATGTCACTTGCCGAGGATGGTGAACTCTCGGTTTTTCATCATAACGGATTTTGGCAACCGATGGACACATTGCGGGAAAGAAATCAGCTTGAAGAACAATGGCAATCCGGTAAGGCGCCTTGGAAGATATGGTAGTTGATCCTGATTTTTGGCGGGGCAAGCGCGTTGCGATTACCGGGCATACGGGCTTCAAGGGTGGGTGGCTTGCCCTCTGGCTGGTTGATATGGGAGCCGAGGTGTTCGGGTTATCACTTGAGCCCAATACTCACCCAAATTTCTTTGAGCTCACAGGTCTGGAGGGGCGTGTTTCTGGTCATACGATTGGTGACATCCGCGATACTGATACAGTGTTGAGTTTTTTCGACGCTGCACAACCCGAAATCGTCTTCCATCTGGCAGCCCAAGCGCTGGTTAGACGATCTTACGATGATCCGATTGAGACTGTATCCACAAATGTTCTTGGCACTGCCAATGTCCTGCAATCCTGTCGGCAGACTGAATCGGTTCGTACAATTATTAATGTTACCAGTGACAAGTGTTATCACAACAACGAGGAGGGACGAGCTTTTGTCGAGACCGACCCGATGGGAGGTCATGATGTCTATTCAGCCAGCAAAGGAGCAGCAGAACTGATCGCGCACGCGTTTTCCCGGTCCTTTGATCAGGATGCAAACCAGCACATGGCGAGTGTTCGTGCGGGAAATGTAATCGGTGGGGGGGACTGGTCAGCTGACAGGCTGGTTCCGGATTATTTTCGTTCGGTAGAAGCTGTAGAGGTGTTGCGTATCCGATCACCACAAGCTGTGCGTCCATGGCAGCACGTTCTTGAGCCTTTGTCAGGGTATCTGCGTCTTGCCGAACAGCTTCACAAGACAGGCGACGCGTTTTCTGGCGGATGGAATTTTGGTCCAGACGAAAACAGCGTGAAAACCGTGCGATGGGTAGTCGATACACTGGTTTCGCTGAATGGCGGTGAGGTTGTGCATGACAATGCTGATCAACCGCCCGAAGCAATTTTCCTGTCATTGAATTCCGGCAAGGCAAATCGCGAACTAGGCTGGCATCCACGCTGGTCAATAGAAACAGCGCTTAAGCAGACTGCGGTATGGGAAACTGCCCGGCTTAACGGTGAAGATATGGCTGATGTATCGATTTCTCAGATTGCGGCATACAAGGCCGGGGCTACATCTGAATGAGCCGTTTTGCAAATCATGTGACCGCGATTGAGGGTGTAGTCGTTGTAGAGCGTAAACCCATTGGTGATGAACGCGGTTTTTTCGAACGGATGTTTTGCGCCTCTGAATTGGGTGAGCTTGGGTTTTCACTTAGCCAGATGAACCGATCTTTTACACAGGAAAAAGGCGCCATCAGGGGGATGCATTATCAAAACCCGCCCCATGCCGAAACGAAGATCATTTCGTGTTTGAAAGGTAGTGTGTTTGATGTGGCTGTTGACCTGCGCAAAGGATCTCCGACGTTTTTACATTGGCACGGGGAAGTCCTGTCTGCGAAAAATTTCCGGAGCATGATCCTTCCCAAAGGGGTGGCCCATGGGTTTCAAACACTGGAAAGCGATAGCGAACTTCTGTATTTGCATGATGCGGCTTACCACCCCGAAGCAGAAGGGCAGTTAAATGTTTATGAGGAGAAAGTGGGAATTGATTGGCCATTGCCAGCAACAACTCTTTCTGAACGTGATAGAGCCGCACCATTGCTGGATGCCGGTTTTACAGGAATTACAGTATGAAATGCAGAAGTTGCGGTAGCTCAAATCTTTCGCTTTTTGTGGACTTGGGTTCAGCACCCCCCTCCAACGCGTATCTGGAGGAAGAAGCTCTTTCAGGCATAGAAAAATGGTTTCCCCTGCGCGTTTTCACCTGTGAAACATGCTGGTTGGTTCAAACGGAAGATTTCGCGGATTTTGACGAGCTTTTTAGCGATGAATATGCCTATTTCAGTTCATTCTCCGACAGCTGGCTGACACACGCGGAACGTTATGTTGCCGAATGTGTTGACAGATTTGGATTAGATGCGAATTCAAATGTTGTGGAGATTGCTGCTAATGATGGCTATTTGTTGCAACACGTAAAAGAACGTGGGGTTCCATGTCTTGGGGTTGAGCCGACCAAGAGCACCGCACAAGCTGCGCGTGAGAAAGGCATCGAGATTGTCGAAGAATTCTTTGGCCGGAAATTGGCCCAGATACTGGTTGAACAGGGTAAATCTGCTGATCTGATGGCCGCCAACAATGTACTGGCACATGTGCCGGATATTGTTGATTTTGTTGCCGGTTTTGAAATTCTGTTAAAGCCTGAGGGGGTTGCTACCTTCGAATTTCCCCATCTTCAAAATCTGGTTCAACTCAATCAGTTTGATACGATATACCACGAGCATTTTTCGTATCTGTCGCTCATTGCTGTAGAGGCTGTATGTAAACAGGTCGGCCTGAAAGTGTTTGATGTTGAACGCCTGTCAACACATGGTGGAAGCTTGCGCCTGTTTGTTCAGAAAGAGAAAACGGGCGCGCAGGAGGAAACTCAGCAATATCGCGATGTGCTGGAAGAAGAGTTGAGCTTGGGGATGAACACCTCAGCATTTTACCAAAGCTTCCAAAGACGCACGGAAAAAGTCAAAGATGATTTTCTCAGGTTCCTTCTTGACGCAAAAGAAAAAGGTGCAACGGTTTGCGGATATGGCGCTGCTGCCAAGGGCAATACACTTCTCAATTTTGCCGGTGTGAGGCCTGACCTTGTTTCTTTTATCGCTGACCGTAATCCGGCGAAGCAAGGGCAATATCAGCCTGGAAGCCGCATTCCCATTGTGTCACCGGATGAAATCGACAAGCAGAAACCGGATTATGTTGTCATTTTCCCTTGGAACCTGAGCGATGAAATCATGTCACAGCTCAAGCATATTCGGGAGTGGGGCGGTCAGTTTGTGACGGCTGTCCCTGAACTGAAAGTCAGTAAATGAAAATCGCTGTTACTGGTGCAAGCGGATTTTTAGGTCAGTATGTCTGCCGAGAACTTCTGAACCAAGAACGGGCTTTTCAACCCTTTCATTTCTCGAACCCGGTGAAAATGGAAGGCAACGTTCCTCCGTCAAAACCACTCGATTTGGCAAGTTTACCTTCTGATCTAGTCGGGTATCTCGGCAATCCGGACATTCTGATCCACCTTGCCTGGGCTGGGCTACCAAACTATCGAAATCAGGATCATGTTATCCATGAGTTGCCTCGCCAAACCGCTTTTTTGAAGTCGGCAATAAAAGGAGGGGTTCAATCCGTATTCATAACCGGAACCTGTTTTGAATATGGAATGCAATCGGGCTCTTTATCAGAAAATGCACCGCTGTTGGCAGATAATCCATATGGTGAAGCAAAGGTTCGGCTGTTAGAGGAATTGCAGAGTTTTCAAAGCCAAGAAGCTTTCAATCTCGTTTGGGGAAGATTGTTTTATATGTTCGGAGACGGACAGGCTGCAAACTCGCTTTGGCCGCAGTTTCAAAATGCCGTTCAAAACGCTGACCCGGTTTTCAATATGTCCGGTGGGCAACAGCTACGCGATTTCCTACCTGTTGATGATATTGCCAAGCTCATCGTCAAACTTGCGCTAAGCGGGCAAGATTTAGGAGTAGTCAACATATGCTCGGGCAAGCCAATCAGCGTGGAAGCTTTGGTCAGGAATTGGGCTCGCTCCTGCAACTGGGAAGGCGAGCTAAACCTTGGGTTTTATCCTTATCCCGATTATGAACCTATGGAGTTTTGGGGCGACCGCAGGAAGCTGAATTCTATACTTTTATAATCATAGAGGGTGCCTAAGATAATCAGTCTGATTTTGTCAGGCCTTGATTCTAAAACAGCTAACTTAGCAATTGTTGTGCGGAGATGATAAACCCGGATATGCATCTGGAAAAGCAGCTTTATGGCAGCAAATTCATGTTCAGTTTTCCCCATGCCTTTTGTCTTCACCCTTGATTGAAGCTTTGTCTTGTCTACTTATGGTCTCCTTACGCACGATGCATTTTTGTTTGCAGGGTGATCTGGCGCGAGACGGCTCACTGCACTGGAGGTTCGAGAATGGAAATTTTGGTTTTGCAGCATGCGGATGTTGAGCATCCCGGTTCATTTAGATCGATGCTGGAAGATGATGGCCATTCCTGGACGCCGATTGAGCTTGATAAGGGTGAGAAAATTCCATCGATGGATGGATTTGATGCTCTATGGGTGTTGGGCGGTCCGATGGACGTCTGGCAGGAGGACCAGCATCCTTGGCTGAAAGAAGAAAAAGCCTTCATTCGCGAAGCTGTAGCGGACAAAGGCGTGCCCTATTTGGGCCTCTGTCTTGGACATCAATTGCTGGCAGAAGCGTTGGGTGGAAAAGTAGAACCATCGAAGACGCCCGAGATTGGCGTGATGCCTGTGCAATTGACAGAGGCAGGTGCTACCGGCGTTTTGTTTGACGGCCTGCCTGAGACATTTGATGCGCTTCAGTGGCATTCAGCAGAAGTGACCCAGATGCCGGAAGGGGGCAGGGTGTTGGCGACCTCGCCCGATTGTGCTGTGCAAGCAATGGCATGGCAGACGCGTGCTTTTTCTTTCCAGTTTCATCTGGAAGTCGAAGCAGAGACATTTGATAACTGGGCCCAAATTCCAGAATATGCCCAGGCGCTTGAGCAAGCACTTGGGGCAGATGGGGCCAAGCAAATGAAACAGGATTGCGCCGACAGCATCAAGCAATTTGAGACTATGGCCGAGCGTGTGTACATCAACTGGCTTCAGGCAACTTCGAGAACTTAATTGGTTAGGTCGCAGCTGAACGGGTAAGAGATAGTCTTGCTGCTTCAAGATGTGTTTTCATGGCCTGTGCCGCGCGTTCCGGTTCGCGTTGTTTTATTGCCGCTACAATCTCTCTGTGTTCGCGATTGTATTGATGGATCACATTTTCGTTCAAAGTGAGGTGCCGCATCAACGACCATTGTTCTTGGTTGCGAACATTGTTGATCTGCGCGACGATCCAAATAAGCAGTGAATTTCCGGTGATTTCTGCCAACAGGGCATGAAACTTTGTGTCGAGTTCGGAAAATCTGGTCGGACTGTTGGTTGCCTTTTCCATTTCATCCATCAATTTCTCGAGCTTTTCAAAGTCAGCAGCGCGGGCATTCAAAACCGCCAATCGGCAAGAGTGTGGTTCGAGGGCAAAACGGGCATCGATAAGTTCCAGCGGGCTTGCATTCGCAACAACCTGATTGGTTGCTTCACCTTCCTCGCCCACCACATAGGTTCCACTACCGGGCCGGGTTTCCACAACGCCTTCGCGCTCGAGCTTCGCCAAAGCACTTCGAACCGTGCCACGTGCCGTGCCAAACCGTTCCGAAAGAACCCTTTCTGAAGGCAATCGATCCTGCGGTGAAAATTCTCCGCTGGTTATGGTTTGCCGCAGCAGGCGTGTGAGGTCACTCGCGCTGAGCTTCTTGTTTTCTCTGATCTCCATAAGCAAGATATTATACCAAATATGTACCAATTCAAGATCAATCCCAATTTTCTTGCGCAATTGGTACAAAAAACAGTTGAAATTTGGTCTGAATTGAAGAACGTTGTTTCTACAGTTAGTCGCCGTTCTAGATAAAGCATCGTGTTCGTTTTCCAACTACTGGTGCGTAAAATTCACGACAGATAAGTGCGGCAAAACAGCTGACATAGGAAATTCGGGTGTTGATGGCCCGTTAGCGTCAAGGGAGGATGCTTTGCCGGAAATGGATATTGAAAAGTTCGTGGAACAAAAGGGCCGCGACGAGAAAATCAAGGAAGTGCGCGCGAAAATCGATGAATTGGGTATTGAGTATCTGTACCTTCAATTTGTTTCCGTGACCGGCAAGATCATGGGTAAGGGCATTCCGGCGGACCATTGGGAAACCGTTGCCAAAAAAGGCTTCCAGTTGGTTTATGGCGCGACCATGAACCTGTTCCTGAACCGTGCTGGTGAATATTTGGGATACGGACCGGAAGCTGCAGAGCTTGTTGGTATTCCAGAACCCGAAACATTCATGCAATTGCCCTGGGCGCCAGAAATTGGTCGTTTTTATTGTACGCTTTTCCGAAACCGTGAAGAGAAAGAGGACCCGGGTGGATATTTGACGGCAGATTGCCGGGGTAACCTGCGCCGGATGCATGACGAGTTTCAGAAGAAGCATGGTCGTCAGCTTCGCATCGGCACAGAGCCTGAAATGATGTGGCTCAAGTTTGATGAGAACGGCAAGCCGAAAGACGGGTTCTCCAAGCCATACTGCTATCACATTGACCAGTTTGAAAGCCTGCGTCCTGTTTCACTGCAAGTGATCCGATATGCCCGCAAAATGGGCCTCGACATGATCCAGGGCGACCATGAGGACGCGCCGGGCCAACTCGAACTGAACTGGATGTTCGACGATGTGTTGCGTAACGCTGACCGTCTGACCACGTACCGTCAGATTTGTGCGCAAGTCGCTCGGGAACATGGCATATTTGCCTGTTTCATGACGAAGCCATTCATGGGCGTTTCAGCGTCTGGTTGTCACCACAATATGTCGCTGTGGCGTGGTGGGGAAGACCAGTTTGTGCCAACCGGCAATGATCCCAAAAATCTTCCTGGCATGGCGGACAACTATATGTATGTGAAGGGTGGTGAAAACACCTTCATGCCGGACGGTGACGATCCGCAGATGCCGGGCAAGGAAGGTCTGGAAGCGATTGGTGGCGTTGTTCACCATCTTCAAGCGCTGACATCTGTCGGCTGTTCGACAGTGAATTCCTATCGTCGCCTTTGGGATACAGGTTTCTGGGCGCCGGTCTTTGCTGACTGGGGCTTCCAGAACCGGACAACAGGTCTTCGTGTTTCTGCGCCAGGCCGCTTTGAATATCGCTCGGTCGACTCAATGGTGAACCCGTATCTCATGGGTACAACGCTTCTTGCTGCGATGGATGACGGTATCGATAACAAGCTTGATCCAGGTGAGCCAGAAGAGCGCAACATCTATGAAGCGATCAAGGAAGGCAAGGACGTCAAGAAACTGCCAATGTCATTGGGTGAAGCGCTTGACCATCTGGAGAATGATAAAGTTGTTCGTCGCGGTATGCCGGGCGAGATGTACCGCTTGTATCACGAATACAAGCACGATGAGTATGCACGGTTCATGTCCACAGTGACCGACTGGGACAACGAAACGTATATGGAGTGCCTGCCATAGGGTTCGGCTCACCACACAAGATTACTGTAGCGGCATAATTCGCTGCAGCCTTTAACCACCTAAACTTGGAGGCGTGATTTCGATGTGCGGAATTGCAGGTTTAATACACAGGGGCAAAAGCTCCAATGTCGGCGGTGAAATGACTGCCATGCTTCAGGCTCTGAAGCATCGCGGTCCAGACAGCACCGGCTATGCGGTCTACGGCGTAGAGAGCCCTGGCGACTATGTCATGCGGTTCATTCTCGCTGAACAGGAAGCCATGAGCAAAGGCTTTGACATGATTGATATTGTGGCAAAGCGTTTGGAACTAGTAGAAGAGCGACTGGCACACCACAAAGCCGTCGTGAAAAAGCGTGAAGCGGCAACGGACTATGCGCATCGCTATGTGATCAGCCACGACGGCGACACAGAAATGATGGCGCGCCACATAGAGGATATCGAGGGTGTCGAGATTCTCTCTCTTGGCAACGCACTCGAGCTGATCAAGGATTTGGGTGATGCTTCAGTGGTTTCTGAGCAATATGGCCTGAATGAGTTTGAAGGTACTCACTCCATTGGTCACACGCGTATGGCGACCGAGTCAGATGTGGATATTCGTTCTGCGCACCCTTACTGGGCTTTCCCATACAATGACGTGTCCGTTGTTCACAACGGTCAGATCACAAACTACTGGATCATGCGTCGCCAGATGGAACGTAAGGGGCATCGATTCATGTCAAACTGTGACAGTGAGTTGCTTGCTGTCTACACGGCTGACAACCTCGCGAACGGCGTCACCCTGGAACAAAGCCTCAAACGGTCGATTGAAGAAATCGACGGTGTGTTCACCTACTTGGTCGCGACCAAGGACCAGCTGGGCATGGCAAAAGATACCATGGCGGCGAAACCACTGGTTCTTTACGAAAGTGATGATTTGATCGCGATGGCTTCGGAAGAAGTGGCCATTCGCGCAATCCTTCCACAAGAGATTGACACAACTGACCCGTACGATGAGGAGGTCCGCGTATGGCAAGCGTAACTGATGCTGAACTCAAGGCAATGACGCAGGAAGAGCGCGTTCAGGCTTTGGGTATGACAACCGAACAGCTTACGGGCCGTTCTCTTTACATCGAATTTGAGGAAGATGAGGAAGAGCGTTATACGTATCCTTGGGCGCCTGATGTCGACTTCAACAAGCGTACCGAAATCAATGCGGACGACTATGACACCAAGGGTGTGAACAACAAGATCCGGGAATTGATGGCTGAGGGATATGGCACGATCGTGATCCAAAACCCGCGCGGCAAGCACTCAATCGGAGTTGGGATTCTTTCAAAGCTCAACCTGATCATTGAAGGGTCTACTGGTTACTTCGCCAATGGTCTTATTGATGGCCCGAATGTTCGTATCAATGGCCGCGTTGGCTGGTCATGTGGTGAAAACATGATGTCAGGCACAGTGTTGATCGAGAAGAATGCTGGTTCAACCTTTGGCGCTGCTATTCGTGGCGGCGATCTTGTATGCCGAGGCTCTGTGGGTTCTCGGACAGGGATCGACCAGAAAGGTGGTACGATCATCGTTGGCGGAGACACAGGCGCACTGTCCGGCTTCATGATGCAGCGTGGCCGTATTGTTGTATGCGGCAATGCAGGCAAGAACCTCGGTGACTCCATGTATGATGGAACGATCTACGTGGGCGGAGAAATCCAGTCGCTGGGCGTGGATGCCGTTGAAGCTGAACTCACTGATCTTGATAAAGCATGGCTTACACGCAAGCTCACCCAATATGAGCTGATGCCGAAAGAGGGCGTTGATCATTTCACCAAAATCGTCGCTGGCAAGCAGTTGTGGAACTACGACAACCTGGAGCCATCCGAGAAGAAACTGATCCTGTAAGCGTGGGTAAGGAATTGAAACATGGATAAAATGCATAAAAAGCCACTCGACCGCGATGTAAACCGGTTGGGTAAATCATTTGTCTTCCCGCCAGAGGTGATGGATGACATTCACATTAAGTCAGAGCTTGGCCGCTACCGTATGCGTGGCTTCTCGCTCTTCAAGAAAATCCCTCACTGGGATGATCTGACCTTTATGCCGGGCACGTTGACTCGCTTTGTGATCGAAGGGTATCGCGAAAAGTGTGAGACCAAAACCATTATTGGTCCACGCGCAGGACGTCCGCTTGAGCTCGATATCCCAGTCTATGTGACTGGTATGAGTTTTGGCGCGCTTTCCTATGAAGCCAAGACTGCGCTTGCTCGTGGTGCAACCATGGCTGGCACAGCGACGTGTTCTGGGGAAGGGGGCATGATCCCTGACGAGCGCCGTTATTCGTCAAAGTGGTTCTACCAGGTTATTCAGTCCCGCTATGGTTTTAACCCAAATCACCTGGTTCTAGCGGACGGTGTGGAATTCTTCATTGGTCAGGGCTGTAAGGTCGGTCTCGGGGGACACCTGATGGGACAAAAGGTGACCGATCAGGTTGCTGAGATGCGCTCGCTCCCAGCGGGCATTGATCAGCGATCACCAGCGCGGCATCCGGATTGGTTGGGTCCGGATGACCTTGCGCTGAAGATTGAAGAAATCCGTGAAGCGACCAATGGCATGGTGCCAATTCAGCTGAAGTTGGGCGCTGCACGGGTTTACGACGACGTTCGAATGGCTGTGAAATGTAACCCAGACTCGATCTATATCGATGGCATGGAAGGTGGCACCGGTGCTGGTCCGCACCTTGCAACGGAAGACACTGGTGTTCCGGGTATTGCTGCCATTCGTCAAGCCCGCAAGGCGATTGATGATCTTGGCAAACGCGGTGAGATTTCTCTCGTATATGCAGGTGGTATCCGCAATGGTGCTGATGTGGCGAAAGCCATTGCGCTGGGTGCAGATGCGATTGCTCTCGGTCACTCAGTCATGATGGCGTTGAACTGTAACAAGGATATTCCGGAAGCCAATTACGAAGAGGAAATGGGCGTCGAGCCTGGCTATTGCTACCACTGTCATACGGGACGTTGTCCGGTTGGTGTAGCAACGCAGGATCCGGTTCTTCGTTCGCGCCTTGACCCGGATGAGGCCGCTGAACGTGTCTATAACTTCTTGCACACACTTACAATTGAAGCTCAATTGTTTGCCCGTGCATGCGGCAAGACGCATCTTCACAGCCTTGAGCCAGAAGATTTGGCCGCGCTTACCATGGAAGCATCTGCCATGGCTGGTGTTCCACTCGCCGGTACCAACCACACGGTTGGCATCGAAAACTATCACGATCTTTAAGGAGGACAGACCATGGCTGGAACACAGTATCGCGGTTCTGAAATCAAAAGCGTTGACCAGTTTATTGAAGACAAAGAAGGTCTGGACTCCGAGCGTGAAAAGGAAATCGGACAGCACATCGGCTATCGCTATGATGTGAACCTGGTTCCTGATTATGACCGGATTACCCCATTTCTTTCCAAGTATATGGAGATTATGGGTTGGGACGATCTCAATTGGCTGGAAGATGTTCACATGGGGTATGAAGACGGCATGCCAGCCGTCTTTGACCGCAATATCAACGGATGGGTTCGGGTTCCCGATCACATCAAGTTGCCGGACAACCAGCAGGACCGGGACATGGTAGCGCGCGAGTTTCTAATCAAGTTTCAGATGTCTGATCGTCACCCTCTGGTCTCGTTGCGGAAGGCGTATATGAAGTTTTGATTGGTTCGGGATTGATTTCCCGGCTAGTCTGATCCTGCTCCCGCTAAACTTTGATAAGTGGTTTGGCGGGGGCAGAGTAAATTTAAACCGGATGTGTTTGGAGAGCAGGATTGTCAATGAGCGGTATCCAAGAGGTGTTTGGTCTCGATAGAGAACATTCTCCCATGCGAGATTCCTTCATGCGTTGGCAGTGCAGGGTTCGACAAATCGCCATGCGTGAAAAACAGGGGCGCCCGGATGACGGTGTAATTGCTGATGTCACGCCTGAAGGTGCTACTGAGGCACTTGGCAGCATTGTTACAGTTCTCAACAAAGCTCCACTGTTTTCCAAGACGCCGGAACTGAAACACATGTATTTGCGGACCAATGATCCGGCACAACGTCGTGACAAGGCCCTGCAGCTGTTTTCTGAAACCTATTATCAGAAGCACAAAGAATTTTCTGATGTCATCACAGCGACGTTTTTACCGAATTCGCAAGGTGCGCAGACACTGTTGGATGCCAAACGCTGCATGCTCGCATACGAAGCATATAATCAAACCTTTTCATTGAAATGTCAGGTGAGGGAACTCTCCAAAGGAGAGCCGATCTATCAGGCGACCTATTGGCATAATCTGCTTTTCAATCCGAATCTGTCTCCAGACACCATTATTCTCGGGTTTCAGCCCGTTTGGAAAGAAAGTCTGGCAGATCCGCCGCTTGCCGGAGGGCGTTAGTTAAACACTCCGGTTAAATGAGGGAGACGAGCTAGGGAGGAAATTAGCCATGTCAAACCTGAAGAAGACCGCCAGCGCCATAGCGCTGGGAGCTGCGATGTCATTTTCCGCAGCAATGAGTGCCACCGCTGCAGACAGTAGTGATCCAATTGTCATTCCGATCCATAACTGGTCAAGCCAGATCGTAATGAGCCATGCTGTGGGTCAAATTTTTGAGTCCATGGGGAACAGTGTGGAATTTGTGACTACAGACAGTCAGGCTGTCTATGAGTCAGTGCGCCTTGGTGACGTTGCACTTGAGCTTGAAGTCTGGGAAGGCGCCTTTGGCAAGTCATTCCGTGAAGCGCTTGAAAAAGGTGGCCTGCACGATGCTGGAGACCATGACGCGGTAACACGCGAAGACTGGTGGTACCCAATGTGGACCAAAGAAGCATGTCCTGGCCTTCCCGACTGGAAAGCGCTCAACGATTGCGCTGCGCTGTTCAAAACCGCAGAATCTGGCGATAAGGGTCGTTATCTTGACGGACCTGTTGACTGGCTGAAACACGGTAAGGAACGTGTTGAAGCGTTGGGTATGGATTTTGTCGTTGTGAACGCGGGTTCTGCTGCTGCGTTGTGGGCAGAGATCGGTGCTGCTGAAAAAGACAAGCGTCCTGTAGTTGTCTTCAACTGGACACCAAACTTTGCAGAGGCTGTCTGGCCAGGCGAGTTTGTTGAATTCCCCGAGTGGGAAGATGGTTGCGACAAGGATCCTGCCAAAGGTCCAAACCCGGATGCACTTTATGACTGTGGTAACCCGGCAAAAGGCTACCTCAAGAAAGCAGCTTGGGACGGCATGAAAGACAAGTGGCCTAAGGCTTACTGCGTGCTGACTAAGTTGAGCTTCACCAACCCTCAGATCGCTGAAATGGCGAAAATCGTGGATGTGGATGAGGAAGAAGCGGAAGATGCCGCAGGCATCTGGTTGGAAGCGAATGAAGGCGTTTGGAAGCCTTGGGTGGATGCTTGTGCGGGTGACGCATAAGACTGACGCTTGAACTGAATGCGCATCCCGGCTTTGTCTAGCCGGGATGTTTCTTTGAAAGTCTGAGATAGCAAACATGAAAAAAGATGATGTAGTCATCAGTTGCCGGAATGTATGGAAACTATTCGGTGACCAGCCAGAGCGCTTTCTGGACTCTCTCAATGAAAATGCGACCTATCAGGAAATCCGTGAACAGGGGTACATCGCCGGCGTACACAACGTTTCGGTAGATGTTCATCGCGGCGAAATGCTGGTGATCATGGGACTGTCCGGTTCTGGCAAATCGACATTGGTGCGGTGCATGGGACGCCTGCATGAGATTACAGGCGGCACGATAGAAATTGAAGGTGAGGATATTGGTGCGCTGGATGAAGACGCACTGATTAATCTCCGCCGTCAGAAAATGGGCATGGTGTTTCAGAGCTTCGGATTGCTACCGCACCGTACCGTACTGGAAAACGTTGCCTTCCCTCTTGAGATGCGAGGACAAGACAAACATGAACGGCGTGCTCGTGCCATGGAAGTGATTGAGCTTGTTGGATTGTCAGGCCGCGAGGAGTATTTCCCGCGTGAACTATCTGGTGGTCAGCAACAGCGCGTTGGTATTGCGCGTTCTCTGGCCATTGAGCCCGATATCTGGTTTCTCGATGAACCGTTCTCAGCACTTGATCCTCTGATCAGACGCGAAATGCAGGATGAATTTTTGCGCCTTCAGGAAATGCTTGGAAAAACCATCGTTTTTATTACGCATGATTTTGACGAAGCTTTGCGCCTTGCAGATCGTATCGCGATCATGAAAGATGGCGCGATTGAGCAGTGCGATACGCCGGACAAAATTGTCCTTAATCCCGCTACTGAGTATGTGGCCAAGTTTACCGAAGAGATTGAAAAGGCGAGGGTGGTGCATGCGGGTGTGCTTGCGAAACCTGCAAAGTCCAAAAAAATTGATGGCAAGGCTGTTGAAGCATCAGCGACGATCCAATCCTTGGCAAGAATGCTTGTGTCTGATGTTCGTAAATCCATTCCGGTGCAAGATTCTGATGGCATGTTGATCGGCGTGATGGATCGCAAGGAAGCCCTTGATATTCTGTTGGGAGAGGGTGCTTGATCCCGCAATCCCGACATGCCCAAATCGGATATGGCTTGCTTGCCGTGGCAGTCTTGTTGACCCTGTTCAAACCCATATTGCCGGAAGGTTTGGTGCGTCTTCCGGAATGGCATCCTATTTGGTCTGCCTATATGGATGCCGGATTTTCCTGGCTCCAAAATGATTTGGGATTGATCCACGTTACACGGGAGATCGCAAGCTGGATCGGATTTCTGATCGATGCGGCAGCCAATCTTTTATACGGCAAATCACGATGGCCCCGTTTGGATGCTATTCCATGGTCTGTTATCGCCAGCCTTGCCGCTGTCCTTGGGTACTATTTGGGTGGTTGGAAACTCTCCTTGTTGGCTGGTGGAACGTTTACATGGACTGCCATGATGGGTCAGTGGAAGATCACCATGGAAACGATGTCTGTGATTGTGATTGCGGCACCCATTGGCTTCGCGATCGGTTTGCTTCTTGGTATATGGTCATGGAAATCGAGGCGAGTTGAAGCCGTGCTCCGGCCGGTATTGGCGATATTACAGACGCTGCCGTTTTATACCTATCTTTTGCCTGCGGTTATTTTCTTCAAGGTAGGCCCGACTGCAGCATCTGTTGCGACGATTGTTTATTCCATCCCGCCGATGATTTTGATGACGGCTGTAGGGCTCAAGAAAGTTTCTCCTGAGGTAGTAGAGGCAGGCAAGATGTCCGGATGTACCCGATGGCAAATGCTGACGCGGGTATACATTCCTTCGGCCCGAACAGAGATTCTGGTTGGCCTAAATCAGGTAATCATGCTCAGTCTCGCCATGGTCGTTTTGACAGCGTTTATTGGCATGCCGGGTCTCGGTGCGAAGCTGCTTGCCATGATGAACAGTTTCAAACTTGGCCGAAGCTTTGAAATTGGCATCACCATCGTTTTGTTGGCGATCACGCTTGATCGTTTGTCGAAAGCGTGGGTCGTAAAGCAACCGGAACACTTTGAGAAAGACACGCCATGGTGGATCAAGCATCAGGCTTGGCTTGTTGCGGCGGGTATTTGTGTTTTCTTCTTTGTTTTGAGCGAGCTCATTCCCTATTTTGACGAAGTCAAACGCAAGCAATCGTTTTCCATGGGCAAGGAAATCGATGTTGCGATGAAAACGTTTCTTGCATGGGGGCCGATGCAAGCGTTCACATACTATGTCCGGTACATTTTTAACGTATGGGTCTTAATCCCGACTGAGAATGCGCTTCTTTACTTGCCAACATTTGCATTGATCGCTGCGGTCACAGGCCTTTGTTGGTTGATGGGTGGTGCCAAACCGGCGATCATTGGTTTCACCTTTTTCCTTTTGGTTGCCGTTCTGGGTTGGTGGGACCGGGCGATGTTGACGCTGCATTCCACAGTGACAGCGACACTGTTGGCCATGCTGATCGGAATGCCCATGGCGATCCGGGCATCTCGTTCGGAAAGTGCATCAAGGCGGATGATTTACATTTGCGATACTGCGCAAACGTTCCCGAGCTTTATTTATCTATTACCTGCGATCATGCTGTTTGGGATTACGCCTGTGACGGTTATTCTGTCCATCCTCATTTATACAATGGTGCCGGTTGTGCGTTACACGATTGAGGGCTTGCGCGGTGTCCCAGCAGAAATGACCGAGGCTGCGGACATGTCCGGTGCTACGCGGTCTCAGAAACTCTGGAATGTACAACTTCCCCTAGCGATGCCAACAATTGCGGTCGGCCTCAATCAGGCGTTGATGTTTTCCTTCTTTATGGTGATCATTGCCGCGTTTATCGGCACTCGCGATCTGGGTCAGGAAATGCAGCGCACCATGGCTGGCACAGAGCTGGGCAAGAATTTCACGCTTGGGTTCTCGGTTGTGTTGATGGCACTCGCTTTTGATATCGCGATAAACAGCTGGGCCGAACGAAAACGCAAACTGTTGGGATTGTAGATCATGAATACAAGTCCAAAATTTGAAACACCGTATGAGCGGGCTGGAATTTCGGTTCCGGGGCTTCCGATTTTGCCACATGGCACCGAGAGGCATCCGGTTCCTGGTGGAGGAAGCCGTGCCCTGAAAATTGAAAAAGATGACGAAATCTCGGTCCTCGACAAGGAAGGGCGGCAACTTGCTGAGATTGTCTTCTTTGCGCCCGATGGCTCGTCTGATGCTTCCATGCTCGGACTTAAGGGTAAGGGTGAGCCTTCTGGAATTATCCGTGCGCTTACGGCTGACGCTTCAGGTGCAAACGTTGCGATCGCGTTGCAGAAGTCCGGCTTTGATCTGGCGAAGGCTGACCCGGTGCGGTTTCTCGGCGGCGATAGTCGGCCCGGAAACATGGAAACGTTTCACGCACGTTGTGATGGTCTGCTGATTGTTTGTGCAGCCGGTGAGTCTATGCAGCCTGAATCACAGGACACGCTCACAGAGCTGATCGTCTACATCAAGCGAGCCAATCCAAAAGATGGCAAAGATGAATTGAGCGCCCCCGAGCCACTTGCTGACACGGTAACAGATATCAACATTCAGCCCGGTGAGGCGAAAGCCTATAATGTAAAGGCTGGACAATATATTCAGGTTTTGGATGTAAAGGGCAGGGAGTGCTCCGACTTTCAGGCGTTCTCGCGCCGTGCGCTCGACAAGGGGCTTGAGCGCGAAATTGACCCGACGACGACCCGTTCCTTGATGGGTTCGCTATATCCGGCGCCCGGGATTTTCTCCAAATATTTCAGCGTGGATCATGAACCGCTGGTTGAGATTGTTCAGGACACGTGCGGAAGACACGACACATTTGGACTTGCCTGTACCGCGCGTTATTACGAGGACCTGGGCTATCCGGGGCACGTCAATTGCTCGGACAATATGAACGACGATCTTGCCCGTTTTGATGTGAAGCCTCGGGGCGGATGGCCAGCAATAAACTTCTTTTTCAATACGATGCTGGATGATGCAAATGCCATTGGGATGGATGATCCTTGGTCACGGCCTGGCGACTACGTGTTGCTCAAAGCACTCACTGATTTAGTTTGCGTTTCTACCGCATGTCCATGCGATATTGATCCGGCCAACGGTTGGAATCCAACCGACATTCAGGTGCGGGTTTATGATGAGAAAGAACAATTCAAGCGCTCAATCGGGTGGCGCAAGACACCGGAGGGTGACATGGAAGAGACAAAACAAACCGCCTTCCACGAAGGGTTTGCGCGGCATACGCGCGACTTTGTTGAATATAACGGCTACTGGCTTCCAAACACGATAACAGGCAAGGGAGCGATTGAAGAATATTGGGCTTGCCGCGAAAAGGCGGCGATCATGGACCTCTCGCCCCTGCGCAAATACGAGGTGACCGGACCGGACGCGGAAGAGCTGATGCAGGCCTGTGTCACCCGCAACATGAAGAAGCTTTCGACGGGGCAAGTGGTGTACACTGCCATGTGCTACGATCACGGTGGCATGGTGGATGATGGCACGGTGTTCCGTTTGGGTGATACCAATTTCCGCTGGATAGGCGGGAATGATGATAGCGGGCTTTGGCTCAAGGAACAGGCGGAAAAACGCGGGCTGAATGTCTGGGTTCGAAATTCAACGGATCAACTTCACAATGTTGCCGTGCAGGGACCTCTCTCACGCGATATTCTGAAAGATATCATCTGGACTGCACCAACACAGCCAACCGTCGAAGAGCTTGGCTGGTTCCGATTTGCAGTTGGTCGGTTGACTGATTTTCATGGTCCGTCGGTGGTTGTCTCCCGCACCGGTTACTCCGGTGAGCTGGGGTATGAGGTGTTTTGCCATCCAAAGGACGCGATGGAAGTCTTTGATGCAATCTGGGCGGCAGGCGATCCGCATGGACTTCAGGCGTTAGGTCTCGAAGCGCTGAACACATTGCGAGTCGAGGCAGGTCTGATCTTTGCGAATTATGAGTTTTCGGATCAAACCAATCCGTTTGAGGCGGGCATTGGTTTTACCGTTCCATTGAAGTCCAAAGAAGATGATTTCACAGGCCGTGCCGCGATCGAGGAGCGCAAAGCCCACCCGCAGAAGAAGCTGGTTGGATTGGATATAGAAAGCGGCCTTATTCCGGCAATGGGTGATTGTGTGCGTGTTGGTAAGGCGCAGGTGGGTGAGATTACCTCTGCGGTTCGTTCACCCATTCTTGGTAAAGTAATCGCACTTGCACGGTTGGATGTGACGCATGCTGAACCCGGAACCGAGATTGAGGTTGGTCAGTTGGACGGAGTACAAAAACGCCTGAAAGCAACCGTAGTTAGCTTCCCGCATTTTGATCCGACCAAGGAGCGCGTGAAGGGCAATTACGGGTGAAGGTAGAGAAGTTTGTGTTTTAAAGTCTGCTAGGCGGACTTTGCTGCCGTTCGGCTTTTGTCACGATTCAAGCAGACAGACGAAAATATATGGAATAAACTTAAGAAGCAATTCAATGCTTTTGCGGATGCAATTTCTTAGTGTTACCAAGTTCAGGCTGGATAAAAATTATGCCCAGATGTTTCAGGCAAAACCTGATAGGAATGAGCAATCTTTCGAGTTTCAAGAGGCCAATAATAGGGTTTAATCCAAAATACGCTCTAGTTCTTTTGACCACATTATGGTGTCTTGGACACACTACTCCACCTGCCAGTGCAAACAACCTTAATAGCTTTGTCGAGCAAGCAATATATACTTGTTCAGTTGTCGCAATTGCCCGCGCTGGATTCGACACTTTAAAGCTATCTGATTGGTATCTAAATTCGAGTGACAAGAAAGATAACGGTAAAGCAGGAACGCAGGTCTCATATGAATTGTTGCATACGAAAGTGCCTTGGTTTGAGATGTATATTTCAGCAAGCGGAATTGACTCAACTTATGGAACATCAATCCGCACATGTTCAGTAAGTTACAATGGTGTACGACATTCCTTCGACAAGGAAAAAAGGTTGGCTTGGATGAATTTATCACCCGAAGAGATTTCGAAAGAGTTTCAAGATCAGCTCCATGGCCTTGCCAAGCAGCTTGCTGTTCAGAAATTTGCGCATTACAGGCCGGCCTTATTAACTGATGAAAAAGAAGTGGCGCTGAAAAAGTGCGTGGATGGCATTAGGTATGATGCAAATCTCATTCTACATAGACCAAAGGACAATCGCGTTGATGCCTTCTTTTCACTCGTTTCCACTGATTGGGCGAAGCCTTGCTGAATTAGGGATTATTTAGTGTCCAGCTCGGGCTCAGAGCTGTCATTCGCCTGTTTCAAAGTCCACTGTTTTCTTTAGACGAGTTAATAATTGCTTCCTCACCCTCTGATTTTTTTGAGCACTCTTGAATCAACAGATGCTGCAGCGATTGAGCCACCAGCAAGCGCGCCGGGGATGCCGGGGCTCGTCACGTCCTGACCGGAAAAGTAAAGCCCTGGGATCGGGGTTTTGGCCCTGAGCGCATCACACATGACACGGTCAGGAGTTACATCGAGCCCATAAAATGCACCCTTGCGATGGCCTGTAAAGGAGACAGTAGACAGCGGTGTTGCCAGCTCCCGGTAGACCACCATTTTGGCCAGGTCGGGAAAGTATTTTGCGAACTGTTCCATCATAGTTTCCTCCGCCCGACGCTTGAAATCGGCGTAGTCCTTGCCGCGTTCGCTAGGGGGCATATCCGACCATTCAGCAACGGTCGACCAGTCAGCCCAGACCAGAAGCTGACCGGTGTGTTTCTGCTTTGGCCCGGGGTCATGTGATGGATTTTTCAATGAGCCGAATGAAATTGTCATGTGTGGTGGTGGTTCATCTGGCGCACTAGTCCAAACAACATCCACCTCTCC
>JASJDO010000059.1 GCA_030065115.1 Rhizobiaceae bacterium | reverse complement strand
ACTGCCACAACACCCATCGCCTGAATGAGCGCGCGGATTTCGGCGTGTGCATGGTCGGTGACTTCCCGATGCGGAGTGGAGACAGTGTCGCTTGCCCGTTTGCCGACGCCAAACAACATCGACAAGGTGCCCATAATCAGTGCGCCCCAACCAACACCCGCCATGCCCCAATTGTCAGATGAATAGCCTGAATAAATGCCGTAAGCACCCGCCAAGATGAGGAGAATTCCTGTAATAATAATGCCCATAAGAGATTTACCGCTTAAAGAATTGTCGCCCGCTTGAAATTAACAGACCCAGAGCGTAAACGGTACTCTGATTTTTTCAACATTTCTTTCTGACCCTTGGAGTGTCCACCAGATGGCCCGTCAATTTATTTATCACATGTCCGGTCTTTCAAAGTCTTACGGCTCAAAGAAAGTGCTGGAGGACATTCACTTGTCTTTCTACCCTGATGCGAAGATTGGCATTCTTGGTCCAAACGGTGCGGGTAAATCCACCGTCCTGCGCATCATGGCTGGGCTGGACAACGAATTCTCTGGCGAAGCCTGGCTTGCGGAAGGTGCGACTTGCGGATACCTACCGCAGGAGCCGCAACTCGACCCATCCAAGACCGTGGCTGAAAACGTGATGGAAGGCGTTGCCGAGAAGAAAGCGATCCTCGACCGTTACAATGAGTTGATGATGAACTATTCCGATGAGACAGCGGAAGAAGGCGCGAAACTTCAGGACATCATCGACAGTCAAAACCTTTGGGATCTGGACAGTCAGGTTGAAATGGCGATGGAAGCACTGCGCTGCCCGCCGGGTGATGCCTCAGTGGACAATCTTTCCGGTGGTGAGATCCGCCGAGTAGCGTTGTGTCGTCTGCTGCTCTCACAGCCGGATCTTCTGCTGCTCGACGAACCGACCAACCATCTGGATGCGGAAACCATTGCGTGGCTTGAAAAGCACCTGCGCGAATATCCGGGCTCTGTGCTGATGATTACCCACGACCGTTACTTCCTTGACAATGTGACCGGCTGGATTTTGGAACTCGATCGCGGTCGCGGTATTCCGTATGAGGGCAATTACACGGCTTATCTTGATGCCAAGGCGAAGCGCATGGCGCAAGAAGGCCGCGAGGAGGCTTCCCGCCAGAAAGCGATTGCTGCAGAGGCTGGCTGGATCAACTCTTCACCAAAGGCTCGTCAAGCAAAGTCAAAGGCTCGTATCAAGGCCTATGATGAGCTTGTCAAAGCAGCGAATGATCGTACACCGCAAAATGCGCAGATTGTCATTCCGGTGGGTGAGCGCTTGGGCGATGTGGTGATTGAGGCGGATGATCTAACGAAGGGCTTCGAAGACAAGCTGCTGATCGATGATCTGGAGTTCAAACTTCCTCCCGGTGGCATTGTGGGTGTAATCGGGCCCAATGGTGCGGGTAAGTCAACGCTCTTCAAAATGATCACAGGGCAGGAACAGCCAGATGCCGGCTCCATCCGCGTTGGGGATACGGTTGATCTTGGATATGTGGATCAAAGCCGCGATGCACTGGATGGCAACAAGACCGTCTGGGAAGAAATTTCCGAGGGTAATGACATCATCAAGCTTGGCAAGCATGAGGTGAATTCCCGTGCCTATTGCTCGTCGTTCAATTTCAAGGGCGGTGACCAGCAACAAAAGGTTGGCACGCTTTCCGGTGGTCAACGCAACCGCGTGCACCTTGCCAAGATGCTCAAGTCCGGTGGTAATGTGATCCTGCTCGACGAACCAACCAACGACCTCGACACAGAGACACTTGCAGCACTCGAAGACGCGCTAGAAGCATTTGCGGGCTGTGCCGTGATCATCTCGCACGACCGGATGTTCCTTGACCGCCTTGCTACACACATCCTCGCGTTTGAGGGTGATAGCCATGTGGAGTGGTTTGAAGGCAATTTCGAGGATTACGAGCAAGACAAGATCAGACGCTTGGGACCAGAGGCAGTAAATCCGAAACGGGTGACATACAAGAGACTGACGCGGTAAGTGCAGTTATTGTTGGCGGCATATCGACGGCTAGTTAGAGGCCAAAATTACGCTGTGCAACGGTATGCTTTGAGTAGTCTTGCGAACCTGCAGAGAAATTCAAAGTGAAGATTTCGTATATGGGAATGACCGTCAACGAGCGTCTCGTCGTAAGTGGGCTACTGGATACCTACGAGCAGGCGATTAATCGCAGAGACTTTGCCAAGGTTGCAGAAATTTTGGAAAAAGTTGAGATCGGAGAAGGGAACATCAAAGCGATTATCGACAAAGCGGCAAAGAAGAAGCCTTGGTCCAGAGGCGGTTAATCCAAAACGGGTGACGTACAAGCGTTTGACTAGGTAAGGATCAGATGGTCGAAATTTCGATAGCTGGTTTAGAGTCCAAAATACTGAACGCTGCCATGAACATGGATGTCTGCTAACACAAACGGTCATAAAACATCCAATACCCGCTTAGATTTAATTTCTTAAACTTGCAGCGATTAATAAGGCCTTTACATTCTATACTCATGACTAACCAGCTGCGCCGTTTAGAGTTTTCTTGAAGCTTCGTGATTTATGACGGGCGCACTCGAATTTGGATCAGGGAACTGCTTATTATGAGTATGCGCTTTCAGTTGATTGCTATCAATCATCAAGACATAGAGAAGTTGTCAGTTGGAGAAACAATAGAAGAATTGTTGGATGAGCACTTTGAAGCACAGAACGATTATGCACTTGACCTCGATAAGAACTGGGATGGTGTCGACTTTCTGTTTCATCAAGCAAATCACTTATCGTTTCCTCGCAATTGGTTGACTGAGTCGGGTGGGCAAATTGACGAGGACCTAGGATATGGCCCTGCTCGCGTTTGGTCCAGTGAGGTCGTAACTTTAATTGCCGAAAAGACGGAATTGTGTGAAGCTGATTCACTCAACGTTGCCTTTGATTTTAAGTTGTTTGAGCAAGCGGATGTGTATCCCAACATTTGGGATCGACAAGACCCTCAAGATAAAGATATCGTCTTGTCTGCGTGCTTCCATCTTCAACGGATGTTGCGGGCTACTGCAAACCGAGGAGACGCCCTTTTGACAGCCCTAGTTTAACGTTTATCACCTCTAAGCGGTTATTGGCGGAACTGTTGCGTAGGGCTTAAAAATACGCACACCGGATATTATAGGGGGCGTCAGGAAAGCTTGCCTAATACGCGATTGCAAACCGGTTCTGTTAAACACTCATCGCCAAAACACGGCTGATCTCGGTCAACCCGCGGCCGGATTGATCCATCCATGTGTTGAAGGCTTGTTGCACTTGGGTGAGGGCTTTTTTGGATATCGGGTTTTTGTCGACAATGCCCTCGGCAATCAGCCGAGCGGTGACGTCTCGTGAGAGAATGAAACTGTCCTTGCCCATCATGCGCAGGAAATATTGACCCGTATTTCCGCCAAGGCCTGAACCATGTTTTTCATCATTTCCGGCAAACACCGGTAAATTAATCCATGACGCACCTGATAAACGGTCAAAATGATTGTTTATCCGGAAGCAATGACTGAATTGGCAGATTTAGATTTTGTGACGCGCTAAAGTCGCGCCAACACCTCAACCGGTTTTTCACGACCTTTAATCGAAACCTGACCTAAAGACGTTAGTGCTTGTGTATCGATCCCAGCGAATTCAGCAATGTTCTGAGACATGACAAGCGTGCAGTCTCGATCTTTTGCCAATTCCTCCAATCGCGCTGTTGTATTGATGGTGTCGCCGATGGCGGTGAATTCCAGCCGTCGATCATCTCCAATTGCTCCAATTACAGCCGGTCCGGCGTGAAGGCCAATGGCAAGCCGAATGCTATCGAATTCTGGTTTCAATGGAGTTTCGTCCCAATTGTTTGTGGCAAGTAACAATTCTTCGGCTGCATGAATTGCGTCTTTGCAAGCATGATTGAACTCACTGTGCAGACCGAAAATAATTAGCGCACCATCCCCGATAAATTTATCAACCACGCCATTGTTTCGTATTGCGGCATCGGTCACGACTGATCTGTATCGGTTCAGCAGCTCTGCGGTTCGTTGAGCTCCAATCTTTTCAGAGATGCTGGTGAAACCACGAATGTCTGCAAACAACACGGCAATATCTCGTTCTCTGCCCAATCGAAGTTCACTCAAATTTTCATCGCTCATGTTGCCGGCGATCTCGTTTGGTAAAAAGCGTTTTCTGTTTTCTGAAACCTCTGTTTCTCTTGCCACGGTTTCGACAAGGCGTTTGGATCTGTAGATTGCTGTTCCGATCAGCATCGCCAATGCAGTTAACATGAGCAAGCGCATGATGTTTGGCGGCACGCTGTAGAGGAGTTGAAGTTCTTGAGAAGCTGGCGCCGAAAGTTCACTGCCTATTTGCGGATCATGAAACATGATGACAGCGCATAATCCGACGAGCAACAGCGTCGAGAAAACATGCAGCTTGATTTGGAATCGAAGAACTTGAACGCAGATTACCAAAACGGCGACAAGCAAAACAGGGCTTGCAAAAGTCAAAAGTGACGGCGTGTTGGGATCGGCTACGTCGATATATAGTTGAGCTGATACCAGAGTGACCTCAGCCACGTTAAAGACCCAACACATCCAAGGTTTCATTCGGTCTTTCGTAGCAAAATAGAAGTTCAGGACACCAATCGCAAAATAGCCTGCAGCACCCGCAAGCAACCAACGCAACTCAAATTGCCGCATTTCCAGCCCGGCTGACTGTGATTGCGAAAGGACAAAAGAAACCCCCAAAAAAAGCATCGCGGCGAGGGTCATGCGTAATACCGCAATCAGACGTTCTGCCTTAATATCGGATTCTGAAATAACTCTTTCGGCCAGTGTTTCCGTTTTTGTAACCATAATGAACCCTAAGCAAATCGCGTGAGAAGCTCCAGTATTATAAGTCACTGGACAATTTTCGAGAACAAAGCCTAGGTGGTTTTATGAAGCGAAAGTCACTTTGTAGCAGACTGAACTTTGTGAGTTTGTTTCGAGATGCTGCCAAAATTTTTTGATTTCTGTCAAACACTCATCGCCAATACGCGGCTGATTTCGGTCAGGCCTCTACTGGATTGATCCATCCATGTGTTGAAGGCATGTTGCACTTGGGTGAGGGCTTTTTTGGATTTCGGGTTTTTGTCTATAATCCCTTCTGCAATCAGCCGGGCGGTGACATCTCGTGAGAGAATGAAACTGTCCTTGCCCATCATGCGCAGGAAATATTGACCCGTATTTCCGCCAAGGCGGGAGCCGCGTTTTTTCATCAATTCAAGCAGACCGATGTAATCGTCTGATGGCCACTTGCCAAAGGCCTTGCCAGCACTGCCATGTTCATTGATCAAATCAATCAAAAAGACTGCATTTTCCTGCACAGACCTAATCTTCGCGCCGTAGCGTACGATGCGTGTGTCACTGACCAGCCGGTCAAAATCTTCGTCATGCAGCATGGCGCAGCGGCCAAGGTCAAACCCTTCAAAGGCTGCTTCGAAGCCCGGCCACATGCTCTCCACAACTTTCCAGTTAAAGCCTGCTTGAAATACGCGCTTGGTCATGTCTGAGAGCCATCGATCGTCAGGAATTTTCGCAAGTTCGACAGCAAGAAGTGCGGGTGAGATTTGCTTCTCAAGTGCTTCTGCTCCGCCTTTTCGTGCTGCGGCGATCTCATAAATTTCGTCAAACGTGCGCATGGCGTTTCCTTGTGAAGTTGTCAACCACACTAGCATCAACTTGGGACGCGTTGTCATTTTTCGTTTTTTTGTTAAGATGTAAGGTATAGGGGCGGCCTCTTTTGTGGAGATGCCGACATGGGGAAGAAAAGCGCAAGCTATGCATCAGATGATGGTGTACATAAACCCGTTTCCTATCCGTCGAACGAAACCGTAGACTGGTCCAAGCCAGCTAATGCGGGCGAACAGCATTACGAAGAACGAGCTTCTGATCTTTCCAGCAAGGACAAGCTTTATTCGCTCCCGTTCACGTATGTTTTCAACTATGAATGGCAGGCGATTGAAAAACGCCGCGAGGCGCTGGGCATTGCTGCACTTGCTTCATACAATGACCTAAGCATGCTCGAAACCAAAAGCGCTTACGATGTAAGTGAAGATGTTCCACATCTGGGCTTAAAGGGATTGGCGTTATCTGGTGGTGGAATACGGTCTGCCGCTTTTTGTATCGGTGTCACGCAGGCAATGGATGCTGTGTTGGTGGGGAATGGCGACGACGAGGACGGCGAAGTTCGGTCCTTCTATCAGCACATGGATTATGTCTCTTCCGTCTCTGGCGGTGGCTACGCTGGCGCTGCGCTATTGAACGCGCAAAAGCTGGAGGAAAACGCAAGTGGCGGTATCAACGAGGCACGATTTGCCTTCCCCAGCCGTTTGGCGCGCAATGAGTCTGCCATGTTGCGGCATATTCGCGATCATTCAAACTACCTGTTCCCGGAAGGTGGTTTCTTTGAAAAACTTCGGGTGCTCGCGTCTTACTTAAGGGGTATCGCGGCCAATATTCCGGTTGTTGTTATTGTTCTTGCGTTGGCTCTAATGCTGACAACTTTGACAAATGATCAGTTGAGTGATCTCAAAGAGTCGTTCTTTGATTTTTCTAAGATTCCTGTCTCCGAGACTAGCAGTTGGGCAAGCCGTATCGTGAACATGCTGGGTAATCTCCAGCCGGGTGGCGGATTTTTCGGGCTCTCCATGCTTTTGGCGCTGATGGTTCCCGTATTGTTTCTGGTCTGGAGTATCGCGCGCTCCTTTCTTTCGCGGCCCAAGTTTGAGACAGATACCGGTGGTACGCGTTTAGCTTCGTACCTGATTTTCATTTTACTCGTGGTATTTGCTGTAGAATTGCAGCCCCGAATGATCAGTGGCCTTTATTCCAATCACTGCAAGCATTTGGTTGAACGAGGAATTTATGTTGATGCCGATGAGGTGGATGGCGTTTATACAGATTTTGTCGCTGCTTCGTGTGGAAGGATAGATTTTGCATGGGAAGACGTTCTGAAAGCGAGAACTAAACTGGCGACTGAGAAAGCCAAGAACGGCGACGCTGACAAGGAAGAAGCCGCCAAACCTGATCTGGACAAGTCCGCATTCGCGACCATTGTTGACTGGATACAGACGCTCACTGTCTACATCGCTGCATTCACCGGCTTCTTTGCGGCATTGCGAGGGGTTTTTGGATCAAGTGAGGGACATCAAAACCAGACGCAAGGGCTCGCGGGTGTTTTTGCAAATTTCAGCAGCATGCTCTCTCAATTGATTGCAGGCCTGTTGCTGCCACTCGGTCTTTGGATTGGATATCTCTATCTCGCATTCTGGAGTATCCCGGGTAACACATTCAAGGGAAGTCAAACAGCATTTGCCCATGCGCCGGACTGGTATGCTGCAATCATGATGTCGATGCGGAACTGGTTCGAACCTGTTATTGGCAAAGCTGAATGGTTGCCCCAATTTCTCAGTATTTTGAAGCCTGGCATTCTGGCGGGTAGCATATTCTTCACGATTGCCCTTGTTGCAGGCATTGTAGCGCTGTTCTTGCGCCCCAACAGCAATTCACCACATAATTTGTATCGAGACAGTCTTGCTAAGGCGTTCATCAAGCAACCAATGAATGGCAATGGTGCGCCGGCTAATCCGGATGGCCATCAGATCAGGTTGAGTGATACGCGGCAAAACCCGCAAACACCCATTCACCTTTTCAATGCTGCATTGAACGTGCAAGGCTCTGACAATGTAAATGGGCGGGGTCGGAATGCCAGCTTTTTCACTTTCTCGGATGCTTATTGCGGGAGTGTCGAAACCGGATATGTCGCAACCAAGGATCTTGAAACGGTAGAGAAAGGCAAGTTCACGCTCTCAAGTGCTATGGCGATAAGCGCTGCAGCGGCGTCTTCTGCCATGGGAAGCATGACCATGCGCCCGCTCGCGGCAACCTTTGCGCTGTTGAACGTGCGGCTTGGATATTGGTTGCCCAATCCGAGACAAATTGCAGAATGTATTTTCAATGCAAAGCATAATTCCGGCCGGGTTTCGGAAGGTGAAACTTCCCGACCTGAGCATGATGTAGATGTCGGTTCGCTCTATATCGTCAACCGGTTCTTCAACAATTCACTGGTGGTTTTCTTCAAGGAGCTGTTTGGTTTCATGGAGGAAAAACGCCAGCTGGTCTATTTGTCAGACGGCGGGCACATTGAAAATCTTGGTGTTTATGAGTTGCTCAAACGCCGGTGTAAATTCATTGTGGTTGTTGATGCAGAGGCTGATCCACAGCTTACCTTCTCCTCATTTGCAGCAGTCCAACGCTATGCTCGCATTGACCTCGGGACGCTGATCGATGTTTCCACCGAAAAGATCAGAGAAGCTACCATGGCAACCAAGGCCAACTGGCATCCTCCTGTTACGAAAGCCGCAGCAGCGCGGGCCAGTGGAACGCCATTGGGACAGCCATCATGGGAGGAATTGAAGAATAGGCCGCACGCAGCCATCGGTACAATCCATTATCCTGACGACAAGCTTGGGAACCCTCAGATCGGTGTGATGCTTTATATCAAACTGTCAGTGACAGGTGATGAGAATGATTATGTCCAGGAATATGCCCGAAAATACCGGAAGTTTCCTCATGAAACGACCGGTGACCAATTCTTCTCAGAAGAACAGTTCGAAGCTTATCGGGCTTTGGGATTTCATGCGATGTTCAAGACGCTTCTCGGAGCCCAAGGCGTGCAACATTGGGGCGATGTGGTGAGTCTTTCAGACAATTTTTACGGCACACCTGATGCAGTTTGGCGTTTTCAGGAAATGTTCCCCCATCTCCACAAGCGCTAAGGTTGCTGTGATTTGGATGCTCTGAGAAAGACAAAGGTTTGGTCGAGGGCTGCTTTATCTTTCAGAGAAACCGCAATGTCTGCGCCGTTGATTGTATAAGTTCTAAGGTCGTAAAAATCAGGGTGATTTACATCTTGATCGTCTTGCGGAACTTCACCTTGATCGATTGCAAGTGAGATGAGTTTATTAAGGCGTCTCAAATGCTCTGTGGCACTTGTTGATCTATAGTCAAACTGCCAGAAGCAGATCAATTCTTTGCCGCCTGACAATTGCAATGCCAATTGACAGTTGTTAGCGGTCGGCAAGAGCTTTGTTCCATCAACAAGTTGCATAACATCCGCAACATTTACGAAGCCTCGCTGTGCATGCGTGAGAAGCACTTCGATATCACTTTTGGTTTGTGCAGTTGCAGAAAGGGAAGAAGTGGCAAGGAACCAAGCCATTGCTTTCAATCTTGTCGTGATCATCCGGCTATTCTGTCGTTAAGTTGAATGGAAATCAAACGCTTCTGTCTTCGCTTGTTCAGCTTGGCGGTTTGCATGTACAAGTACGCTGACTTTGCGCGGAGGAATATTCAAATGTCTCTATATTCTCAGCTTCTTGCTCGTCAGGTCGCACAAAACCCAATCCGTGTGGGCGTAATCGGTGCCGGAAAATTTGGATCAATGTTTTTATCACAGGCTATCCGAATACCCGGGGTGCATGTGGTCGGGATAGCTGACTTGAACGTGGAACAGGCGAAGTCCAATCTCTTGAATGTGCACTGGGAAGCTGAGCGTTTTGCGGCGACTTCGCTAGACGAGGCTTTGCGTAATGAAACTACCTACATTGGGGAAAATTATTCTGAACTTGTCAGCGATCCGGCGATAGACATTGTCGTTGAAGCAACAGGAAATCCTGTTGTGGCGGCGGATCATGTCCTGGCTGCCTTTGCCAATGGCAAACACGTGGTGAGCGCCACTGTTGAGCTCGATTCTTTTGCTGGTTTGGCAGTGGCTCGGGAAGCGCAATCGGCAGGTGTACTCTACTCCATGGCATTTGGTGATCAGCCTGCCATGACATGTGATCTGGTTGATTGGGCAAGAACATGCGGTTTCAAGGTTGCTGCTGCTGGCAGGGGGCATAAGTGGAAGCCGGAATACCGTTTCTCTACACCGGATACAATTTGGGATCATTGGGGCGTTCCGCGTGATGTGGCCAAGCGCGGTCGCATGAACCCCAAAATGTTCAATTCGTTTCTCGATGGTACCAAGCCAGCCATTGAAAGTGCGGCAATTGCAAATGCCTGCGGTCTCGATGCTCCTTCTAATGGATTAAGCTATCCTTTGGGGGCCATAGATGACATTCCGAACTTGATGCGGCCACACGACATCGGTGGAGCGCTTGAACGATCCGGCATGGTGGAGGTGGTCAATGGCCTGAAACCCAATGGAACCGAGTTCGATCACAATATCCGCATGGGTGTTTTCGTGGTGGTTGAAGCGGAAACGGATTACCAGAAAAAATGCCTTGAAGAATACAAGGTCAAGACTGATGATACGGGCCGTTTCATGTGTCTCTACAAGCAGTGGCACCTGATTGGACTGGAACTTGGCATGTCGGTTGCCTCTGTTGCCTTGCGTGGTGAGGCAACAGGTGTAGCGAACGAGTTCAGGGCCGATGTGATTGCAGTTGCAAAACGAGACCTGAAGGCGGGTGAGGTTCTTGATGGCGAAGGGGGCTACACAGTGGCTGGGCAGTTGAGACCAGCGTCAACATCACTAGATGGCAAGATGTTACCTCTCGGGCTTACTGGCGGATTAAAAATGCTGCGAGATGTGTCGATGGATCAGGTTCTGACCTATGATGATGTGGTGATGGATGAATCGTTAGGCGCAGTAAAATTGCGGCGGAGTTTGGAAACATGACAAGAATACTGATTACAGGGGCTGGACGTGGCATCGGCTTCGAACTGGCAAAACAGTCGATAGAAAAAGGATGGGATGTCGTCGGTTCAGTCCGGTCGGTTGATGCTCAACGGAAGCTCGCGCAGGAATTGCCGCAGATGGCAGTCCTCAATTTTGATGTAACAGATTACCCTGCTCTTGAGAAAATTGCCAATGCGTTTCATTCACCCATTGATATTCTGGTCAATTGTGCCGGAATTATAACACCTGACCGGCAATCGACACTTGATATGGATTTTGAAGGCTTTGCGAAGACGCTAGAAGTTAATGTACTGGCGCCGCTCAAGGTAGCGCAGGTGTTTTTGCCATTGATACGGGAAAGCCAAAACGGCAGGATCATCAATATTTCTTCCCAGATGGGCAGAATGGAATTTTCTGCTTCAGACAGAATTGCCTATCGTGCCTCAAAAGCGGCACTCAACAAGGTGACCCAGGGGCTCGCGACTGACCTCCAAGGGAAGGGAGTTAGCGTAATTGCAATGCACCCAGGCTGGGTGAGTACCGACATGGGTGGGGCGCAAGCCCCTGTAACTCCACAGGAAAGCGCTGCGGGTATTTTGAAGGTGGCTGAGGGGCTTGGAATTGAAGAGACCGGCAAGTTTATCGACTGGGACGGCACACCGCGCAGTTGGTGAGCGGCAAGGCACAGTCTTTCATTGAGATATCCACAGCAAGCGAGCTGCCCACTTTGATTTCGCCCGGATTATTCGGTTAAATCCCGGTAACCGGGATTTTCGCCGTTTGGTGAGATTAGTTATGCGTGTGGTTGTGAACATATGTACCGCCTTTGTGCGGATGCAGCTCCAAAAACTGTTGTTTTTGGTGGGTTTCTGCTTGTGTTTAATCCAGTATTCTCATGCACAGGTTGTCAATGGAGATTTCTCGGCTGGCGGAACCGGATGGACCGCGGTTACACCGGGTACCACCGACAGTGTGACTTTTACAGGTGGCAATTTAACGGCGACATCCAACGATATCGGCGCGACAACAACTGGCCCCGATTTGCAAACCTTGGGTCAACAGACCTTTACTGCCGGAGATGCGGGATTTCTGATCTACACATTGGTGAGTTACACGGATACGGATATTGGCGACTTCGATTTTCCGATTATTGTTTTGGATGGCGTTGAAAACAGGATCGCAACCGACGGTACGATTGGTGGAACGCCGCTTGTCAACAATGACAACAATATCACAACTCCGATCTCAGGCTTTACGACAATCGCCGCGGGGTCGCGGACGATCGGGTTTGGGGTTCGTACCCGAGACTCAGGATTTGGCCCGGGCGTTGCAACATGGGATGATATTGATTTTCTTGAATACACCCTATCCCCGGCCGCTCAGGTGACGCTGGAAAACAATCCACTCACGCTTTCCGGTGTGAATGCACCGCAAATCGCCAGCGACCCGCTATTGGGCTTTGTGTCTACCGTCACGCTTACAGTTTCAAACGGTATCATCAATCTGGGTTCACCCGGCTCAGTTACAATAACTGGTGGTGCTGACGGAACCAGCACAGTTACGTTTCAGGGGACTGCTGCTGCGATCAACACTGCCATGGCAGGACTTGTCTATACTCCAAATCTGAACTTCAGTGGCGCGGAAACGCTGGTGTTTACTGCGACCGGTGGCGGACAAACCGATACGGACAACATACCCATTACAGTTACCCCCGGGGTCCGATCGATCACGGTAAGCAAGACAGCCGATGCAGCGGATCTGATCAATGCAACGCTTGGACAGGAAATCAACTACAGCTATGTGGTCACCAATGACGGCGATCAAGTGATTACAAACGTCACTCTCAACGATGCGCACGGCGGTTCGGGGCCAGCACCTGTTCCTGCCAACGAGACTCTGACAGCTGATGTGGGAACGCCAGGAGATTCAACCGATGCTGCATCCAATGGCGTCTGGGATACGCTTGGGCCAGGGGATTCTGTAACGTTTACTGCGACTTATTTTGTCACGCAGAGTGATATAGATAATTTACAGTGAATGGGTTTGTTGCCGGATTCTTAAGTGTTTAACGTTCTGTGGAGATGCTTCGCCAGCGCTTTTTGGCGAACGCAACCATTGCTTGAAAAGGCTTCACTCTACGAAATTCTGTGGCCACTTTCGGCATCAAAAAAATGTAGGTTATTGGGATCAATCGAGAAGCCAATTGCATCGGATTTTTCTTCAAGCTCATATACGCCTGGAACGCTTGCGGTCAGGGGAATTGAACTGTTCTTGAGTTTGCCATGTATAAGTGTGTTGGCGCCAAGAGGTTCGGCAAGCAATGGCATCAGCTCTATCTTGCCCTTTGGGTTCAGGGTAAGATGCTCTGGCCGCAACCCAATCTTTGCTTCGATTTCCAATTTTGATTTGCACGTCAATGAAGCCCCGTTTTCAAGCTTGGCTTTTCCCCCTTTTAGCTCAGCGTTCAGGATATTCATCGCCGGGCTGCCGATAAATTGTGCGGCAAACAGCGTTTGTGGCGTTTCATAGACCTCCAATGGCGTTCCGATCTGTTCGGCCACGCCGCCGTTCATGACGATCATCCGGTCTGCCATCGTCATCGCCTCAACTTGATCATGGGTGACATAAAGCGAGGTAATTCCCAACCGGGATTGCAGTTCCTTGATTTCTAGCCGCATTTGAACGCGAAGTTTTGCGTCCAAATTCGAAAGTGGTTCGTCAAATAAGAAAACGGATGGTTCGCGAACAATCGCACGTCCCATTGCAACCCGTTGTCTTTGACCGCCCGACAATTGCTTGGGCTTGCGATCCAGATATTCTTCAAGTTGCAAAAGCCTCGCTGCATCAGCCACCCGCTTGTCAATTTCAGCCTGAGGTTTCTTGGCAATCTTCAGGCCATAGGCCATGTTTTGTCGAACAGACATATGGGGGTATAGAGCATAGTTTTGAAACACCATCGCGATGTCGCGATCCATCGGTTCTTTCTCATTTACCCGAACGCCGCCAATTCTTATTTCACCATCACTGACGGATTCCAAACCGGCAACCATACGAAGCAACGTTGATTTGCCACACCCGGACGGACCGACAATGACAATAAATTCGCCATCCTTGATGTCGGTACTGACCCCGTGGATTACCTCTGTGTTACCAAACCGCTTTTTTACATCTTCGAGTGATAAATCAGCCATCTTACTTCTCACTATCAACCAGGCCGCGAATAAAGAGTTTCTGCATCGAAATCACCACAAGCACCGGCGGTATCATTGCAAGAATTGACGTTGCCATGATGACGGGCCAATCCGCTGTATCGTCACCGGATGGAAACATCTGCTTGATGCCCATAACGATGGTATTCATCTCGGGATCAGTTGTGATGAGCAATGGCCACAAATATTGGTTCCACCCATAAATAAACAGGATCACAAACAGCGCCGCGATATTGGTTCGGCTCATAGGAACAACAATGTCGATGAAGAAACGCATTGGCCGTGCACCATCTACACGCGCTGCCTCAGCCAGTTCATCTGGTATTGTCATGAAAAACTGTCTGAATAAAAAAGTCGCCGTTGCTGAAGCAATTAGTGGGAAAATTAGGCCAGAATAACTGTTGAGCATGCCAAACCCTGCTACCACCTCATAGGTTGGAACTATTCGAACTTCCACCGGAAGCATCAATGTAATGAAGATCATCCAGAAGAACGTATTGCGTCCCGGAAACCGGAAATAGACGATTGCAAAGGCTGACAACAAAGAAATTGCAATCTTTCCAATCGCTATTCCAAGAGCCATCACAAGAGAGTTGAACAGCATTGTTGCAACTGGAACATTCACACCGGAAAAAAGTGCGCGTTTGTAGTTTTCGAAAAACTGGTCTCCGGGCAAAAGCGGCATGGGCGGAGAAGTGATTTCAGGTTGAGTGATTGTTGAGGCAACAAATGCCAACCAAATCGGGAAAAATATGATCAACACGCCTATGATCATGAAGAGGTGTGTGAGCCACAGTCCGCTACCTCTTTTCTCCACCATACCCGGTGGTGGTTCTATTATGTTAGCTCTATGTGCGACGCTATCAGCCATCAGTAGTGAACCCGCTTTTCGACATACTTGAACTGGATGACGGTCAGGGCTCCAACAACAACCAGTAGGACTACTGACTGCGCGGCTGAAGACCCCAGATCCTGCCCGACAAACCCATCGGAAAATACTTTGTATACGAGGATTGTCGTGGCTTGTTGTGGTCCACCGGCGGTAATCGTGTGGATGACACCAAAAGTCTCGAAAAAGGAATAAACAATATTGACGACCAGCAAAAAGAAAGTGGTTGGCGACAGCAGAGGCAGAACGATTGTGAAGAACCGTTTCCAAAACCGCGCTCCGTCAATTGCAGCAGCTTCGATTACCGACTTGGGTACAGACTGAAGCGCTGCAAAGAAGAAGAGAAAGTTGTAGCTGATCCTGCCCCAGGCAGATGCAACAACTACCAAACCCATTGCCTCACCGTCATTTAGGACATGATTCCAGTCATACGCAAGTTGGGCCAGATACCAGGATACAACGCCCACGCGTGTGTTGAACATGAACAGCCACAGCACACCTGCAACAGCTGGAGCTACAGCATAAGGCCAGATCAACATTGTTCTGTAGGTGCCCGCACCCTTGATAAGCCGGTCGGCGAGGACCGCGAGAAACAGCGCCGGTACCATGGAAACGAGTGTTACCAGTGTTGAGAAGACTGCAGTTGTTATAAATGACGATCGATAAAACCTGTCTGAGAAAAGGAACTCGAAATTACCCAATCCGACAAATTGAGCGGACAAACCAAACGGGTCGGGGATAAACAGAGACTGCCAAATTGCCTGCGCAGCCGGGTAAAAGAAAAATACTCCGGATATCAGAATTTGAGGGAAAACCAGCAGTAGCGGTAGTCCCCAGCCTCGAAATGTTACGCGCTTCTCCATACCAGCCTCAAATATGAGTTGCCGCGACTACGCATAAAGTTATGGCAATCGCGGCAATTGTCGGTTGGATTATCGGCTTGCTTGTTCGAAGCGGCGCAACAATTTGTTGCCACGCTCTACAGCACTATCCATGGCCTCCTGAGCCGATTTGTCACCGGACCAGATTGCTTCAAGCTCCTCGTCAATAATTCCGCGAATTTGATCGAAGGAACCAAGACGAAGCCCTTTGGAATTGGCTGTGGGGGCTTTAGCCGTCATTTGGATAACTGCAATATCAGTTCCTGGATTATCTTCATAAAAACCATCCAGACGGGTTTTGTCTCCTGCCGCCGCGGTTATTGGAAGGTAACCTGTGTTCTGGTGCCACTTGGCCTGAATTTCTGTCGATGACAGGAAGTTCAGGAAATCAGCAACACCCTTGTATTCTTCAGATTCATGGCCTTGCATAACCCATAACGACGCCCCGCCAATAATAGTGTTTTGGGGCGCACCCTCTACACCTTCCCAATAGGGGAGAGGCCGTACGGAAAAATCAAACTGGGCTTCCTTTTTAATGCCTGCATACCCTGCGGAGCTTTCCGTGAACATGGCACACGAACCGGCTCTGAAATCAGCACCACCTTCGTTACGACGTCCCTTGTAGATAAATTTACCGTCTTTTGCCCAATCACCCATTGTCTGAAGATGTTTGACCTGAACCGGACCGTTCATCGAAAGCTCAGTATCAAGACCCGCGAAGCCATTGTCCTTGGTGGCAAAGGGCACGTTGTGATATGCGGACATGTTCTCCAGATGGATCCAACTTTGCCAAGCAGTTGTCAACGGGCACTCGTGTCCGGAAGCCTTGAGCTTGTCCAACGCTTCTCCGACCTGCTGCCAGGTTGATAGATCTGTTGACGGGTCGATACCCGCCGCCTTCAGCGCATCATTGTTTGTCCACAAAACCGGTGTTGAAGAGTTGAATGGAAGCGATAGCATTTCACCGTCCGTGGTTGTGTAATACCCTTTTACCGAACCGATATAGGCATTCGGATCAAAGCTTGCACCTGCATCAGACATCACTTCATAGACGGGTTTGATAGCACCCTTCGCACCCATCATTGTCGCCGTGCCAACTTCAAAAACCATCAGGACGTGAGGCTGTTCGCCCGCTCTGAACGCCGCAATGCCTGCGTTCAGGGTTTCAGAATAATTTCCCTTGTGAGATGCAACAACTTTATAGTCGCTTTGGCTTGAGTTGAACGTCTCTACCTGCTCAGCGACCAATTCACCCAATCGTCCGGTAAACGCATGCCAGAACTGTACTTCGGTTTCTGCCATCGCCGCAGTTGCTGACAATAATACACTGCCGGCCAATAGTGTTTTGGTTAAATTCTTAAACATTTGCACTCCTCCATTTGTGATATTCTCAGCCCCTACAAGGGTTAAGCTACATTTCGATGACAGGATTGGCAAATTTTAAGGCTAATTGCGTTTCGAAGCAGATTAGCCTGCGCCGAAAGCAATTGCCGTTTTTCTGGATTGCTTGGGAGTTGGGCTGTGTCATCTCGCCATTGAATGATATTCATCATTCGGCTGCTTGTCTGTGGCGGCGCTCATGCGGTTGGACATGTTGAAAAAAGCTGTAACGGCAGAGATGTCCCAGATATCGCGATCGCTCCATCCTGCACTGCGCAAAGTCTCGCGATCCGGCTCATCAATTGAGACCGGGTCTTTGGTGAGGTTCCACGCAAAGTCGAGCATAGCGCGGTCCTTTGTTGCCAACTCTGCTGTGCGATAGTTCATCACCAGCTGTTCACCGAGTTTGGGATTGCCGGACAGTTGTCTCACCGCGGCACCGTGGGCGGTAAGGCAATAGTAGCAATGATTGGCGCTTGAAACGACAACGGCAATCATCTCGCGCTGGAGTTTGCTTAAACCCGACTCGCCCAACATCAGGTCGTTGTAAAGTGCGGTGAACCCTTCAAACTTTGTGGAGTGCCACGCATAGGCCTGCAGAACATTGGGCACAAACCCCAGTTTTTCATCGCAGACTTCGAGATACTTTTTTTGCCGGTCTGTGAGTGCCTCTTCTTCCTTTGGCATGTCCAGCGCGATGATGGGTTTCTTGCTCATGATATTTGTGCTCCGCGAAATCTCTTTGTTTCAAACGTGCCGCCATTTGCGCTACGGTTCAAGCAGGAATCGGCAAACGAGTGTGATGGAGAAGCTTCATGAAAATTGTCCCGGCCAAAAAGATCACTGGAAAGGTCTCTCGAGTGCTGAAAGCAGAAGGTGATGATTTTGTATCGCAGGACGTAGACACGCTTGACCTTACCTATGACGGCATCAGAAGTGACTATCATGCAGGACTAACACGTGCTTCCGGTGCGCGGGAACCGTGGTATCCGCGCGGGACTGAAATGCGCAACGAGCGGCAGCTCTCGATTTTAAGCGAAGAAGAGCTTGCGCAAATTGCTGATACCATGGGCGTCGAAAAAGTTGATGCGGGTTGGATCGGCGCCAATCTGGTAATGGAGGGAATTCCCAATCTCACCTACCTGCCGCCGCGAACTTTGTTGATGTTTGACGGTGGCGTAACCATCCGCGTGGATGGTGACAATGGCCCATGCAAATATGCCGGTGCGGAGATCGCCCGCAATCTGGGTGAAACCGCTGAAGATCTCAAAAATACGCAAACTGCCCTGAACTTTGTCAAAGCAGCGCAGATGAAGCGCGGTCTGGTTGGCTGGGTTGAGCGGGAAGGGGTGATCAAGCCGGGTGAAGGGTTTACCGCACGCATCTGGCATCAATGGATTTACGAATAACATCTCAAAAAATTATGTGACTATATTGACACGTGACTAAATTGTCACTTATTAGGTAATCTATGGATGCTGTTTTCAAAGCATTGAGTGATGATACCAGAAGGCAACTTCTGGACATGCTGAAAGAGAAGGATGGTCAGACATTGTCTGAGCTTGAGAGCAATCTGGGCATGACGCGTTTCGGCGTGATGAAACATCTCAAAGTATTGGAAGAGGCATCCTTGGTGGTTACCCGAAAGTCCGGACGCTTCAAGTACCACTACCTGAACGCGGTTCCTCTCCAGACGGTTATTGATCGCTGGATTGATCCGCTGGTGCAAAAGCCTCTGTCCCGCATTGTGCTGGACTTGAAGGCCGAACTTGAAGGAGATGATCCTGTGAGCATAGACACAAAAACTGAAAAGCCCGATTTTGTCCTTGAAACCTTTATCAAAACAACGCCGCAAAAATTGTGGGAAGCGCTGACGAAACCGGAGCACATTGAAAAGTATCACTTCAGCCATGCGCGGCCGAATGCCGAGAAAAAAGCAGGTACTCGTGTCGACTATATTTTGCCGAATGGCAACAACATGCTGACATTCGAAGTCGTTGATGAGGAGCCGGGAAAACGTCTGGATATGACGTTTGAGCCAAATTTCATCGATGGCACCGAAGTTCCTGTCACCCGTTGCGTTTATGAAGTGGAAGAGCAGGGGGATGTCTGCAAACTGACCATCATGCACTTCCAGCTTGTGCCTGCCCTTGAAGGTGTTCGTTCTGGTTGGTCCAGCATCGCCTCCGGTCTAAAAACCTATCTGGAATCCGGTGAAATTCTGTTTTCGGGAGAAGCTTGATTGAAGACGGGATGGCCGAGTTTTGGAAAGTCCAACACAACGTGTGAGTAAGTATGTCTTATACAAACATGCGTTCTTGATTGGTTTTTAGCTTGCTACCCCACAGCCACCGTCACAACCATCCAGAGATTCACGATTGTGAGTAGTGCCAGCCCCACAAATGTCATCACCATGCCTCTGATCCGCGCACCTGAAGCGTGAGCCTTGAAGCTAAGCGCATAGCCGTGTGACAGGCGGCCAATCACGAAAATAGCGGCGCAAAGCGAAACAATCCAGGTGAGCGCACCCTGATACTCCGCCAGAAATATCAGGAACAATCCCATGGGTGCATATTCCGCCAGATTTCCCTGGGCGCGGATGCGCCGGGAGAGAATATCTTCGCCGCCGTCGCCCAGAGACACGC
>JASJDO010000058.1 GCA_030065115.1 Rhizobiaceae bacterium | reverse complement strand
GTCAGCAATATTTCTGATACCTTGCAAGGTTGACGAAACGCGCCAAAGACCCAGCTTTTCATTAACTTAGCGGTCGAAATTTTCAGTCTTCTGACATAGAGTCCCGCTAGGGGCAGACTAAGGATTCGCGATTGCTATGATGAATGGATTTGGGCTGGAGAAACTAGGGTTGGCGGCTCTCAGATATCCGGTTTTTGCCACTGTTATGCTTTTGGTTGCCTGTGTCGCAGCAGGCATCGGCATCACCAAGTTGCAATTTTCTGGCGAAAACATCGAAATTCTTCGGGACGGATCGCAGGAACTGGCAAACTATGATGAATTACTCAGCGAGTTTCGGGACTTTAACAACGATGCTGTAATCCTGATGCGGGTACCCAATCTCGCAACGATTGATGGAATAGAGACCTTCCGCGAGCTAAATTTCGAGTTTCAGCTGGACGACAGGGTCGAAAGCATACTATCGATATTTTCACTCGTGAAATATGCCGGACCAGAGCAAGGGTGGCAGTCGGCACTGCCTGCAGTCTACGAAAGCGACGAGCAGGTGCTTGATTCTCTGAAACAGCTGGCAATTGACATCCCTTCTTCGCAATCGCTGTTCAGTGAGAATTTCGATTCCGCAGTTATGGTTGTCTACACCAAAGCAGAAGCAATTGTGGATGCGAATGTCCGCGAAACCATGTGGGGGCTGGAAGAACTCGGTAAAGAGTTTGAAACCGATGAAATCTCAATCAGCATCGCCGGGCAACCCGCAATCCGCTCTGATCTGATCCGCTCGATTGCTTCTGACATCACCTATCTTGCGCCGATTGCCGTTATTCTTTGCGCAATCCTTGCATTCCTGCTCTTTAAATCACCAATTGCCATGTTCCTTTGTGCTTTTCCATCACTCCTGGCAATCTTCTGGTTTTTGGGTGGCGCGGGACTCGCTGGCACATCACTTAATTTCCTGACGAACATTCTCCCCGTACTGCTGATCGTCATCATCTTTGCAGATACGCTGCATCTCTATTTGAAATGGCAAAGCCTTTCCCAAAAGAGTGATGATACGATTGAAGCGCTGAGGAATGCGATTGAAGAGATTGGCCCTGCATGCGGGATATCTTCACTGACAACCGGTGCGGCTCTTTTGTCACTATGCTTCAGTGGCAATAATGGCTTGTTTGAACTGGGCATTGTTGGCGCTGTTGCGGTCCTTGCAGGCTTTATCGCAATTATGGTCGGACTGCCTGTAGCAGCCTATTGGACTGCCCGGTTAGGCTTCCGACCAAAGGGATCAAATACCCATGCACTTGCGTCTGTCGCAGGTCCGGCTATGCGCGCGTTAAGATGGCGAAAAATCGTGTTTGTAGCCGGGGTTGTTCTTTGCGGGCTGGGTCTTTACGCACATGCCATGATCGATAGTCGTTTCCGATTGATCGACTATCTTGGTTCAGCGTCAGAGGTCGGACAATCCGAAGGATATATTGATCAGACGTATAATGGCACAACGCCTTTATTTGCTGTAGTCGATATGGATCAATCTCTGCCACTTGATGACCCAGCCAATGAGAACCGGGTATATGAGACTATCAACGCGGTCACGGATGTTTTTCCTGCGGGATCATTTTATTCGTTGGCCGACTTCGCCGATGAGATCAAGAAATCCGGCGGCAAGATCAGCGCCGACCTGATCGATCAGATTCCGCGAGCTTTGACGAGCCGGTTCATATCTGCTGACAAGGAAAAGGTGTTGGTAACGATATTCTCATCCGCAAATCTCTCCGCCAGTGAAATGCAGGTTCGACTTTCTGCACTGCAAGAAGCGCTCGACAAAAGGAACCTTAGCGAAACAGTTCGAATTACCGGTTATCCGGTTTTGTCTGGCGTTGTTGCCCCGCGATTGATGGATAATTTGCGCGTCAGTTTGTTGATTGCCGTTGCCCTGTCCATTCTGATCATTTCCCTTGCCGCTGCTTCATGGCGCCTTGGGCTGGCCTGTCTGGTGCCAAATCTCCTGCCAATTGTTATGGTTGAACTGATCCTGTACGCAAGTGGAATACCTTTGAACCTTTCCATCACCGTCGCGCTCACAGTAGCCTTTGGCATCGCGGTTGATGATTCAGTCCATATGTTGAACCAGTACATGAT
Source organism: Rhizobiaceae bacterium (assembly GCA_030065115.1). GTDB lineage: Bacteria > Pseudomonadota > Alphaproteobacteria > Rhizobiales > Rhizobiaceae > JAALLB01. The sequence goes on along the minus strand of JASJDO010000058.1, from coordinate 16,697 downwards.
CAACAGAAAAGATCACGACACATCACTGGCTGTTCAGGGAGCATTGAAAGACGTTACACCTGCCATATTTTCAACCACACTGATATTGTCAGGCGGCCTGATCGTCATGAGCTTCAGTTCATTGCCAGCAATGGCGGTATTTTCGGCTGTTGTGATCATGACCCTTGTTATCGCGTTTTTGGCAGACATTTTTCAGTTGCCAGCATATCTGGTATTAATGGATAGAAAGAAAGCATAAGGGCGCTTTGATGGTGACCAAATGCGTGAATTCCGGAGGAGCACAACAACGATGCTGAAAAAACTTGCGATACTTGGTGCGATGTCAATCATTGCTGTTGTGGCGCCAATTGGACAAACGACAAGTTTGGCCTCTCCGGTAATCTTTGAAAACATGTCTGGTAAATGGCGTGGCAAGGGTCTTGTAAAAGCTTCTCCGAAAGGCAAGCAAGAGTCGATCAGATGCCGCATGTCCAACAAGCCGGACGGTTCTTCCCGGATCAAACTGTCAGGCAATTGCGCGGTAAGCGGATTTGTATTCAGCCTGAACGGATTTATTGAACAAAATGGCGGTAAAAATTCGTATACAGCATCGATGTTTCGCTCACTTGCAAACCTGAAACAGTCGAATTTTTCAGGTAAGCGCAGCGGAACACGAATTAATTTTAGTTTCAAGGCGCGTGACCGAGTATCAAAACAAAATGTCGAAGCGAAGATCAATTTGAATTCCAAGAATGAGAAAGCTTTCGACGTTCAAATCAGCAGAACTGATCCCGCTTCTGGCAAGGTTTTCAAAGTTGGTACCATTACCTTTGCCAAGCGATAGGAATAGGCTGGAATTGCTCATAAAAAAGGCCGGAGTTTCCGGCCTTTTTTATATTCTGTGATCTAAAAGTTAGGAGGAGATGCTGATTGCCCTCGCCTTCTCAGTTGCTTTGATTGCTTTTATCAAGTGCGCGTCACGACCATACATATCTGCAAAATACTTCACTTCACCATTTTGCTGCGGCCAAGCAGTAAAATACGAAACATATACAGGCACCTTTGTCTTCAAGTGCTCAGTCTGGTTTTTCCCTTGCGCTATCGCAGCCTTAATGCCGGCCTTACTTTTTCCCAAGACTGCTGCAGCCATTGCCTGCGGATCATGCAATCTTACGCAGCCATGGCTGAACGCGCGATGTTGGCGCTTAAACAGGCTTTTGGCCGGTGTATCATGCATATAAATCGCATGCTTGTTGGGGAACATGATTTTCAGTTGGCCCAGCGCATTTTTAGCGCCTGGTGGCTGCCTCACAGAGAAGTTCGGATTGGCTCCAACTTGTGACCAATTAATGGAAGATGATGAAATACGCTTTCCACCAAATGTCGCGACTTCATATCCTTTTTGATCAAGGTATCCGGGATTGCCCAGAGACTTTGGCAAGAACTCATTCACGATAATGGAACGCGGCACACCCCAATAAGGATTGTATTCCACATATTCGATTTGATCATAAAAGAAGTTCGTTTGGTTCGATTTCTTTCCAACGACCACGCGCATCGACAGGTTTTCTTTGCCGTTTTCAATATATCTTGCGCGGTATTCAGGCTGATTGATGAAGACATGGCGTGCACCAAATTCATCCGGCAGCCAACGCAGGCGCTCCATCGCGAGCTTTACCTGCATAACTTTCTTTTCAGATGATACGCCTGCAAGCCTCGTCGCAGTATTACGGCCAATAATACCGTCAGCCCCCAGTCCGGCTTCTTTCTGATAGTCTTTTACAAGAGCAACCAGCTCAGGCGAATATTTCTCATCGCCGATATAAGCCGAAAGTGTTTCAGAATGTGCTTCCAACAACTCGGCCGTGCCGCGTTTCTCAATCGCTGCCACAAAGTCCTTCATTGCCGGGTTACTCTGCCCAGGCTTGATGAGAATTTTTGTTGGAAGTTCAATCAAATCATCTTCTACATCCGAAAGAGCTTCAAGCTCACTGCGCAACGCTGCGAACTTTTCGTTTGTTGGATGAAGAGCGCGAAGATTATTGGCTGGAAGCCCTTTGCCCATCACCGCGTCAAACATGTCACCAGACTTCGCGTTATGCAGCGGAAAGTCATGATATCCACTCAGTCTGTTTGGGTTGATGGTCCCGTATTCCGCATCCATCGCATAACGCAACATAGCTACTGACATCGCAATTTCATTTTGCAGTCGAGCAGAAGCAATCTCAACCTTGTCATCCCTTACAGGTATTTTGGCTTCTGTAACATAGTCAGAATTTCGAAGGCCGTAGCTCTCTGCATCCGAAAAGAGCCGCTGTACAGAACGCGCCTTCGCATTCCAGTCGCCCTGATCATTCACCCAGACATAATCCTGATTTTCGTTGTAAAATTCACTCAAAGCATCCGCAATATGCTTTTCCGCTGAAAGCTTTAGATTGCCTGCATCTACAATATCGGCAGTCATCAAAGAAATTTTGGGTTGCTCCGCAGGCGGTTGCGGATTTGTCTCAAGGTTCTCAGGTTGGTTCGAAATGACGGTTACTGCAGCAAATTTCACTGCTGCAGGTTTCAACGAAATGGCCCCGCGCTTGGCAACCTTGTAAGCGTAATTCTTGCTGGTCTTCACCTTTGGAAGATTTTTGCGCGCCTGGGCTGCCTGCTGTTGCTGCACGAGTTCATTGCGTTGGCGCAGCTGTCGTTTTTTGCGTTCATGTGCTTTTGGAAACAACACCTGAAACAGTGTCTTGCGTTCCTGAGCTTGAACATCAATTGGCATGGAAACAAAAGACCCAGCCATCAAAATTGCCGTCAGTACCGTGAGCTTTTTCATGCTTTCCTCGTCACCGTTTGTATCTTGAGTACAGCCGTATCTGTTTCCGCAGAAACCTACCGTGCCATAATACAATCCTTCACCTTAGGTAAGGTTTACCATAACAGGGTTATCAAAACCATATCATCACAACATTTTCATATTGATCGGCCGCAATAAAAAACCCGGCCATCGGCCGGGTTTCAAATTCTTTATCCTGCATTCCATAAACGCAGTGCACTGAGCGATTAGCGCGAATAAAATTCGACTACGAGGTTTGGTTCCATCTGAACCGGATAAGGCACATCTGCAAATGCAGGCTTGCGAACATAAGTAGCAGTCATTTTTGAATGATCAGCATCCACATATTCAGGAACGTCGCGCTCTGCCAATTGAACTGCCTCAAGCACCAATGCGAGCTGCTTTGAACGGTCACGCACTTCAATTACGTCACCAGGCTTGCAGCGATAGGAAGGAATGTCCACTTTGCCGCCATTTACTTTGACATGGCCATGGTTGATGAACTGGCGTGCGGCAAAAACAGTAGCCACAAATTTTGCGCGATACACGATTGCATCAAGACGGCTTTCGAGAAGACCAATCAGGTTCTCGGATGTATCGCCTTTTTGGCGAACTGCTTCACCGTAAGTGCGGCGGAATTGCTTCTCAGAAATATTCCCGTAATAACCCTTAAGCTTCTGCTTGGCGCGAAGCTGGACACCAAAGTCAGACGGTTTTCCCTTGCGGCGTTGACCATGCTCACCAGGGCCATACTCGCGGCGGTTTACTGGAGACTTAGGACGGCCCCAGATGTTTTCGCCAAGGCGGCGATCGATTTTGTATTTGGTAGAAATACGCTTGCTCATTTGCATTTCCTTTGTTTAAACAAGTTATTGGTCCAAGGGTTTGAAACCTCAGACCGGTTGGAAACGCACCCTCCTCTTTCACTCTGTTTGGAATGAACGACAGGTCAATTCACGCACGTTTTGTGAGATTGAACACGGGATACGTAGGTTATCTTTAAAGGCGCTAGCCCGAAAGATGCCCGTAGCTACAAATTAATCCCAATATTGTCAAGGAAATCCGCGTTTAAATCGCACAAAAGCAAACGCGATTAAAGTACCCTCAAACCAAAGCCCAAAAGGAGGTTTCTGGTTCCCGCATCCACCGGGTCCCCAGTAAACAGTGCCTCATCTCTGTGAGGCTTTTCCCCCGCTTCGTCTTTGACGACTTCTGCCAAAGATGCAGCACGGCGAGCAATCGCTTCGGATGTATCAATCCAATCTACCGGCCATGGCGCCATTTTTCGCATCCGGTTGACCAGAAACGGATAATGAGTGCAGGCCAAAACAACGATATCAGTCCTCTTCCCATCATGTTCATAGAAGCAAGGCGCAATTTCCTCCGCTACAGCCGCCTCATCTGTAAATCCGCCACGAAGATACGTCTCGGCCAATGCTGCCAGGCGCGTGCTTCCAACAAGGCGTATTTCACAACTTGTTCCATATTCCTCGATGAGCTGACGAGTGTATTGTCGTTTTACTGTGCCTGGCGTTGCCAACACTGACACAAGTCCGCTTCTTGTGCGCTCAGCAGCAGGTTTTATGGCAGGTACAGTCCCGACAAAGGTTTTATCAGGATACGCTTCACGCAAAGCGGCAATGCCAAGCGTGGAAGCCGTGTTACAGGCAATAACCATGATCTCCGGATCAAAGCGCTCGATCAATTTGCCAAACAGATCAATCATCCGGGCTTTCAGAGGCGCTTCATCCCAGTCCCCATAGGGAAAGGCAGCATTGTCAGCTACGTACACATATTTCTTTTGAGGCATGAGTACGCGCGCCTCACGGAGAACAGAGAGGCCGCCAATTCCAGAATCGAATACGAGAATGCTCACCCGCGGTTTTTAGCAGCTCTACGGCTAAGGCCAAAACCCAAATCGGCAAGAGATTGCGATTTTTTGCGCAAGCGACGGCGAGCCCTATCAACCGCTGAATTGCGTAACCGCAATTGCCCGTCTGAATCAAATTCAAACAAAAGGCGCTTTCTTGCGAATGAACGCGCGTAAATCCAGGTAAAAATAACACCAAGCGCCAGGCCGGCTACAACATCACTTGGAAAATGCACACCAATTACAAACCGGCTGACGGCCACAAGAAACGCGATTGGGCCCAATACCAGACACAGTCTCGGAGCGACCAGGAAAAGTACCGCGATCATTGCCCCCATGGTTGTCGAATGACCGGAGGGAAAACTTGCGTACAAATAAGAGTCACTGAACGGACTGGATATCCAAAAGTCATTATCCTCAAAAAGAACGGGTCGCGCGCGACCAATAATGTTTTTCAACGCAATGGCGAGCAATCCACTGAATGCTACCGCCGTAAATGCAAAATAGAACTTCAGGAAAATATGGTGCCACTGAATAAAGTGCGAGGCGCTGAGATTTGGAAACTTGTAGATCGACATAAACAACAACACGCTGCCTGTGCTGACCAAAAGCCAATCAGACTTGCCAGCATGGGTTATCCATCCCATCCACCACACTCCAGGCAAGGCGCCCTGCCCCAAAGCCTGCATCAGCAATGGATCTGCAATCTGGTAAGAAAGAACGATTGCCACGGTCAATGATAACCCAAGGGCAAATAGCAGTTTCCAATCAGGCAATATCTTTGCGCTATCGTCCGGCTTGCGTGCGGAAACGAAGCGAAAATAGTTCGATACTGTTGTCAACCAAGTATGAATTACACTTCCCCCGAAGGTATTGCGTTTTGCCCCGACCAAATTGGATTGCCGCATTCGGGTCATTATTGCAAGTCAGGTGAAGTAAATTGTTAAGCTTTTAAAAGAATTTCTGCGCGACTGTGGATTTTTGAACACAATACCATCTACGAAGACCTATTCTGATTGATCAGGCTTTTTCTGCTGTTTCTTCAGCCAACGCCGTTCCAATGCGGCAATCATGCCATGAAGGGCGTGTACTTCCGGATCCTGAAGCTTGGCATTCACAAACAGGGAGCGAACGGTCATTCGCATCCTTTCGGCTTTTTCAGGTGGGAAAAAATAGTTCGCATCTTCAAGGGCTTGTTCCAGATGATCGGTCAGGCCGCTTATAGCCTCCTTGCGGGCTGGCTTTGTGTCCGGTGCCTGAAATCCGGTTTCAGACACCCGTTCAGACTGCCGCATCCACTCATAAGCCATCAGCAGAACAGCCTGGGCAATGTTGAGCGATGCAAATGCCGGGTTCACCGGAAAAGTGACGATTTCGTCGGCAAGCGCAATTTCGTGGTTTTCCAACCCCCATCGTTCACGGCCAAACAGCAGTCCTGTTTTCTGGTCCAATGCTTCCTGGGCGTGGATCTGTCTGCAAGCAGCTTCTGGCGCCAGCACGGGTTTGATCATGTCACGAGGGCGTGCAGTGGTTGCCATCACATGATGAAGATCAGCAATTGCGGCGTTCAACGTATCGAATACGACCACGTGATCTATGACGTGATCTGCCCTGCTCGCAGCCGCACGTGCCTTTTCATTCGGCCATCCATCCCTTGGATTGACCAACCGCAATTCGTTCAACCCGAAATTTGCCATGGCACGGGCAACCATACCGATATTTTCGCCCAGTTGAGGTTCAACGAGGATGATGACCGGGCCGCCGGCAAAGAGTTTCTGGGTGCGATCAGTTCCTGACATGGCGCGCTAATGGCGCAATTCTCAAAACGTTTCAAGGCATTTTCTTGACCTGCAACTTTCAACAGAGGCGGTGACTCGCTCATGAGGTGATAACGATTAGTTTGCTTGTTCAAAAGCAGAATCTGAACTAGTGCCATCGGGTAATCGCCGTTTGCCAAGGGCTTATAGCGAGTATGAACATTCAATATGGGGCAAATCGTGGACAGTTTGGTTCGTACAATTGATGTTGGAAACAGAGCGCTTGTTTTTGGCGGATCTTATGGCAATCTGCAGGCGACGGAGGCCGTTCTCGCGTACGCAACAGAAAACGGTTTTGATGCTTCCAACACCATTTTTACCGGTGATACTGTAGCTTACTGCGGGCAGCCGCAGGAAACAGTGGATGCAATTCGAGCCTTCGGGTGCCATCTCATTATGGGAAACTGCGAGGAGTCGCTTGCAGCAGGTCGAGACGATTGCGGGTGCGGTTTTGAAGAAGATAGCGCCTGCAGTATTTTGTCTGCCCAATGGTATGGCTTTTGTGAAAGAACACTTTCAGCCGAAACAAAATCCTGGATGGGTACTTTGGACAAACAGGTCATGGTCAAGATCGGCGATTTCTCGCTTCGGTGCTTTCATGGAAGTGATGCTGCTATCAACCAGTTTGTTTTTCCCTCCGATGTTTCAGATGGGCATTTCGGAATCCCTTCAGAGCCTGAAATTGACGGATATATTGTTGGTCATTCCGGCATTCCGTTCATTGCACAGGAAACAACCCGTTTGTGGATCAATTCTGGATCGTCCGGCATGCCAGCCAATGACGGCACCCCAAGGGTTTGGGTTGCCACATTGGAAGCAACTCAATCAACGCTTTCTGCCCAGCTTCATTGCCTTGAGTATCCGTACAAAAACGCAATGAGAGCAATGGCGGATGCCGGGCTACGCAATGGTTACAGGGATTGTCTAGAGAGCGGGATATGGCCGAGCCATGACGTCCTTCCCCAAAAGGAGCTCGAAATGTCGGGAGCGCCCCTGCGTCCATACAAACGGTCCATCGATAAAGCGCACCCTTCAGATGTACTGGGCTTTGTGGCTTAAACCAGCACCGACTTTAGCGACGCTGTTTGGCAACTAATTTGCAATAGGATACGGATGTGATGAAAAGTGGCTCCCCGGGCCGGATTCGAACCAGCGACCAATTGATTAACAGTCAACTGCTCTACCACTGAGCTACCGGGGAACGTCCGGCGCGTATAACAAGGCAATGCCGGATTGCCAAGCCTTATTGTGAAGATTTTCCAGCAGGACCTGAAGTTTTTTTAAGCTTGTAAGAAAAAGTGCATCATGAAACAGTATGATGCCAATTAATGAACTTGACTTTAAGCCGGAAACTCCCGAAAAGGCTCTCCGGTAAGGCATCGTGGCGGAGTGGTGACGCAGCGGATTGCAAATCCGCGTACCCCGGTTCGATTCCGGGCGATGCCTCCAAAAAATTTGCACCAACTCAATCGTTCACGGAAATCCTACGATGATAAACCTCCAGTCAGCACGCGAGCAAATGGTAGACTGTCAGGTTAGAACGAATGATATTACCGAACATGCGCTGATTTCCGCCCTGCTTGATGTCCCGCGTGAGCGTTTTCTGCCAGAATCAATGATGGAACTCGCCTATACCGATTGCGAGTTTTCATTCGACAAACTTGGTGCTTCAAATCGCTTCCTTATGGCACCTGCGACTCTGGCCAGCATGATCGAGGCCGCAGACGTTGAACAAGACGATGTCGCTCTGGTGATCGGCGCAGCGACCGGTTATTCATCAGCCGTCCTGTCACTATTAACTTCATCCGTGATGGCGATTGAATCCGACCCCAAGCTTGCAGAATTTGCCTCAAACGCACTCAGCGAAAACGGTTTTGACAATGTTGCTGTCATGAATCGTGATCTGGCAGTCGGTTGTGAGAAAGAAGCGCCCTTTGACGTGATTCTTATTGAAGGCGCGGTCGAAGAAATTCCGAGTGCTCTAATGCAGCAGCTCGCTGATAACGGCCGTCTGGTTGCAGTTGTGGGCACAGGGCTTTCCGGTACCCTGCAGTTGGTTAAGCGCGTTGGCGGGCAGTATTCTCAACGTACGCTGTCAAATCATGCTGCAAAACCTTTGCCTGGATTTGCTATCGAAGAAAAGTTCAGCCTTTGAGCAACTAAAGACTGGTATGTCTGTTAGTAAGCACGTAATACTTTGTTGATATATTCGATAGGCGAATCCTCGCAATCTGAGTTAACGGTCGGTGCCGCTTTTCGAATTTATCCAATTGTTGAGGGATTCTCGAATCTTCGAGGAACCCGAGACAAGCAGAGCTAAGGCCTTTCGATCTAGAGTACAGAAATGAATTCATTCCGCATGAAAATTGGAAAATACCGCTTAAGTCTTGGCACTGCTGTTGCGATTGTGGGTATGGTCGGATTGTCCTCAATAGCTCGTGCTGAAACCATCAATGGCGCGCTTGCTTCCGCCTACAACAATAATCCAACCCTGAATGCACAACGTGCAGCTACCCGGGTTGCAGACGAAAGCATTGCTATTGCAAAGTCTGGATATCGACCAACCATTACTGCAAATGCAAATATTGGTTTGACTCAAACCACAGCGGTTGGGCTGGGGTTGCCGGGAACTGCTACGAATTTGGTTCCTCGAGGATTTGGCGTTGTAATCAATCAGGCTCTTTGGGACAGTTATCTGACACGAAATAATGTCGAATCCGCCCGTGCCGCCGTTCGCGCCAGTCAGGAATCGCTGCGCAATGCTGAGCAAAATATCCTCTTTAATGGAGCAAGCGCCTATCTGGACGTTTTGCGTGACCGTTCACTTTTGAGTTTTCAAAGAAAGAATTTGGAGTTCCTTCAGGAACAAGTCCGTTCTGAACAAGCAAGATTTGAAGTGGGAGAAGCAACTCGCACTGACGTGGCTCAAGCGCGTGCAAGTAGAGCAGCGGCGCAAGCACAGGTCAGCCTCGCAGCAGCCAATCTAAAATCAAGTGAAGCCATTTATCAGCAGATAATTGGCAAAAAGCCTGGAAAACTATCGAGTGTTAAAGGCGTGACAAGCTTGGTGCCAAAATCCGTAAACGCTGGTATTTCTATCGCATATGCGGAACATCCTGCTATTAAAACCACGGAACATATCGTTGATCAGGCTTTATTCAACGTGAAAGCAGCCGAATCCGGTTTACTTCCACGAGTTGATTTACAGGCTAACGCCAATCGAAGCTTTGACACGGGTGCGCAAACTGATCGTGTAGATACAACTAGTATTACAGCCACGTTGACTGTTCCCATTTATCAAGCCGGACAGCAATCTGCGACTGTAAGACAATCCAAAGAACAACTAGGACAGAATCGAATCCAAGTTGATGAAGCGGTAGATAATGTAAGAGCAGCCGTTGTATCTGCTTTCAGCCAATATCAGGGAGCACGAGCCGCTATTGAGGCGAACCGGGCTCAATTAAATGCTGCCCAGCTTGCGCTTGAGGGGGCTGTAGAAGAACGCAAAGTTGGTCAGAGAACCACACTGGACGTGCTTGATACACAAACACAGGTTATCAATGCCCAGATCGCTCTAACCAATTCGACACGTGATGTGAAAGTCGCGGGCTATGCAATTTTGTCGGCGATAGGCCGACTAAATCCGAAAACGCTAAATCTTAGAGTCACCTACTACGATCCAAATGATCACAAAAATGCGGTTGAAGACAAGTGGTTCGGACTTCGAATTCCAAGTGGAAACTGATTACTGAAGCGCCACTGCTTTTCTAGCCGATCGCATTGCTTGTTGCGCGCGTGCTCCAAATGTTTATGCGATTTGATAGCAAGGACTTTAGTCACCAGAATTTAAAAAACGTTGGTTTTTGTTAACCATTATTTTTGTTTCCTGAATGCATTATAATGAAATGATTCGGTGGCCTGCCGGGGCTTTAGGTTATCAAACGGGGAACAGGAACAATCCAAATGGCGGAAGTTGCTAAAAAAGAACCATCGATGGAGGATATTCTCTCGTCCATCAGAAAAATCATTGCTGAAGAAGGTAGCGCAGGGACAGCTCAAGCAGCGGCGCAGGAAGCTCCCTCTGCCGAGCCGATTGCTGAACAACCAAACGTGGAGATGTCTTCAGAATTGAGACCTTCTATGGATGCGACTGTATCTGAAGGTGAGGCGATGACTGCGTCGCTCCCACCTGTCGCTGAAGCGGAAATGGCTGCGCCTGTCGAGCCGGCTTATTCAGCGCCGGAAACCACATCAAACATGATGTCAGAAATGCCTGTGGATCATGGTGTTCCAGAAGGTGTTGAAGAAGACAGCGGCAGCACGTCGCTCGCCAGCATTGCAGCCAGTATTCAAAATGTTGCGCAAGGGGCACAAGCAACTGCGGAACCTGAGCAAGCAGCTCCAATTGTTGAAGATATCGTAGAAGCTCCGGTTTTTGAGGAACCGGCAGCGATTGCAGATGAACCAGTTGCTGCAGCAGAAGAACCTGCCGTTTTTGTTGAGCCGGCACCAGCGCAAGAAGAAGCCGTCCATGTGGAAATGGCGGAAGCCACCCCTGCCCCTGTGGCAGAACCGGTGATTGAAGCGGCTGTTGCGCTACCGACAGAGGAAGACATGGCGCGGGAAGAAGAAGCATTCCGTGGTGCCCTTATGTCACCGAGTGCAGATAATGCGGTGGCAGGCTCCTTTGACCGTCTGAAACGCAGTGCGATGGATGACATTGAGGCAACTACTGAGGCTATTCTTCGTCCAATGCTTCGTGAGTGGCTTGATGAAAATCTGCCGTCACTGGTTGAAAGACTTGTACGAGAAGAAATTGAGCGCGTTGCTCGCGGATAAAATCAAGACCTGAGTTTAATTCATTAAGGGCTGGCTTTGCCGGCCTTTTTTATTTTGTCGTATTGCGCCGTGCTCTAATACCAGGCGTCTGCCATTCCTTCCTTTTTCCTGGCAATGAATGCCTGCAATTCCTCATCGATTGCCTCATCCAGATCCGGTGGCTCGTAATCCTTGAGCATTTGTTGCCAGCGTTCAAAAGCTCTTCTTTCGGTGTCCTTTGCACCGTCATCTTCCCATTGTTCAAAAGAGTCTGAATTAGACATGGCGGCATCATAGTAAGCCGTTTCATAATTCGACATGGTGTGAGCAGAACCCAGAAAATGACCAGCCGGTTCCACATCCTCATACGCTGCACGACCAATAGCATTGTCATCCAGATCGACACCTCCAAGCAGCTTTTGATATGCCCCAAGGCGATCGGCATCAATCAGCAGTTTTTCATACCCTGTCGAAAGTCCACCTTCGAGCCAACCGGCTGCGTGAAGAACAAAGTTTGCGCCACCCATGATAGTGGAATGCATAGAATCTGCGCTTTCAGCGGCAGCTTGTGCATCGGCAATTTTTGAGGCTGTCAGCGAACCACCACATCGCAAAGGAACCCCCAACCGCCTCGCTAACTGCCCAATGATATAGTTTGAGGCCACCGGCTCCGGCATGCCAAATGTTGGAGCACCTGATTTGAGGCTCATGGAGGAGAGGAAATTACCCAAAATAAATGGTGCACCGGGCCTCACCAATTGTGTAAAGGCGCAACAGACCAGGGCCTCAGCAAATGCCTGAGCAATCGAAGCAGCCGTGGTGACAGGCCCCATGGCGCCACCAAGAATGAATGGCGCGACTACCATGCCCTGCCCGGCTGCCGAATACGTGCGAATGGCCTCTGTGACCACCTTGTCCACCATGAGCGGCGAGTTTGTATTCACATTGCCCATGATTACGCAATTCTGGTCGACAAATTCTGATCCATGAAGAATGCGCGCCATTGCAACCGAATCCTCAGCACGTGACTTCTCGACAATCGCCCCAAGGTGCGGCTTGTCTGTATAGCGCATGTGCGCGTACAGCATGTCCAAGTGCCGTTTGTTTACCGCTACATCGCAGGGTTCGCAGGTAACAAAGCCTGAGTGGTGAAGCGATGGCAGCATATAGGTCAACTTCACCAGATTATTGAAATCCTCAATCGTACCGTAGCGTCTGCCGCTTTCAAGATCACGAACAAAAGGCGGACCATATACTGGCGCAAATACCGTTGCATCATCACCAATGCGAACATTCTTTTCGGGATTTCTGGCGTGCTGTACAAAGCTTGAAGGTGCGGATGCAGATAGTTTTCTGGCCATGCCTCTAGGCAATCTTACGCGCGTCTCCTTTACGTCAGCACCAGCGTCTTTCCAAATTTCCAAAGCTACCGGATCTTCGCGAAACTCAATGCCAATCTCTTGCAATATCCAGTCAGCCTGCTCCTCAAGTTTCACCAATCCGTCTTCTTGGACATATTCAACGAATGGTATTTTTCGGGTGACATAGGCAGGAGCTGCTGGGAGCTGACGTGCACTGCCCCTCTCCCGTTTTCTTCGACGACTGGCCATTAATGTCCTCCCTGAGCCTCCATTCCCAGAGAATATTTGACAGCGGATCGATCTTCATCAGTTCGATACGACGTCCAGGTCGTTTTCTGACTTGCGGACATTTACAGTTCTGGCACGGTACTAGGATGCTGAAGAATTTTACCAGGCCCGGATACGCGCTCGGCTTTTTTGTGTTTGCAATGGCCCTCATTCCACTGAATGATTCTTTCATCAAGCTGATGAGCAGTCATCTTTCTGTTTTCCAGATATTGGCAATGAGGGCTGTTGTTTGCCTCTGCATTCTGGTCTGTGTCCCCGGCACGGTGATGGCGTTGACCAGGTTGTCAGCTAAGACACTTTTCAAGCTTGGTTTCAGAGGCCTTTGTCTTGTCGGCGCAATGTTAATGTTTTTTCTGCCACTCGCACAACTCGGTCTGGCGGAAGTGACTGCCATCTTTTTTACAGCCCCTTTGTTGATTTCCCTTCTTTCTGTTCCAATCCTGGGGGAAAAGCTCGGATTGTTCAGAATTGGCGCAGTTCTGGTCGGCCTGGCGGGTGTTGTAGTCATAGTACGCCCTGGGAGCGAAGGCTTCACATTCGCATATCTTATGCCGATTGCTTCGGCCATTTCTTATGCAACGTACCAGATTGTGACGCGCTACATAAGAAATGAAGCATCTTTGCTCTCGATGGTCGTGGTTCAAAATCTGGTATATTTTGCGGCAGGTGTTATTGGCATTGTGGCAGGAGCCCTGTTTGTGGATGGCCAGCTTGAAGGCAAGATTATGGGTTTCCTGACGCGCGATCTCGCAATGCCCTATCCGATCGAATTTTTATATCTGCTTGTAGGTGGCTTTATTGTTCTGACGCTCTCCTTTGCCTCCGCCAATGCTTATTCCAATGTCGAAGCAACTTTGATTGCACCCTTCGAATATGTAGCACTTCCAATGGCAATTATCTGGGGCGTCGTGTTTTGGAACGATTGGCCTGACGCTCAATCATGGATCGGCATAACCATGATTTTGGGCGCTGGCATTCTGGTAATCTACAGGGAAAATGTGAAATCCAAGGAAACGGCCTCAGCTGCGCCAATGCGGGCTGCTTCAATCAACAAAGTCAGCCCGATAGAAAACGAGCAAACTAAAGCTTCATCTTAGCTGGGTAGTGTGAATTTGTTTGTCTGGTCCGGCTTAATCAAGCAATGATTCTCCTCATAGCCAGCAGCATATTCAGCTTCCAATGTGAATTTCAATTCTGCCTCTAAAGCCGCCATCTCAAGAAGCTTGGCTAACAATGTTTCATCAAGCTTTGAAGCCATCCGGCTTAATTGCGGCAGCATCTCTGACAGATATTTGAGTTCGGCATGCCGCATGACAGCCTTGCGAGAATAGTATTCGATCATTCAACCCACTATGATCATTGCCAGCCTATGGCGTGATCACATCCACACAATGCAACGTCCCACCAACGTTGCGTTACCGCCCTTCAACCATTCTGAATCAATCTTATAGTGTATATTTATGATACACAACCTAAAATTGTATTTATGGTAACTTGCGTGTTTTTGGGTAAGTTTACTCTTGACGTAAGGGACGCGACAATCCAAGTCAAAGGCCCGAATACATATGGTTTCAGGAACACATGTCACACAGCGTCGTCATTGTCGAATCGCCTGCAAAAGCAAAAACAATCAACAAATATCTGGGCAAGGATTACACCGTCCTTGCGTCCTATGGTCATGTCCGCGACCTACCCGCGAAAGATGGTTCTGTTCTCCCAGACGAAGACTTTGCGATGTCGTGGAATGTGGATAGTAAATCCAAGCCTCGGATGAGCGATATTACAAAAGCGGTAAAGTCCGCAGACAAGCTGATCCTTGCAACCGACCCTGATCGCGAGGGCGAAGCAATTTCGTGGCATGTGCTTCAAGTGCTGAGAGAAAAGAAGGCATTGAAAGACAAACCGGTCGAACGGGTCGTCTTCAACGCCATTACAAAAAACTCGATTCTTGAAGCGATGCAGAACCCGCGACAAATCGACGAACCGCTGGTGGATGCATATCTTGCCAGACGTGCGCTGGATTATCTTGTTGGTTTTACGCTCTCTCCGGTTTTATGGCGCAAATTGCCAGGTGCCCGCTCCGCAGGCCGGGTGCAATCTGTGGCACTGCGCCTAATCTGCGACCGCGAAGGGGAAATCGAGCGGTTTGTACCGGTTGAATATTGGTCTATTCTTGCGAGCCTTAAAAATGCAGGCGGTCAAGCCTTCGAGGCACGCATCGCAGAATATGATGGTGAGAAGCTACAGCGCCAGGACATTCCGAACGAAGCAATGGCCATGGAAATTAAATCCATGCTCGAAGCTTCCAACCTTAATATTGAAAAAGTTGAGTCCAAGCCGGTAAAACGCAACCCCTATGCCCCGTTTACGACCTCATCCATGCAGATGGATGCGAGCAGGCGCCTCGGATTTTCCGCCAAGCAAACGATGCAGGTCGCGCAAAAGCTCTATGAAGGCGTGGATATTGGTGGCGAAACGGTGGGCCTTATCACCTATATGCGGACCGATGGCATTCAAATCACGCCGGAAGCCATTCCCTCAATCCGTGACCAGATTTCAAAATCCTTCTCAGACCGTCATGTGCCATCTGAACCCAGAATGTACTCTTCCAAAGCGAAAAATGCTCAGGAAGCGCATGAGGCGATCCGTCCGACTGATATTGCTCGCACCCCAAAGGAAATGGAGCAACATCTCGATGAAGATGGCCGTAGACTCTATGACCTCATCTGGAAACGTACGATCGCCAGC
The DNA here is from genome assembly GCA_030065115.1 of Rhizobiaceae bacterium. GTDB lineage: Bacteria > Pseudomonadota > Alphaproteobacteria > Rhizobiales > Rhizobiaceae > JAALLB01. The sequence goes on along the minus strand of JASJDO010000058.1, from coordinate 986 downwards.
CAAATGGCATCAGCCGAAGTTGAGCGCACTGCAGTCGATATTCGTGCCGAAGGCAATGGCAAAACTGCACGCTTGAGAGCCAATGGTTCTGTTATCAAGTTTGACGGCTTTCTGGCTGCTTACGATCAGGCGAAGTCGCAGAGTGATGACGAAGAAGACGACAAGCGTCTCCCGGCCATGAGCGAGGGTGAGAACGTCGTGCGCGAAAAGATCGAAGCAAACCAGCACTTTACCGAGCCACCGCCACGATACTCTGAAGCTTCTCTCATCCGCAAAATGGAAGAATTGGGCATTGGACGTCCCTCGACTTACGCCTCGGTTCTTTCGACCATTCAGGACCGCGACTACGTCACCCTGGAAAAACGCCGGTTTACGCCTGCATCAAAAGGGCGGGTTGTAACCTCGTTCCTGGAGAGCTTCTTTGAACGCTATGTGGAATATGGTTTCACAGCGAGCCTTGAAGAACAATTGGACCAGATTTCAGCGGGCGAACTTCAATGGAAGGATGTTCTGCGTGATTTCTGGAAGCAGTTCACAGCCAACGTGGATGAAACCAAGGATTTGAGGGTTTCGGAAGTACTCGACAAACTGAACGAAGAACTGGCACCGCTTGCCTTCCCACCTCGCGAGGATGGTTCGGAACCACGTGCTTGCCCAAATTGTGGAAACGGTCAGTTGAGCCTTAAGGTTGGCAAGTTCGGCGCATTCGTCGGCTGCTCGAACTATCCTGATTGCGGCTATACACGCCAATTGGGCCAAACAGATGAGGAAGCTGCCAAAGAGGCCGCAAATGACGGCCCGAAAGTCTTGGGCATAGACCCGGACTCATCGCAGGAAATCACACTTCGCAATGGTCGTTTTGGCCCTTACATCCAGCTTGGCGAAGGCAAGGCCAAGGAAGTGAAGCGCGCGGGCATTCCAAAGGGTTGGGACCCGCAGGAAGTTGACTACGAAAAAGCACTGCGTCTGCTTTCCCTGCCGCGCGA
>JASJDO010000057.1 GCA_030065115.1 Rhizobiaceae bacterium | reverse complement strand
TTCAGGATGGTCGTATGGAACAAATCTTTACGAAACACGGCCTGACCTGGAATAAACCAGACTGGTGATTTCTTTATCTAGTGAAATCATACAGTTACAATTTCACCTGTGCTATGTTGTAGATACACCCGCTTCACAAGATTTGCATCACGCAATTTTCTTGCCAGTCCAAGGTCAGGTGCCAAAGCCAAAGCAGTGGAGAAGCCATCTGCGATGACGGCACTATCGGCAACCACGCTAACAGTCTTCCATTTTAACTCGAGGTTGCGACCGTCCGGCGAGATGATGTGACTTGACCCATCGCGGAAGCGGTAGCCATCTGGCGATGTTGTGGCGATTGCCTGGTTCCGAAGTTCTGCAACTTCAAACAAATTTCCTTGATGGTCGGCGATCCCAATTCTGGCTTGGCGATCCCCAACAGCGTACTCACCAATATTGACCAACGTCTTGAAGAAGCCTTCTGAACTTAGAAGGTTTCTCACTTCATCGGTGATGAACCCTTGTGCAATTCCGTTAAACGTTACACCCATTTTGGGATCTGGAAAGCGAATTGATTGTCGATCATGAGACACACGGTTCCAACCAGTGCTGCTCATTGCAGTTCTCAGTGTAAATGGTATTTCCTGCGCCTTTGCTTCGAAAATCCGTTGGACCGTTGGGTCAAACAAGCCCGATGATTTCTCATGTACAAAGTCCACATGCGCGAGCAAACGGGACATGTCATCCGGCGGATTAAACAGAATGCCGCTCCGGTTTAGTTCAGAAACAGCAGATTCAGGATCATAGATGGAAAACAGTTTCTCAAGATCGATCATGCGCTGCACTGCTTTATCTAGAGCTATCTGGGTGTCGAAAGTTCCGCCATAGAGTTTAATGGAGACTTCCGCTCCAAAGGCAAATCCGCGCCATTCCGCTGGTGCAGCGAATGCAGCCGATGGTATGGCTGTTACTGCGGCCGATATCTGCAAAAACCGTCGTCGGGAAACCCTGCTCATTCACCTGCTCCAACAAGTTGCGGTACGGGCTGACCCTGGCCGGATGATTTCAATCTGCGTCCAGATTTTGCCTCAAGAACCAACGGAACGCATTGCTGTTCATCATCGTGAATGGTCACACAGTCCAGACATTGGAAACATTCGTCATATTTTATTTCGCCGGTTTTCCGGATCGCATTGTAGTTGCAACTCACTTTGCACAGTTGACATGGTGTGCCGCACTCAACTCTGCGCGGAATCCATTTTTGAATTCGCAAAACCCCACCGATCGCCATGAACGCACCCAGTGGGCAGATGTAGCGACAAAATCCCTTAAACAGAACCATGCTCAAAATCAGAAGGCCTATAGCGTAGGCAACGTAATACCATTCACGCACGAAGAAAGTGGTTATCGCAGTCTTGAATGGCTCCACTTCGATGAGCGTGTCATTGAGGGCTGGCGACCAGAACACCGCCACAATCATTGCCAAGAGGATGACATATTTCACTTTGACCAGAACCCGATCAACGGCATCCGGTACCGTCATTTGTCTGATACCCAACCAGCGACCCAGTTTATTAGTGAATTCCTGCATCGCACCAAAGGGACATAACCAGCCGCAAAACATGCCGCGGCCCCAAAGGAAGAATGAAATAATCACAAATGCCCATAGAAGCAGTGAGAAAGGATCATAAAGCAAAAATTCCAATGTCTGGCCGTCATAGATGCCACGGATTACGCCAAGCACCGTAGCGATGGACAATTGTCCTTGCCCCCACCAGCCAATAAAGCCAACAACAATTGCCAGAATAGTTAGTCTCAGTGGTGTGTAGTTTGAAAGGGATGCAAACCAAGACATCCGGCCAATCATGAGCAGAAACAGGGCTCCGACACCCAAGGACAATGCTGCCAAATCAGGGGAGCGTTGTTCCAATGCCTGCAGCCATGGCGGTGGCGGCGCTTCGGGGGTATCAATCACAAAGAACCGGGCGTCGGTCTGATGTGTAACGGTCATATCCTGAGTGCCAATCTCAGGTTGAAACATGCCGTGCTCTCGCACCGCTGCAACTGTTAAATCCCACGGTTGTGTGGGATCGAAACCCAGCCGGCGATCTGTACGCAAGATCATCGCCACCTCACCAGGAATCCCGTTCTTCAACTCTACAAACAGATCAGAATCCCTCAAGGCAATTGGAAAGCCATCCTGATTGGCAGAAATCAAATCTGGGCTTGTATTGCGGATAAAATCTTCACCCACCAGACCATGACGACCTGCATCGATCACCAGAATAGGCTCATCGTTTGGTGATATCTCAAGGAAACGCCCGAGTTCCTCCAGAGTGTCCTTTTCAAAAATGGCTTTGGCGATAGCAGGTGGGCCCACGTCCACTACCCATAGATCAAGAAAAATCTCATCAGGATAGTCAGTCGCCTCAGGATCATCATCCTCCCAAAGCGTTCCTTCAAAGAGTTTGTTGATCTCTGCATTGGTGACCGTTTTTCGTGATGCCAAACCAGAAGTGACTAGGTCATCCCAAGTTAGGTCTTCCTCAAGTTCAAGGTTGGGCCTTGTCGGCTGACGTTTTGCGATGCCAGCCATTCTTTCACGTGCCACCGCGAACGCGGCCGCGAGAATGGTCTCATGGGCAATCCGGACACTGGCCGTCGCCTTGGTAACGCCATCCAGATAAACCAGCGAACTTCCTTCACTCTTGCCGCCATAGGGCACACCGACCACCAGGGTGTCGGTAATGGAGTGGCCACGATATTGGGTGACAAAATTGTTGAACGGCGCCTCACCAAGCCCGGAAACAAAAATGGGTTCGTTATGTTCAATTATTTCTGCATTGATGAACTTGCCTTCAAGCGTTACCTGAACAAACAAGTTTATCGGTGCGCCGGAAAACCCCGGAAGCGGTGCAAGAGGCAGCGTTTCAAAGCCATAGCCTGCAACCCGACTGTCAAGATTGATCAGTTCCCATGTCCCGGGACCAATCTTCTCGCCTAAATCGTATGGTGGCCGGAGGTAAGAAAAGGCCTGATCACGCGTGAGTTCCTCAGCAAGGACCTTGTGAAGATTGAGAAACAGAAAAATGAGCGCCATCAGCCCCGAGGCCAGCGCTAGAAACCCTCTGCCCAGATTGTTCCTCTCCTCCATGAGCGAGATGTTATTCGCTCTCTGCCAAGGGTCAAGTATACCAAAGGCCATATACTCAAAAATTGATGGGATTTGCGGATTTATCGGCCTCGATAGACAAACTCAATTTTATCGCCCGAATTAGCAGCAGTATTTGCCATTTCTACCATTTTGTCCTTCAGAGGCGATTTGTGGCAGGCAGGATCCGCTGCATTCGCATCGCCAGCAATCGCCATTGCCTGACACCGGCACCCGCCAAAATCTACAAGTCGGCGATCGCAAGACCTGCATGGCTCTTGCATCCAATCCGTTCCACGAAATGCGTTGAAGCTGGAGGAGTGATACCAGATGTCGTGAAGATTCTTTTCGCGGATGTTTTCGAATTCCAGCGATGGAATTGATTCCGCAGCGTGGCAGGGCAATACTCGCCCTGTTGGATCAACATTGATGCCGATACGCCCCCAACCTCCCAAACACGCTTTGGGATATGTTGCATAGTAATCAGCGGGTACGTAGTCGATGACCAGTTTTCCTTCAAGGCGTTTTCGTTCGTCCTCCACCAGTTGCGTGGTTGCTTCCACCTGCTCACGGGTAGGCATGAGCTGTGATCTGTTTTCTATTGCCCAACCATGAAACTGGACAGTCGCTATCTCTAACCGACCTGCGCCAAGCGTAAGTGCAAGTTCAATCATTTCCGGAATAGAAGCCATATTTGTGCGATGGCAAACTGCATTTACCGTAAGCGGAATACCTCTCGCACCGATCCATTCCGCCAATTGCAATTTTCTTTTGTAACCACCCTTGTATCCGCCGACCAGATCAGCCGTTTCCTCATCAACACCCTGAATTGATAGCTGGATATGTTTGAGCCCGGCATCCACCATCGCGTCCAGGCGTTTCTCGTTAATACCAATACCTGATGTTATAAGATTGGTATAAAGATCGGCTTCTTGTGCGGCGCTGACAAGTTCGACGATATCACGGCGAGAGGCTGGTTCTCCACCTGACAGGTGCAAATGCAACACCCCTAACTCAGCTGCCTGACGGAACGCATCCGCCCACTCCTCAGTCGAAAGCTCCTGCGCGGCAGCTTTAAGTTCAAGTGGATTGGAACAATAGGGGCACGCAAGCGGACAGCGATGCGTGACCTCTGCAAGCATGGCCATCGGAGGTGGTGCGATTTCCTGCAGGCGCTCCTTTTCATCCGCCATCTGTAAAACCCACATAACCCCGATTGATCAGGTCGCGCAGAAAGGCGACGACATCATTACCGATAGTCTGCACTTCGGCATCATATTTTTTTGCCAGTTCGTGGACAATTTCTGAGACTGTGCTTTTGCCATCAATCGCTTCAATGATCGCAATTCCTGTTCCATCCAGCGCCAATGTTCTCTCTGGTGCCAGCAGAACCGTCCGTTCCCTTATTTCATCATGCTTCATCATCACGCCTGGTAAAAGGTTTGGAACAGAATCCCTGGTCAGAGTGTTGGCTTCGCTCATGCAGCACCCTTTTCTTCGGACCGCAGCATCCCAGCCGTTCCGTTCCAAGCTCCGGGTGGAATTCGACCGGGTTCAACATAGGCTGAATGCAACGCATCCAGTTGTGACCATAAAACATCTGTCTTGAAAATCAGCGCAGCGGCGGCGGCATTCTGCTTTTCCAACGTGTCGGCGTGATCCAAAACCCATTGCAGGCCAAACGCCACATCTTTTGGTGCTTCCTTCAAACGTTGTTTGAAATAGGAAAGAGATGTCTCATTTGCAAAGTCATAATTCGCCAGCAGTCCTTCGATCCTGTTTGCATGAATCTTTGGCGCAAACAACTCAGTCAAGGATGCAGCCATTGCTTCAAGTAATGGCTTCTCGCGTACAAAGCTGACATAGGCATCAACGGCAAAACGCGTTGCCGGCAATACACCATCGCAACTTTCAACATAGGCGGGGTCCAAACCAACTGCCTCTGCGAGCTTCAACCATCTGCGAATACCACCGCCTTCTCCGACCTTTCCATCATGGTCCTCAATTCGCGAACGCCATGCTCGCCTGAGATCTGCACTCTCGCATCGAGAAAGAAAGGCAGCGTCTTTCATCGGGATGCGGCTTTGATAGTAGAACCGGTTTATGACCCAGGCTCGAACCTGAATGGGTGTGCACCCTCCTCCGTGCAAAAGATGGTGAAACGGATGCTTGTCATGATATCGCTCCGCACCGATTTGGCGCAATCGCTGCTCGAATTCATCTCTGGACTGCGCATTCATCACGCTTCGATCTCCATCCCGTCAAAGGCAATTTCCCATCCGGCATTCTCAACGACAAGGCGTTCCTTAGTATCATGCCTCCAAACTGGATTGGTATTGTTGATATGCACATAGATTTTTCTCGAAATATCAAGATCAGCCAATCCTGCAATGGAACCTGCGTCACCGCTCATGGCCATGTGCCCCATTCTTGCCCCAGTTTTTTGTCCGACTTTTGCCTGAAGCATCTCATCATTTTCAAACACTGTGCCATCAAACAACACTGTCTTTTCGCCTTTAAGACTGTCACAGATTTTTGGCGTCAACTTGGCGCATCCTGGAATATACCACATCCTTTCATTGCCTGAAGCCAACCTAACACCCACAGTCTGCTCCCCCTCCAAATCCGTCACCACCTCGCCCTCTTCCATGTACAAAGGGACTTTTCCCGGCACTGCGAACAATTCACTGGTAAGGCCGGGTAAAATGTCAAAAGGCTGGTCCAGGCCGACTACTTCAAAATTAACCAGAGAACGGTCAAGGGCCTGAAAAATTGGATTGGCTTCAATAACATTCAAGATCTCGCCAGTCAGATAAACTCTAAATGGCTGTTTCTCGCGGAGAATAAGCAAGCCCGCAACATGATCGATATCGCCATTGGTCAGCAAAATGCTCCTAATTGGCGTATCACGCCTGCTTTTTGGGTGAAGTGGCGGATTATCCTGCAATTGTGTGCGGATATCAGGGGAAGCGTTCAAGATGGCCCATTCGTTGCCATCAACAGTGATTGCAAGCGACGATTGAGATTGAGGCATTAACGGATTTGACGGATCGCGGGCTGCAACACAGTTTTCGCATCCGCAGTTCCATTGGGGTAATCCGCCACCAGCGGCAGCCCCTAAAACAAGAGCGCGCAGATGTTTTTTCATCATGCGCGCTCCCAAAACTCTATTGATTGCTGCTAATTAAAACAGAATAGGCTCTTGATCATCAGCAGGCATATAACGGCTGATTTCCATGCCGCAGCTTACTTCAATAATTTCTGGTTTAGTCCAGGCCATGATTTCCTCCAAAGTTGAATTTAGATTTAACCTGCTCCACTCATACAACAAATCGAAGTTCAGAACAAGTTTGGTTAAATCACAGGGCAGTGATGCTCTCACTGCCCTGTGTATTCTTAATTTGCTGAGGCCAATTGCTTCGGCAGACGGAAGGTCCAAAGTGTACCACCCTGGTTCAGGTAGTTCACCTTTTTGGCAACTTCACCACCCCAGAGCGGAACAGCACCACCCCAACCTGAGATCACGGACACAAACTGCTCGCCATCCTGTTCCCATGTCACAGGCTGACCAACAATCCCGGATCCGGTCTGGAAGGACCAAAGCTTCTCACCGGTTTCATCGTCAAACGCGATGAATTCACCTTCAGGTGTTCCAGTAAAGACCAAGCCACCGGCGGTTGTCATCACTCCGGCCCAGAGCGGAGCATCATTCTTGTACTCCCACTTCAACTCTCCGGTATCCGGATCAATCGCTTTTAGCGAACCGATGTGATCTTCATAGTTGGGCTTGATCGTAAAGCCCGAGCCTAGATAAGCTGCACCCTTCTTATAGGTGACAGGCTCATTCCAGATATCCATGCCCCATTCATTTGATGGTACATAGAAATTACCAGTCTTGGGCGAGAATGCCATAGGCATCCAGTTTTTGCCGCCAAGGAAGGATGGTGAAGCAAAAACTACTTCGCCTTTCTTTCCATCCGCAGCCTTTGAAGGATCACCAGGACGGTTTTCCTCAACCCAGATCGGGCGACCATTCTCGTCCAGACCGGTGGCCCAGCTGATGTCTTTGACAAATGGTACGCCGCGGACAAATTTGCCGTCTTCGCGGTTCAAAACATAGAAGAAGCCATTGCGGTCCGCCGTGGCCCAACGCTTTTCGCCGCTGCGATTGGTATAAGCAACCACTTCGTTGACGCCGTCATAGTCCCAGCCTTCACGTGGCGTGGTCTGAAAGTGCCATTTGATTTCGCCATTCTTCGGATTGATCCCAATGCGGCTTGCGGCATATAGGTTGTCCCCACTGCCATCGTCCTTCTGGCCTGCATCGCGGAGCCATGAATTCCAAGGAGCAGGGTTGCCGGCACCGAAAACAAGTGTGTCAGTATCAGAATCATAAGAGCCGCCAAGCCATGTCGCACCGCCTCCGGTTTTCCACAGATCACCGGGCCAGGTAGCATTGAGTGTACCGGTCATGGTGGATTCTTCACCCTTGAAGGTGCCCATATGCCCTTCGATTACAGGCCGTGTCCAAACCAATTCACCAGTTTCTGTATCACGAGCCTGAACTTCACCCACAATACCGAATTCGCCACCGGAATTGCCTGTGATGATCAAACCATCCACAATCAGCGGTGCTGCCGTGTAGGAATATCCGGCTTTATAGTCTTCGATCTTCTTGCGCCAGACCACATCTCCGGTGTCTTTATTGAGAGCAACAATGCGCGCATCCAGTGTTCCGAAGAAAACCTTGTCGCCGTAGATCGCTGCACCACGGTTCACCACATCACAACATGGCAAAATACCTTCCGGCAAACGTGCATCGTATTGCCAGAGCTCCCGCCCGGTTTTCACATCCAGGGCGTACATTCTGGAATATGACCCTGTGATGTACATGACGCCATCATGAATGAGCGGCTGTGTCTCCTGCCCGCGCTGCTTCTCACCACCAAGTGAAAATGCCCAAGCCGGGACAAGGTTTTTGACGTTTTCTTTGTTGAGCGTTGTCAACGGAGAGTGGCGCTGAAGATGCCTTCCCATCCCGTTGGTCAAAATGTCTCCAGTTGAAGCCGTATCATTGGCCAAATCTGCTTCAGTAACACCCTCTGCATATGCAGTTGACATTGCAAGCATGGACGCCATGCCCGCGACTATCAATTTTCGCATGATTTCTTCCTCCAGTTCGCGCGCACTTCCTCCTGCGCTCCATCATCAGCGTAACTTAAGAAATTGGAATCGGCAAATAGCTTAAGATAGTACCTTGGTACACCTGTCGATTATGACAAGAGACTGTTTTTCCAGACTCTGCCGAAGCACCTTTTTGATGTCAGTTCGTCCGTCGAGACAGGAAGATCACCGGGAGTATGCCAACACAGATAATGAGCAAACAAGCAAGTGCGCCGTCTTCTACCCTGCCCTGAGAGGCGAAATCATATACATGCGTTGCAAGCGTGTTCATGCCAAATGGCCTGAGCAAAATGGTTGCAGAAAGTTCCTTGACCACATCTACAAAAACAAGAAGCGCGGCGCCAGTTATGGCAGGCAGCATGAGCGGGAGCAGAATTTGTGACAGAATTTTTCCGTTGCCCCTACCCATGGTTCTTGCAACAGCATCAAGGTTTGGTGAGAGTTTCGAGAAACCGTTTTCAAGGCTTCCCTCAGACATGGCCATGAAACGCACAACATATGCAAAAACCAGCGCCGCCCCTGAGCCTGTAAGAAGCAGACCTGTAGAAACACCAAACGATTGCCTAAGAAACCCATCAAGCGCATTGTCAAAGTAAGCAAAAGGGATGAATACACCGATTGCGATCAATGTTCCCGGAACAGCATATCCAAGAGTTGCCAGTCTTACAGCAAGCGTTGCTGACTTGTGCTTCCTGATCCGAAGCAGATAACTGAGTACCAAGCCTCCCAATACTGCCAGAATTGCAGCAACAAGGCCGAGGGTGAATGTTGTCACGAAAGCCTTGATGATTGAAGGTGACCACAATTGTCCAAAGTCTTGTGCCGCAAATCCGGCCAAAACATATATCGGAACACCGATACCAATGATGATCGGTGAAAGACACACCAAGGCTGCCACAAGCGCCTTGGCACCATGGAGCCGGATTGTGTTTGTTTCCTGCCGAACTCCTGCACGTGGCTCATGATAGCGCCTTGAACCGCGCATTTTTTTCTCAACATAAATCAAGGCAAAGATGATGATCAGAAGAAACAGGGCAATTTGTGAGGCACCCGCCAGGTCACTCTGATTGAGCCATACCGAGAAGACCGAAAAAGTGAGGGTTTGAACCCCAAGATATTCAACCGCACCGATATCGTTGACGGTTTCCATAAGAGCCAGTGTTACGCCCAGAATAATAGCCGGTCTTGCAAGGGGAATGGTGACTGATCTCAGAACCTTGAATTTGCTTGCTCCCAGACTTCGGGCGATGTCGTGAATGTTCGCACCTTGCAACGCAAAAAGCGTTTTCACGGACAAATAGACATATGGATACAAAACAATGCTGAGGATAAAGATTGCGCCTGGAATGGAACGGATTTCCGGGAACCAGTATTCACGTGTTGATTTATAGCCTCCCAACAGTCGGACAGTTTCCTGAAGGGGGCCGGTGAAGGAAAAAAACTCTACAAATGCATAGGCGGAGATATAAGTCGGTACAGCAAGCGGCAGCATGAGCGCCCATTGTACGGTGTTGCGAAGCGGGAAATCGTGAAATGTCACCAGCCATGCAGTGCTTGTGCCAAGTATTGCTGTAAAAAGCCCCACTCCCAGCATCAGCAACACCGTGGTTGCGCCGGCGCTCGGCAGAACTGTGCGCGCTATATGGGTAAAACTCTCCAGATCACCATCGAAAGCGAGCAAAAACAAAACAAAGATCGGCAGGCACAAAAGAAGCGCCAAAGAAAACGCGCCAGGTACCAAAAACCCGGCGCGATTTCCACTATTCGGTTTAATATTTACTGCCTGTGCAGATTTCATTAACTGGAAGGTCCATCATCATAGCCGACCTTGTCGACAAGTTGCGATGCCTCTTTACGCAATTTTGCGATTTCATCCAATGACAAACTGTCAGGCTTGATTTCTCCAAATGCAGCCACTGTCGCTGATGGTTTTGTTCCGGGTTTGACCGGATATTCGTATACGACTTCTGCATACAATTCCTGAGCAGTTCCGCTTGAGAGGAACTCCATTAGTTTCAAGGCTGCATCCTTATTCGGAGAATGCTTGGCAAGTGCCATGCCAGACAAGTTGACGTGGGTACCCCGATCCTGAGTGTTCGGGAAAAGAACTTTCATGGATTCCGCCCATTCCTTTTGTTCTGGATCTTTTTCGTTGTTCTGCATCAAACCAACATAATAGGTGTTGCCAATGCCGAGATCACATTCGCCGGAGAAAATACCTTTTGCCTGAGCGCGATCATTCCCATCCGGCTTGCGTGCCAAATTGTTCTTAACGCCAGTGAGCCAGTTTTCAGTATACTCGGCTCCTTTGTTCGCAATCATCGAAGCAATCAAAGCAATGTTATAAGCATGCTGGCCAGAGCGGGTGCAAATCTTGCCCTTCCATTTTGGATCAGCGAGTTCCTCATAAGTGATGGTATCCTGCTCAACCCGGTCATTTGATGCATAGACTACACGTCCACGGGTTGTGAGACCAAACCATGCGCCGGCAGGATCACGATAGTTGGCCGGGATGTTGTTGTTGATTGCTTCGTTGCTAACAGGTTGGGTCAGATTTTCATTTGTGATCGCCGAAAGACGTCCAATATCCACGGTCAGGATCACATCTGCCGGCGAGTTGGCACCCTCCGCCTTGAGCTTTTCGACCATACCCTTTTTCAAGAACTGAACCTGGGTTTCAATACCGGTTTGCTTTGTAAACTCTGCCAGCAGTGGCGCGATGAGATCAGGTTGCCTATACGAATAGATATTCACCGTATCACCCGCAATTGCCGGTGTAGCAGGCACCATAAATGCAGCCATGATTGCGGCGTACAAGCTCTTGGATTTCAGGGACATAATCAACTCCAACTTTTTGTAAGTTGCAGTCATATTGCAGATCATAATATCTGAGTCAATAAACTTGATTAAAAAAGTATAGTTTAGAATTATTCTAATACATACTGTCTGACTCCAACTCTTAATAGAGTGTGTCTGTCGAGAATTGACTCTCATCTCTTATTAGCAGAGTTCACGATGAAGAAACGACAATCACTCTGTGTCTTGATGGTCTGATTTGTCCGGACCGTTGTGAAGAGGTTTTGAATGCAGCAGAGGTGCTTGCAATTACTCTGCGATCAATCGGGAAAGTCCTTCTTCCTGTTCCAGCCGCTACTATTAAAGCAATCCTTACCGAAGACCTTTCAACAAACACGCTTCAATAACGCGCTTGAGAAATCAGACGAATGCTTTTGTATTTCCTGCAAAAACTGAACGCCGGGTTTGCAGGTTTGAATCATTCTAAAAGATAATTCTTGACTCATTTTATCTGCTTTTATTATCTACAAATGAAAGTTACTCACGTGTTAGAAACAACATGATTGTCTGCAGTTGCAACATTGTTACGGAAAATGAGATCAGATCGGTCATTACTGATCTTCTGAACAATGATCCGTGGCAATTGATTGTACCCGCGCAGGTATATCACGAGATGGGTAAGCGCGGTCGGTGTTGCGGCTGCTTTCCTAGGCTAGTGGATTTGATCGTTGACACGACCCAGGACTTCCATCGTGATATGCAGAGCGACGAGGAAGTGGTGATCCAATTTATTTCACGGCTCAAAGACAAACATCAGCAATGTGAAACAGCCCGAATGCTGGCACGCCATCGCATAGCTAAAACCCATGCGGCTTGAGTTATTTGAGCCTAACCCAAACATTCCTTCCCGACACCGCAAAATTTCGCTTCCCTTTTCCGGGAAAAGTGAGATTGGCGCGTTGACATATTATTCAATTACATTATCTTTTTAGAATAATTCTAAACTAGAAATTTGTACTCAAAATCGGAGAAAAATCATGAAGGGTGACGCGAAGGTAATCGAGCGCTTGAACGAAGCACTGTTTCTGGAACTGGGCGCGATCAACCAATACTGGTTGCATTACCGTCTTCTTGATGATTGGGGTTACGGCCTGCTTGCAAAAAAAGAGCGGGAAGAATCTCTCGAAGAGATGGCCCATGCTGACAAGATTATTGAGCGTATCATATTCCTTGAAGGTCATCCTAACCTCCAGACGGTTGCCCCGCTGAAAATCGGTCAGAATGTGAAAGAAGTTCTTGAAGCCGATCTTGAAGGCGAATTTACCGCCAAAGCTTCATATGCAAAGTCGCGCGAGATCTGTCAGGAAAGCGGTGACTACGTCTCAATGCGCATTTTTGAGGAACTGCTTACCGACGAAGAAGGTCATATCGATTTTCTTGAGACCCAACTCGAGCTTCTTGAGAAAATCGGTGAAGAGAAATATGGCCAGCTAAACGCACAACCCGCCAATGAGGCTGGTGAATAAACACGCACTTGGCGACAAAAGACCCACTTTCCACATGAAGGGACACTAGACTTCTCAACAGAACGCTAGTGCCTGGGGCGGCGGGCTATTCTCGGCTTCCAGTTGACCCAAATAACCAATGAACTCGTAACATCCTGTTTATGAATAGCACTCGCCCAACTGTGGGTAGTATCAGCCATTTGCAGCAGCCTTTAGCTCATCGATACCGAGCAATTTATCAATTCTATATCGGTTAACGGCAAGATCTTCGATTGTGTATTTGTCCAGCACATTGAAGAATGCTGCCAAGGCTTCGCGAAGAGCAGAATTCAATTCACATGAGTCTACCAGCGGGCAGTCGGCACCTTCTTCACTGAAGCATTCTGCCATATTGAAATTATCTTCGGTAACCCGAACAACTTCTGAAAGGCGGATATCGCTTGCATCTCTTGAAAGCTTTATGCCTCCGTTTCGGCCTCTGATACTTTCCACCAGACCATTTTTGGTCAAAGGCTTGAGGATTTTGAACAGGAACAGCTCTGAAAGACCGTACGCCTTGGCAATCTCTGGAATCTGGCTAAGATTTTCCTTGTTTGCCGCGCAATACATCATGATCCGTATCGCGTAGTTGGTTTGTTTGGTCAGACGCATGTTTTTGCCTACTCATAATAACTAGACTTTTTTATACAAGAATTAAGACATCACAATCCAGTACATTCTCAAAAAAGTTCCAGGTTTTTCGACATCAGGCGCCTAAATCACTCCGCTCCAATGTCCAAACGCTTCTACGACACCCGGTAAATCACCCATCCTGCTGATGACGGTTTCCGCACCTGCGTCTATCAACTGGTCAGAATGCCCCCGATAGCTGTGCGTTGCACCAGTAAAACCTATGACACGGCACCCTGCCCTGCGCGCGCCTTCAACTCCAGGCACAGAATCTTCTACGACAATCGTATCTTGGGGCGACACCTCGAACTCTTTCAGCGCTTTGAGAAAAATATCTGGTCTTGGTTTGAACAATGGCGGGTCGACCTCCTGCGCCGAGAATACATAAGGTCTGAACTTGTCATGCAAACCAACGCGGGTGAGAACCTGCTTCAAACGTTCGGGCGGAGAATTGGAACAAATGCACCGAGCCTGATCCAACAGATCCAAAACCGTATCAGCGCCGGGAATGAGTTGGGCTTCGGCAATCACCTTTTCATTCACAAGTTTTCGGGTTTCAGGAATTACCCGATCCGGCAATTCCATTCCCAAATCCGTTTCAATGGCTTTTCGAACATCATGCGCGCTCAGACCAGCCATCCGTTGTGAAAACTCATGGATATCCATTTCCACTCCGAACTCCGAATAGACCTCAAGTTCCGCAGCAGCAGCGACAATTTCGGAATCGATCAAGACACCATCACAGTCAAAAATCACAAGCTGAATTTCTGGCACAACACTTCCTTTCGAATCGTAACCCATTGTTTACCCTATTCGGTAAGAATTGGCTCATCATAAACCCGTTTGTATTGCGTAGGGTGCAGAAAATGAGCGTTCTCAAGCTGGCCGATCTTGGCCGCACATCCAAAGGCGGTCAGCCTTGGCTAAATTCCATTATAAAAGGCGATTGTGTCGCTGCGCTGGAACAACTTCCTGAAAACTCAGTTGATGTGATCTTCGCTGACCCGCCCTACAATCTCCAGTTGGAGGGAGAGTTGCATAGGCCCGATCAATCCAAGGTTGATGCGGTAGACGATCATTGGGATCAATTTTCAACCTTTGAAGCTTATGATGCATTTACACGCGCATGGATGCTTGCCGCTCGCCGTGTATTAAAACCAACCGGCACCATTTGGGTGATTGGCTCATACCACAACATATTCCGGGTCGGGACAACACTACAGGATCTTGGGTTCTGGGTGCTCAACGATATTATCTGGCGCAAAACCAACCCGATGCCCAATTTTCGGGGGCGCCGTTTCACCAATGCTCATGAAACCATGATCTGGGCCTCTCCCTCGCAAGACGCAAAGGGATACACATTTAACTACGACGCCATGAAAATGGCTAATGATGAAGTGCAAATGCGTTCTGATTGGCTCTTTCCGATTTGCAATGGTGGTGAGCGGTTGAAAGATGAGAACGGTGACAAAATTCATCCCACTCAAAAGCCGGAAGCGCTGCTGCACCGGGTGATCATGTCTTCATCCAAGCCGGGCGATGTTATTCTTGACCCGTTCTTTGGATCAGGAACCACCGGGGCTGTCGCCAAGCGTCTTGGCCGCAACTTTGTCGGAATTGACCGCGAAGACAAATATATCAAGGCGGCGATTGAGCGTATTGATGCTGTTGAAGTTGTGAAATCTCCTCAACTGGTGGTGACTACCGGAAAGCGAGCCGAGCCTCGTGTTGCTTTTGGCTCTCTCATTGAAACCGGTTATCTGAAGCCAGGCGCCATTCTTTCAGATTCCAAGAAACGTTGGAAAGTTAAAGTTCGCGTCGATGGGTCGCTAGAATATGAAAACGAGACGGCTTCCATTCACAAAATGGGCGCGAAAGTTCAGGGATTGGACGCCTGTAATGGTTGGACATTCTGGCATTTCAGGGATGGTAAAAAACTACTGCCTATTGATGACCTGAGAAAAGCCTATCGCTCAGAGGTCATGGCAGCAGGGGCTTAGGCTCCAAGCGCTATTGGAGTGTATCGACATCACTTTGAGTGACGGTGTAATTCGCTGTGAACTCAACAATGTCGCCCGGTGCAAGATTGTCCCAAACACCATCAGCAACCGCATCACTGGAGTCTCCTGCCACACCATTGTCCGCGAGGAGGTTTTCGCCTGTTGGAACGGGCGGTGGACCACTGCCATTATGGCTGTCTGAAAGCGCTATGTTCGAGATCGTCTGATTACCTGTATTGGTTACGCGATAGGTATAGGTGACCGTGACACCCTGTGGCACGTTAAGAGTGTCGGAAGCCGTTTTGGTTACTGAAATTGCCGCATCACGCGGAATGGATGTTTGCGCGGTGGAGTTGTTTGAAACAGCAGGCACACCGCCAGCAGATGCACCGCTTGCGCTCGCTGTATTTGATACTCCGTCAGTAATGCCACCGGCATTATCGACATCTAGTTGGCTCAGCGTATAAGTTGCGGTGAAAACCTGCGTCGCACCAACGGCGATCGCTGCTGAAGCCGGTGTAAATGCGGACAAGGTTCCTGTCCCAGCGATACCGTTAAAAGTTGGACCAACATCGGATATCGCAACTCCGGAAACCGGAACGTTTCCGGTGTTTTGGACTGTGTATGAGTAGGTGATCGTATCGCCACCATCGGTCAAAAGAGAATTTCCACCGGCTGCAAAGGTTGGTGTGCCAGCGGCTTTTGATAGCGTGATTGCCGGAATTTCACGCACAACAATCTGGCTGTCACTGTTCGATTGCAATCGAGTTGCAAATGCCTGGCCGGGCGTACCAACCGCAGCAGTTGCGATATTGGTAACATTGGCTGACCCGGCGTCTGTGGCAGTTGTCACGTATGACGCAGTACAGACGAATGTGCCGCCCGTTGGAACAGGTGTCGCAATTGCAGGACATGTAAACGTACCAATCTGGTCATCAGAAATCTGTATGTCCTGTGCCGTATTGATGGGCAGTGGTCCATCATTGGTAATGGTGTAGGTGTAGTTGATTGTTTCACCGGCCCCCACATAACTTGGAATGTCGGCAGATTTGACCATGCTTATCGATTGATTGACCACGATCAGGGAACTTGACCAGATACCGATCCCCCTTGCTGCAGCATCGGCATTGGTAATTCCAAGCACATTCTCTATCGACTCATCATAAGCGACTGTTGTTGTTGTTGTCCCCGCGGGCCAGGTTGCCAAAATGGAGCCATTGTCGTCTCCCGCTGAACTGGGTGAAGCCGCAGCCCCGGTGTTGTAGATACACTGTGCCTGATTGGCTGCAATTGCTCCCGTTGCACCGGAACCGGTCGCTGGCCCGATTCTAACACTTGTTGCAGCAGAAAGAGGGTTCACGAGAGCCAGCGTGGGATTTCCTGCGTCACCTGTGAGCGTTACAAAATCACAACGGTCAGTGGTCGCGTTGTTGTCCACTGAGTCGATATCGCTGATCACAAATGACACACTGTCTACTGGAATTGGATTGCCACCACTAAGAAATGATAGCGAGGCGGTGTTTGTGGCTTCTCCTATGCCGCTTAAACCCGCACCCGAATCCCAAATTGTACCTATAGAGGTTTGCGTGCCAAAAAATCCGACTTCATCAAGCGGAAATCCACCGACCGGCGTTCCACCCACTTGCGTAATGGTTGCACTTACATCCAATTGAAACCCAAATTGATCAGTAAGTGTGAAATTTACCGGTCCATTTGCACCTGCAGGCCAGTTTGGATTGACACCAAGCTGTATGGAAAAATCGCCAGCCGCGACATGGCCAAAACACATCAGAGACAATGGAATTGAGGTAAGTGAGGCCTTCGTGTATTTCCCAACAGAGCGGATCGCGGCAAACAATTCACTCCCTAGGTTGTCCATCATAGCAAACATGATCAGAATCTCTGCATCTTGGCTATGAGTCGTCCCCACACTCCCGGAGACTCATCGATTAGGTATTTATCTTATTTTGCAACGCGTTGTGAGTCTGCCACTGTCAAAACCTTGTGCATAACCTTAGGTAAGGCTTCGTTTTTTATGTCCCGGAAAGCGCACCACCAACCGTTCATATCAGTATCGCCTTTGATTTGGATAACCCAGACTTCAAGTTCCAAATGAAAGTGGGTAAAGGTGTGTTTTGCGTTCCCCATCAGTTTCCAATCCCCTTTGACTGGTGCATTGACCGTGCCCACTGCTCCATCTTGTGAAGCGGTCCAGTCGGTTGTTGGAACCTGTGTCATTCCTGCAAGAAGGCCTTTATCTGGGCGTTTACAGAGAAACACTTCATCTGCCTGATTGAGCAACACATAGGCCGCTCCTACCCTCGTCGGCTTTTTCTTCTTTGGTTCTTTTAGCGGGTAAGTGTTCTGATCGCCATGGGCAAAGCCTTCACATACAGCATTCACCGGGCACAGTCTGCAAACCGGATTGCGTGGCGTGCAGATTGTAGCCCCTAAATCCATTGTGGCTTGGGCAAATTCACCAGGAATTTCAGTATCAAGTGATGCTTCAACCAGAGACCTCACTTTTGCTTTTGCCTTTGGGAAAGTTTCAGTGATCCGGTGGGTTCTGGCGAACACACGCTCTACGTTTCCATCTACAACGGGCACCGCCTGACCGAATGCAATTGAAGCGATGGCGGCGGCTGTGTAATCCCCAATGCCGGGAAGTTTCTTCAATTTGTCATAGGATTCGGGAAAACGTCCATTGTGATCGAGCACAATCTGGTCGGCGCATTTCTTGAGGTTTCTTGCGCGTGAATAATAACCCAATCCCGCCCACGCTTTCAGCACATCTTCGAGGTCTGCAGCCGCGAGGTCGTGGATGTTGGGCCAGAGCTCAGTAAACTTTTGAAAATACGCCTTCACGGTCACAACTTGTGTCTGCTGCAACATGATTTCTGATAGCCAGACCCGGTAAGGGTCTGCTCTTCTTCCATTTTCGTAGTCCAGAGGTGGCACGCGCCAGGGCATTGTACGTGCGTGCACCTTGTACCATTCGAGCAAATCTTTGGAAAATTGTGACGCCATTGTTGATTCCGACCATCAGGTGGTACTCTATGTCGATTGAAATCCGGAAACATCAAGTATGGCTGCAAAGTCTTCACAGAACAAAGCGGAAAAAACTGCGCGCCAAGGCCGGGCACAATCGATAACCGAAGTGCTTGGCAACGTTCTGGAACCTGTGCTTGCCCGCAAAACGGGGATGAAACTGGACCTTGTAAAGGCATGGCAAGAACTTGCTGGCCCCGACTACGCATTCACAACACGGCCTGAAAAGATTGACTGGCCAAGAAAACGCAATGAAGAAGATCTCTTTGAACCTGGCGTTCTTGTTGTGGCGTGCGAACCGTCTGCTGCCCTCTTCTTTCAACACGACCAGAAGCATATCATTGAGAGGGTCAATGTGTTTTTTGGGTTTGAGGCTATAAAGCGAATAAAAATTCTGCAGAAACCTGTGCTGACAACACAGGCTACCGATGGCAGCAAAACAACCAAACCCCTTTCTCCGCAGGATCAGGAAAGGTTGCAAAATCTGCTCAAAGATATTGATGACCCTGAACTGCGAAACAGGCTTTTACA
>JASJDO010000056.1 GCA_030065115.1 Rhizobiaceae bacterium | reverse complement strand
ACATTCGATGAGAACAAAAAACCATTGGGCAAAAAGGGGCGTTTTTTACTCGCCGCTCATAGGGGCCGACTAAATGCCAATTTGTTGGCGCATGAGGACGGGATCATCCGACTATCAGGATTGATTCTGAATGATCAAAATCAAGCAGATTTGTCGTTTGCAGATGAGGCTAAATTCTTCCGCATGTTTGTCGGAATCCGAATGAACAAATCCGAGGTACCGCTGGAGCTGATCTCAATGGAAGTTCAAGAACTGAACTAAAGCAAGGCTTTGATAGTCGAACGGACGGAACTTCTGAAATCTAAGTTTTCATACTCGTAAGCAGTTTTGAACTTGTCACAATTGAGACTGGAATTTGCGGGCCTTTTGGCTGGGGTCGGATAGTTCGCTGTTGGAATATCCCTGACTTCTGCGAAAGGACCACCTAATTTTCGACTCTCTTCGAAAATAGCTCTGGCAAAATCCGCCCAATTCATTCTTTCCGGACCACAAAAATGAAAAACCCCGTAATTAATTTGGTCAGGATTAATTGTATATTTTTCGGCGATTGCATGAACACCCACTGCCATATCGACAGCATCACTGGGGTTTCCAAACTGATCTGCAACAATCGTGACCTCATCTCTGTCTGCTGCAAGGCGCAACATCGTCTTCAAGAAATTACTCCCGGTCGCACTGTAAACCCACGCAGTCCTCAGGATAATGTGTTGAGGATTGGCCTTCGCCACTGCAATTTCGCCTTCGAGCTTTGACTGACCATAAACTCCGTTAGGACCGACTTTGTCTGTCTCTAGATATGGGCCCGTCTTTTTTCCATCGAAAACATAATCGGTAGAAAAATGTATCATTGGGATGCCAAGTTTCCCTGAAACATGCGCGATGTTTCCCGCACCATCGCGGTTTATACGAAATGCTAGCTCAACATCCTCTTCTGCTTTATCAACCGCTGTATACGCCGCCGCATTGACGACTAAGTCCGGTTTGAAGTCATTGAGTGATTTCTGAACTTGGTCCAAAGAGGTAATATCGCATTCTGCTTGGCCGAGAGCCTTTGTCTCAATGGTTTTCTTCGCCGTCGTCATCACCGACGTTGCTATCTGCCCCGTTTTCCCCAAAACCAGCAATCGAAGCATCTACCAAATTCCTCTGCGAATATTGCCTATTGTCAGCATTTTCGGCACCAAGTCTGACACCGGAATACCGTTCTTTTCTAAGTGGCCCCCACCACCACTGATTTTCAAGATACCAGTCAACAGTTTTGGCAAGGCCTGTTTCAAATGTTTCCTCCGGTGTCCACCCAAGATCAGCTTTGATCTTGCTGGCATCAATCGCATACCTTCTATCATGACCCGGCCTATCGGTTACAAATGTAATTAACTCACGATATTTCTCGCCATTCTTTCGTGGCATGCGTGTGTCAAGCAAATCACAAATTGCTTCCACAACAGACAGGTTCGTACGCTCCTCATTTCCACCAATGTTATAGCTTTCCCCAATTGCTCCGCCTTTGATAACGCGCTCCAGAGCTCTTGCGTGGTCATCGACAAACAGCCAATCCCGGACATTCTCTCCAGTTCCGTAGATAGGGAGAGGTTTCTCTTCAAGCGCGTTTAATGTCACCAGCGGAATGAGCTTTTCGGGAAAATGATAGTATCCATAGTTGTTGGAGCAATTTGATAGTACAATCGGAAGTCCGTAAGTTTCATGCCAAGCCCTAACCAAATGATCCGATGCGGCTTTTGAGGCCGAATACGGAGAAGAGGGTGCATAGGGTGTTTCTTCGGTGAAAATACCGGAATCAAAAGGCAGATCGCCAAATACTTCATCCGTTGAAACATGGTGGAAGCGAAATTCGGTTTTCGCCGCTTCATCCAGGCCACGCCAATATTCAAGCGATGCATTTAATAGCCTGAATGTTCCAATAATATTGGTGTCCATGAATTCGCCAGGACCATCGATGGAGCGGTCCACATGGCTCTCAGCTGCCAAGTGCATGACCCGATCAATTTTGTAATCACGCAACACTGCAAGAAACAATTCACCGTCGCGAATGTCACCCCTTATGAATTTGAAATTTTCGCGATCCTCCACTTCCTTGAGGGATGACAGCGTCCCAGCATAGGTCAAAGCATCATAACAAATGACGCTATCGCCATTGCGCACCAAATTTCTACATACGGCAGAACCGATGAAACCAGCGCCGCCTGTTACAAGTATTCTCATCTTTGTTCCGCCCAATAAGGATCCTCAAAGGTCCTTCAAATAAGGTGCATTCTTGTCTTTATCCGAAAGCTCGAAATCAGTATCCAGCTTCGGCCACTCAATTCCAAAAGCCGGGTCGTCATATCTCACAGAACGATCATGCTCTGGTGAGTAGTATTGATCCACTTTGTATGCAATTTCAGTGTCATCTTCCAGCGTCAGAAACGCATGTGCAAATCCGCTGGGCACAAAAATCTGATTACCTTTCTCTGCGGACAATTCAATACTCACCCATTGTCCGAACGTCTCAGAGCCTTTTTGTATGTCCACTGCAACGTCGAAGATACGACCTTTTATCACGCGCACAAGTTTTGCTTGCCCCATCGGCGCAATTTGGAAATGCAATCCTCGCAAAGTGCCTTTTTTTGAGGATAGGGAATGATTGTCCTGCACGAATTCTTCAATTATTCCATGCTCATTTAGACGGTTTTTGTTATACGTCTCACTGAAGAATCCACGGTCATCACCAAACCGTTTAGGAGTAATTTCTACAACCCGGCCAAGACCCAAGCTATTGATTTCAATCATCTGTTCTTTTCTTCCACGCAGAACCGCAAATATTCTGCATATTCTGTTTTACCTAGCTCTGCGGCCCTTTTGAGCATGT
This sequence comes from Rhizobiaceae bacterium, assembly GCA_030065115.1. Taxonomy (GTDB): domain Bacteria; phylum Pseudomonadota; class Alphaproteobacteria; order Rhizobiales; family Rhizobiaceae; genus JAALLB01. The sequence goes on along the minus strand of JASJDO010000056.1, from coordinate 15,762 downwards.
GTTCGTCAGAAAGAAAACCCCTTGAATATCCAATTTCCTCCGGACACATGATCTTTATGCCCTGGCGTTTTTCCAATGTACGCACAAAGGCGGATGCTTCATGCAAACCGTCAAAAGTGCCGGTGTCAAGCCAAGCATACCCGCGTCCCATTTGCTTGACCTGCAGCTTGCCCTGTTCGAGATAAGCGCGATTAACATCGGTGATTTCCAGTTCGCCACGATCAGACGGTTCAACGTTTGCAGCGATATCCAACACGTCATTGTCGTAGAAATACAACCCGGTCAAAGCCCAATTGGATTTTGGGTTTTCGGGTTTTTCCTCGACCGACAGAACTTTTCCGGTCCCATGTTCGAACTCGACCACACCGTATGATCTTGCATCCTTCACACGGTAACCAAAAACAGTGGCTCCAGTACGGTTGAGTCTTGCTTCCTGACACAGTGCCGAAAGTCCCCCTCCATAAAATATGTTGTCGCCGAGAATAAGCGCCACATCGCTATCACCAACAAATTCCTTACCGATGATAAAGGCTTCCGCAAGTCCGTTTGGCGAAGGCTGTTCTGCATAAGAAAGCGAAATACCAAAATTGGAACCATCCCCAAGAAGATCCCTAAATGCTGGGAGATCGCGTGGTGTTGAAATGATCAGAATTTCGCGAATATCCGCAAGCATCAGCACACTTAGCGGATAGTAGATCATTGGCTTGTCGTAAACCGGCAACAATTGCTTGGATGTTGCGATGGTGAGGGGATAAAGCCTCGTTCCAGATCCACCGGCTAAAATTATACCCTTCATGTACTATACTACCCTGTAATCTGACCCCTTGAAGGCTATCACTATCAAATATTGCCGTAAGGTCAAATCTTTCCAATAACCGCAGCAAAATAAAGGCTTAACTGACCAAATCTCGTCTGCCTATGCACGCCAGTTTTTCGCAAAGCAACCAATGCCGGGAGGCCGGTTCTCGATCTTGCGCGGTCATAATCAACCAATAACTGACGTGTTTGAAGTGGCAAATCTGCTTCAATAGAATTCAGCGCATTTCGGTTGGCGTCATTCCACCGTTTGAACCTTCCTTCCAATACCTGTCTCAATCTGGTCATCCGGGCCTTCCAGGAGGAATTTTCACCTATCAAATTTGCATCATGTTGCCTGTAAGAAAGGCTTGGAATTTCATCATATTTGACACTTCCTCCATGTGCTGAAACGACCATGTAGCACCACCAGTCATGACTGGTGAAATTGGCGCTTCGGGCAGATGCTCTTACCAATTTCATGGCTTGAGCATTCATGACAATGGTATTCCCGGCAGCGATGTTTTGAACAATCGCGTTCTTGAAGTTCGGCGGCCTTGAAAAAAGCGGGGCCTTGCCGGTCACATTACCATACTTGTCAATAATACGAGTTCTCGAGCAATACAAATTGGGCAAGTCATCACCCTGGTTTTCAAGCCAACCCGCTGCGCGTTCGAGCTTGTCACGGTCCCAGACATCATCTTGATCACAAAATGAATAGTAGTCTGCATCAATATTTTTATTGAGTATCAGAGAGCGAAAGTTCTCATTTGATCCATATTCAGAGTTTTCAACATCTTTGGAATTCGAACGGTCATGGTGGAGAACTTCCAGTTTGCCTTTGGTCCATTCCTTTGAAAATTCTTGAATCAAGTTCAAAGTCTGGTCGCTGGAACCGTCATCAGAAATCCACAAATCGATATGATCTACAGTTTGTGCTTGCAACGATTGCAATTGCTCGCTGATGAAACGTTCCCCATTCCAAGTCGCTAACAAGACTGCGAATTTTTTGGATGAGTTCATTCTCTGCATAGTCGCGATTTTCAACCAACTCACGTTATTGACGGAATAAAAATGGCTTGACGCCATCTTTCATTGCACCCAATACCAAAGGCTCACGGGTTTCAGGTGCAGTATATTTTTGACCGACAATTCTTTCGTATTCTTCGTGAAACATTCCAATCGGATGTTGGCCTTTTTTTGAATTTGTTGCGATACCGCCATGCATTTGGTGAAAGGTACCCTCCCCAAAGATGATGATTGGTTGCGCATCGGGGATTTCTACTGCTTTCTTGAGTGTATCATGGCAGACCAGCCCACCACCAGGTGTCACAAATGCTTCATTCAAACCGCCAATGCGATCAAACAGATCCTTCCGCATTGCGAGAAAACTTGCTTCAGGTGGCAGGTTTCCAAGAAACCCGTCAGCCGATGCTGGGGCTATTGTCGATATATCAAACAAGCCATATCCGTTTCTTTGCCAATCTATTGACGCCAGCAATCGGTCCTCTTCATCCCGATTGTACCCCTTTTCAATGGCAAGACGTTGAATGTCTGGGCCAAGATGCCATGCCAATGCGCAAACAATAGAGATTGGTTGGGCTTCCAGGGCGCTTATACAAAGCCGAACCAACCCTGGAGTGACCATCCTTGCGCCATCGACAATTACAGCGACATTTTCTCCGTTCGCCTTGCCCGCGGCAAAATTTACGGCGCCGGACGGAGAGACTGACTTTGTGTCATGGAAATAGTATTTAAAGTTTGGGCCATACTTCGTGACTTCTTCGGGAGATAGCGGTTCAGAAGAACCGTTGTCTACAGCAATAACTTCATAATCGGACTGCGATACACCTTGCTGGTATTCGGAGCTCAACGAATAAAGCGTTCGAGCGGCTTCGCGTTTCATATTAAAAAAATTGACGATGATGGAGAGCCGGACAGGATTACTGCGCTTTTGCACCTCGGGAACAAACGCTGGGCGGAACAAAGCTTTAAATCGATTTTTCAAGGAGGGCATTGTACAAGTCGCTCTCTTTTTTATGTGCCGGATCGAACGCAACAGAACTCTGGCGCACTGGAGAATTTGATCTGAGCTTATCTTCCGGAAAACTGAACACATCACCAGCAGGCGGTGTCAAACCGAGTCGCCTTACCAAAACTGATACCGACCTATTATACGCTTCCAGACTTTGGTCAAAGGACACTAACGAAACATCATGTGTTCGACATAAATCCAGAAGTCGTTTGTTATAATCAAACCATAGGGCGATCGGCTCAGTAACTGGCAGAAGTGCCGTTCTCACCATCAGGGATTTTTCAACCGAGTACGGGTTCCTGAATGTACCCACAAGTTTAAATTCCGGTCTCGCTTCGTGCCAGAAAGGAAGCGTTATTAATGTTCTTGGGTCCTTGAACCCGAACACGTCATAGCCTGACATTTTTTCAATTATGATATCCCGGCGCGCTCGGTGCTCATCGGTCCAATCAAGGACCACCGGCGGATTGTCCCAACTTCCACCACTATTATTGAGCACATCTTCGTTGAGTATTCTGAGCTCTTTGCTCTCTTTATTACCCTTAATATTGCTCGGCGAAGCGTTAGCAACATCACCCAGTTGAACGCCTGCTTCTTCCAGGCAACCCGAAAGACAACTTGTGCCGCTACGATGCATTCCAAGCACACATATAATCATTTTGGAGCGGACCCACCTGGCGCTATTGACCTATAGGAAGCTATATCCCAGAAGTCGGCCTTGGACGCAAGGATACATATCTCTTTACCAGACCTTCGAAATTCGTATTGTGCCATTGGACTTAACTACAAGAGTAAGAGCTTTTCTTGATGTCAGGAACTTTGGATCAATCACCGGTTGTAGCGATTGGCGGAATGGGAGGAAGTGGCACTCGTCTGATTGCGGCAATAATAGAAGCGCTAGGCATCAATATTGGCAGTATATTGAACGGGCCTTTGGACAATCTGGCATTCACTTTTTTTCTTAAGCGGCCCGCATGGTTCCGAAGTTTCCCCACCGATGGAGAAATCATTCAGGCGCTTGATTTGTTTCATGCTCATATGATCGGCAACAAATCCAAGTTGGATAAAGTCGAAAGTCGGAAACTTTTTGCTGAAATCGTTGATGGCTTGAATTCACATCCCCAACCAGTCGGCGCAGATGAAATTACCGGTAAGAAAATTCTCCAAGAGGCACAGCGTTCAAACGGAACTGAAGTCCAATGGGGATGGAAAGAACCGAACACGCACATCTTTCTACCGCAGATAATTGAGCGATATCCCAAAATTAAATACATCCATGTTGTTAGGCATGGGCTCGATATGGCTTTCAGTCAAAACCAGCAACAATTGACCAACTGGGGAAATCATTTAACCCCGCAGGATATTGACTCAAGCCTCAGCCTTCCTTCCAGATCCTTGGATTTTTGGATAACCTCGACAAAGCGAGCAATTTCCATTGGAAAGAACGAACTGGGCGAGAACTTCCTTTTGTTGAATTATGATGCATTTTGCCAGACACCTGAGGAGTCGGTTGAGGAGATCCTGAGTTTTATGGAGATCGACGTAACCGATGACACAAAGAAGCAGCTACAAGGGCTTTTTGCGCCAAGCAGTATTGGGCGCTTCAGAGACCATGATCTTGGTCAGTTTTCAAATGAACAGCTGGAGACTGTCAGCAAGCTTGGTTTCGACATTGTATAAAAAAGGCGCGTGTCAAACACGCGCCATTTACAAAATATCTCAGAGAAATCAGCCGTCTTTTTCGACCTGCTCCAAACGAGAATTCAGAGCTTCGATCGTTTCTTGCTGATCGATTGTATAAAGAACGAGTTCTTCGATTTTCTGAAGCAAGCGGCCCTGCATTTTTTGGACTGAAATCCCGTTTTCCTGCATTTCTTTGGCACTCGGAATATCTGGCAAATGCTTGTTCTCGGTGACAAATGTTTTTAGATCTGCAATAGACATCCGCTGATAGTCAGGCTCAAACACAAAGTCGGCGCAAGCACCGTCTTGCTCTACACACTGAGCAGATATGTTGAGATTGCCGTTAACCTCGACAGTATTTGCATCCGGGAACCCAACGCGGAACAAGTTGGTAACCGCACCATCGTCGACCTTGAAAGGATCAGCTCCGCCATTCAAACCAATGGTTAGACGACCGGAACCGGCATTGTTCTTGAACTCCCACTGCGTAGGTACTGTGCCGTTCTGCGACAGCATCAAGATTGCAGTTTCACTTCCGCCATCAACATCCAACTCAGCGTCAGGTGAAGTGGTGCCAATTCCCACATCACCACTGGCAGCAACATAAATCGAGTTACTAGGCGCTCCTGGTTTGATTTGTAGCGGCAGCCTACTGCCATTCGTCACATCACGAACGAAGAAATTCGCTTCATTGCCGGCCAAATCCCAAGTCTGAGGCGTAAAACCCGAAGAACCATCCTGTTCGAGACGAAGTGTTGGCGTGTTACCAGAAACCGCGTGTAAATCGACCACTGGTGTCGATGTGCCTAAGCCTACTCTCCCGCCATCGTCAACAAACAGCGAGTTTGAAGGAGCACCAGCTTCAATAGTAAATGGTGTTCTTCCGCCGGTTACATCGTCAATCGAGAATTTGTTTGCACCACCATTTGATGAATCATTGACTGTTATTCGCCAGTCATTATTGGGAAATGATGCTGAATTCGAAGTGTCATCAAAATGAATACGCAAGTTGTTTTCTTTCAACCGCAGTGTGTCGAACCCGAAGCTTTCTCCATTTGCACAGTCATTTCCAACGCACGCGCTAAAGGTAACAATCAGATCATCGTTAATTACGTTGTCCGCGCTTGCAGTACCAGTTCCTAACAAAGCCAACGCTGCGGTTGCACCCAGATATTTTTTCAAACTATTCATAATAAAATCTCCCTACTGGGCTTCTTCGGTCTGATTAGACCGGTCAACAATCAAACCATTTTTCGCAGCAAAAAAGCCAGACATGGATACCCCAACCTGACGTGTTGCATTATCAACACCGCCTTCACGACCGTTGTTTAAGGGTTTTTGAATTGTCTCTGTTTTGGCAGATGCTGCGGTCACCTGGTAAGTGTAAGTACCAATGCCTGTACCGCCTGCCTTGATCAAGTCGATCGCGACGGATCCGGATTTTGACTCTGATCTGGCAGAAAAACCGTTGGGGCCGGAAACAGTTAGAATCGCATTGCTATAGTCTGGACCAAGGTCAATGCGAACTTCCGAACCACTCAATGTTTTTTGAGAACCAGGAATATCTTCACTGGCGTACGCATTACCGGCCAAAAATACAGCCAACAATACGCCTAATTGCCCAATCGCTTTTTTCAAAACGACCTCCATAAGCTATTATGAACCCCTTAAACAAAAGATTATCACTTTTCTGAGCTCGAGTCCAACCCAGCTGAGGACAAGAGTTAATTTCAGCTTTGCTTTTGTGTGCAGCTCTTCAAAAACCTAAATAGGTAACCCAAATTTACTGATCATGTCAGTTTATTTGCGTAATTGCCGTTGCAGAAAGAACCCGTTTGTCCACTGTTGCTCTGATGGTTATTCGCATTGCGCTTGGTATTTCCCCGTCCTTTGAAAAGCTATCTGACCAACTTGAACCGGATGAATATTCAAACTGAATGGTATCAATATCATCAATGATCGGTATTGGCGGCCCCGCGGGTGGCACCGGCTTGCCGTTCACTACTCTTCGTGGTGCGAGGGTGTGTACAAGATTGGTCTTTCCAGACGATTCTTGAAGGAACACTTTGACGTCCCTTAACCCAAGCGAGTAAATTCCCTGCCTCGTGACAATGGCCGTTTCGACAGATGTTTTCTGCCCATCGAACAAGGGATTGGTATCAGGCTCTGCATTCAGAAGTTTGATTGGTCGAACGGAAGTAAACAGCCTTTGCAAATATGAAGCGGCCGCTTCCAACTCTGTCTGCTTTGCGATTTCAGCTTCGAACCGGTTCACTGTCCGCAACTGCGACAGAAAACTAGCCATCAGAGCGCCCATAATTGCCAACACAGCCAGCGCAACCAGCATTTCGACCAACGTGAAGCCGGAATCGGTTTCGTCACTTCCGTTCAGCTTGTCAGAAATGGGTTGTTTTCCAACGAGAAACATTTGCTAAGGTTTTCCGGAAACGAAATAGGTGAAATCAACGGCCTTTTCCCAGGAATCAGTTTCCGTTACCAAGACTTTCACGACGTAAAGCGGGACCGTGGTTTTGCCCGGAATGGCCGTACTCCGATATCGCCATTTAACGCCGTTCTCGAGTTCGCCGCTGCGGTTTTCCTCGTTATTAATTTCGCGGATCTTAGTGCTCCACAATTCATCAATCGCTATCGCGGTTCGGCTGATTTCTGCAGACTTTTTGAATGTACCCGTTCCTCCAGAAATGGTTTGCACACCGATCGACAGGGATATTGCAAGAACGGTGAAGGCAATAATGACCTCCAAGAGAGAGAAGCCATCATCCTGAGCCTCTGTGCGGTTCATGCTTTTCATCACTCCTCCGGTACAATGCTTGGCAAGCCGGTAAGCCAGTTCACCCGCAGTTTGGTTTTAAGCCTTTGTGCAGGCTGGTTTTCATCCAGACTTGCATTTGAGAAAACAACATCCATACCCGAAGAACTTCCATCAGCGAGAAACACGAGTTCGATATTGCCGGCTGCAGAAATCAACTCCCTACCGGTTGTTACTTTGAGGCCGATATTCTCAGGGACTGAAACAAGTTCATTCGAACCATAGGAAAATTGCTTGGCTTCCAGATCAAGCCATACACGCTGGGGTATTCCGGTTCCAATCGCATTTGCTCTGGCACGGTAGACTATCGTTTGAACATCTCTAGCAATTTCTGCCACCCCGCGTGTGTTGTCACGTCGGAACATCGTGCTGGAAAGGCCCGCAAACACCATCATCACAATGGTCAAGACGACCAGCAATTCAATCATTGTGAAGCCATCTTCACCATCAGGAACATGCGTTTCTTGTTGATGGCTAACTGATTGTCTCTTCATCTGATCGCGATCTCGTTGATGCTGAGCAACGCAGTCATAACTGAAATGACGAGTGTGCCGACAACCAATCCCAGGAAAATAGTAATTGCTGGTGTCAGAAACGTAAGGATACGCGAAATGGAGCGTTGCATCATGGTTTCAGTCATCACAGCAGCGCGTTCCATAATTGGCGCAAGGTTATTGGATTCTTCACCCAGTTTCACAAGAGAAACCAGGGAGTCGTCAAAAACCGAACTGTTTTCAAGCGCTTTCCAGAGTTGCAAGCCACCTGTCACCTCTTCGCGCGCCTTTTCAAGACCGACCCTGTGCTTTTCAACCGGAGCCCCTACAGATGAAAGTTGCATCGCATCATGAAGCGGAACACCGTTAGACAGCAGCAAAGCCATCGAATGCAAATAGCGAGCCCTTGTTGTTTGAAAAATAATCGTTCCGGCCAGTGGCAATTTAAGCAGAATATTATTCAAACCGATCTTGAAAGATTGAGAGCGTAACAATGGAACCAAAAGCAATCCACATAACGCAATGACAATCAGCGCAGGCAACCAGAATTCAGAAACAAACGAACCCAACCCGCTCAAAACGTTGACGACCAGCGGTTTCTCTGCACCGCCATTTTCAAAAATTGGTTCAATGGATGGAACCAGATAAACCGAAAGCAGCAACAACGTGCCAAACAAGACCACAATCAGAAAAGCCGGATACAGAACCGCCTCCAGAACTTCACTTCTTCGTTCCGCACGCCGTTTGAAGTTTTTTGCCAACTCCGCAAAAACAGATGCCATCTGTCCCGAATTCTCGCCGCTAGCCACTAACGCCACAACATCAGCCGGTATTTCGGGTTGACTGGAAAAAGCTTCCGCTACGGATTTTCCTTCAGATATTCGGGTGTGGATTTGCTGAATTCTTGCTTTCTGACGCCTGTCGGTCTCAGCATTTGCAACAGCCCCCAGAGCAATATCCACGTTGAAACCGGCATTGAGCATCACGGATAGGTCGGAGAAGAACCGTGTCAAATCCAGCTCTTTTTGAAAGAGGCCGGAAAGCGAAGTCGATCTTGTTCCAGCCGCCTTTCCCTTACTTGGCTTTAGCTCGAAAGGAGTTTTACCCATTCTGGATAGCTTGCGCGCAGCTTCACCAAGGTCCGAAGCCTCAATTATCCCGGATTCTTTTGCGCCATTGGTGGCATATGCCCTGTAATGGAATTGTTGGGATTCAGCGGCCAAAGCCTACCCTCCTCCAAGTTCAAGGACGCGCCCTACTTCCGCCTGATCTGTGATCTCCTGATCCACCAGTAATTGCGCCCTTTCCCGCATCGAAACCATACCGTTATCGCGAGCATATTGGGTCAACTCTTCTTCCTCTGCGCCCCGTGTAATCATGGCACCGAGTTCCGGTGAGATTTCCAATATCTCATAGGTAACCGTGCGTCCGGAATATCCTGTGCCCCGACAATTGCCGCATCTTTCTTCGGATGAAACACCAATGTCTGACTTTTGACCATTGCATTGATCACACACTTTGCGAAGCAGTCGTTGAGCAACGACCGCACGGATCGAAGCCCCGATCAAAAATGAATCAACCCCCATGTCACGAAGGCGGGTCAGTGCACCGGCGGCACTGTTTGTGTGCAGTGTAGAAAGAACAAGGTGACCGGTCAGCGAGGCCTGTATTGCGATCTGTGCGCTCTCGCGATCACGAATCTCACCCACAAGAATAACGTCCGGGTCTTGTCGAAGCACCGATCGCAGGGCACGCGAGAACGTTAAATCAATTGCAGGCTCGACTTGAAGTTGTGTTATGCCTTCAAGACGATATTCCACCGGATCTTCGACAGTGAAAATTTTCACTTCATCTGCCAGGCGCTTATTCAAAAGAGAGTAAAGCGTTGTTGTTTTACCGCTACCCGTTGGACCGGTTACCAATACAATCCCATTAGGCACATTCACCAAGTCAATAAGTTTTGAAATAGTGTCATCATCATAGCCAAGAGCATTCAGGCTTAATTCAACGCCGGAACGGTCTAACACCCGCAACACGAAGGTTTCGCCATGGACTGTCGGCAGCACTGAAACGCGCAGATCAATTTCCTGTCCGCGAACCGGTATCCTCATCCGTCCGTCTTGCGGCAAGCGTCTTTCTGCGATGTTCAGGCGTGACATGATTTTGATGCGGGTTGATATACCAGCATGCATTTCCTTGGGTGCAGTATCCACAACACTCAGCATTCCGTCTTTGCGGAACCTTATGCGGACCCGGTCCAACATGGGTTCGATATGCAGATCAGTTGCCCCCTGATCCACTGCTTGCTGAATAATTTTTGAGACGAACTTTATAATAGGTGCTTCACGTGCATAATCTTTGAGGCGATTGATATCTTCGCTATCGCTTTCCCCATCAAAGTCGGTCGCTTCCAGCGGGTTCGACGCCACATCACTGGCACCCTGATACCGGGCGAGGCTTTCTGTAATCTGGTTGCGTGGGAACACTCTCAACGATAATTGGCGGTCAAACTCATATGCCAGTGCTTCAGCCGCATCTGTATCAAAGGGGTCTGCGGTTGCCAGTACCAGCGTGTCGATTTCAAGTTCGAGAGGCAGAATCTCGTTCGTTTGAAGATATTCGAACCCCACTTTCTCAAACAATTCCTGGTGAATATCGTCCGGAATTGCCTGCATCTTTGGCAAATTGAAAAAGCGGTTCAGGTAGTTGGCAAGGTCCTCTTCTTTGGTCAACCCCAACTCGATCATGACAGTATCAGCAGCATGATCCGTAGACGAAAACGCGTTCATTGCACGGGTAACCGACTCTGCTGACAGCACATTGCTTTGCTCAAGGTAATTAAGAAAATCCTTGAAAGATTTAGATGAATCCAACACGTCTGACACCCGATTCAGTCAACATCGCCCAATGCGCAGATAAACATTAACCAACTACCATTCAAAACACAAAACCGCATGATCACGAACCGGAAATGATGGCAGCAACTTCGTCACCAAACAGTTCCGCGCAATTCATGTTGGCGTCAAAAGATCGCTTGCCCCCCAAGATGCCTGGATCATTTGTGCGTTCCTTTACATTGAATATACCAGAATTAGGATCCGGGGTCTCTATGATGGCGCCACTGAAACCTCGCGCATCAAACTGAGAATTTTCAACCAGCACTCGTATCTCAGAAAACAATACAGGTTCTTCTGCTTCAACAATGAACGGATATTGCCCGGTTGGGCGATCCGGCAAAACTTCAGACAATAATGCTGACATGTTTTGCGAAGTAACTGTCGCACGTCTGCTATAGGTTGTGAACACTTGGGAAATCAGCTCTGGCGGCATTTTTGAAAGTCCAGGAAACTCATACAATTCTTCAACAGCCTCGAACGCGAAATATTTCAATCCGGCTACAAGATCACCGACACCGGAAGGTTCTATTCCAGTACTTTCTTTTGGTGATCGATACGCAACAACCAATCTCGCCAAACGTTGCGAATCCGAGGTTGCAATACCCAGTGCCTTGAAGCCTTCTTCCAGCAGTTCTTCGGGTGCTGCGTTAAGGTCGATTGTGCCTGACTGATCCTGCACTGATACTGTTATACGATAATCACCACATCCTGTTTGCATTGGTGTTGAATCAAACAGCAAAGCCTCGTTCTTTTCCACCCCCTGCAGGGCAATCTCCCTTGCGATGATGTTCAAAATCCCCTCTGACATTGCTGACTGTCTGGTGTTCAGGTAGGTACGGGAAGAAAGCAGGAAGTCCGTTCTCGCGGCAAGCACCATTGGTGTGATGATGGCTGTTGCGACCAACAGGAATAGCAGTACAACGATTAGCGCAAAGCCCTCTTGCGCATCTTGTTTCTGCTTCTTTTGAAGCTTATTTCTGCTTCGGGAAAAGGTCAATCGAGACCTCTCGGTTAGCATTGGCTATCTTGATTGAATCGGTGGCGATTTCAACCACTTCCCAGCCTCCAATTTTCTCCCCTTCGCTTACCCATTCAGGGTTGGGAGAACCCGCCAACTTTATGAGTGTTTTTTTTGCGCCATTTGAGGTGCTCAGTCCCAAAATACGTATCTTCGGCGCTGGTTTGGTTGGATCGGCTTTCTTTTTCGCAACCTTCTTTGCGGGCTGCTTTTTCTTTGGTGCTGGTTTAACAAACTTCTTTCGCGTTTCGCTGAATAGTGGCCTGGAAAAGGTTTGAACAAATTGGAGTTCTGACAATTGCGCCACTGAACTCAAATCGGTTGTCTCTTGTGATATGAGGGACTGTCTCGCGCCCTGCTTATTCGCGATTAATGGCCTGACATCAATCGGTTCGTTATATCGGAAGAGATTGGCGGCAACGAGAACTGCAACTCCGCCACAAACACATATGAATTTAAAAAGAAAACTCATTGTGTGACCTCCGCTTCCAGTGATGGAGACAGGGCACCGAAGAATTCGACCCGCGCAAGCAAAATTGGCGGCCCTTTTTGACGTGAATTCACAACTGAAACCGATCGCAAATTAACTTTGCGAATTACCAGGTAGGGCGTTGTTGTTTCTATATCAAACAACAGGGAATGGACGGCTTCATCAGTCCCTTGAACATCGGCAGCTACACCAGCAAACCGGATGCCGTCTCTTTGTCTGATCGGCAAGTTTGCCACCGCCTGCACTTCTATCTTGTGCGCTTTCGCCATCGAGTTCAATCGCCCCTGAAGGCCAGCCAGTATGACCGCCTCGTTGGTGCCCTCGAGAAATTCCTGACTGGCGCCATCCGCAATCGGCTGACTTGGCTGCTGCTCCAGTGCCGCACCCAATTCTGAAATGGTCACCAATCGGCCGAGCGAAAAACGCTTTTCCACAATCTCCGAAGCGTTTGACTTAAACGTACTTACAGCAAAATATGCAGTTAAAGACATCAAAGACACAAAAAAGATCAGAATGGCAGTGGCGATCAAACGCTGCGCGCCCAATGACGTGTTCATGATGGAAGTAAGGCTAACCATTTGACGGCTTTTCCACCCGGGTACGTGTGACAATAGAAAAACGCTCACCAACCTGAACATTGACCTTCAAAACCGGCGAGCGAAACGTTGTTCCTTGAAAATATTCAGACGCTTCGAGCATCGGTATGAGTTTTGCGGCATCTGCTGAGAAGCCTGAGATATTCACAACACCCGCATTGATTTCCAAATCTGTTATCCAGGTGTTGTCTGGTATCACGCGCGAGAGTTCCTCCATGACCACCACAATGGGGACCGCTCCATCTTTTTCTGACCTGACAGTTGTCAGCTGCGACAGGCTTTCATTCCTTTGGGCAATAAGGCGTCTGACAGCTGATGCCTTCTCACTTTCTTCCGAAATTGCCTGATCAAGTGCAGCATTCGCTTCAAGATGACGCCAATGCACATTGCCAAGGGTCAGCAAAATCCCAACCAGAAAAACACTTATTGCAAGTTTCATTATATTGCCTTGCATGACTTGTCCTCGCCGCAACGGGATGACGGTCTTCAGGGATGCAGGATTTGCAGCAAAAGTCTCCCCATCCGCCTGAAACTCGATGCTATTTATGCGATAACCGGATGTTTCAACCTGTCTCACAATTGGATCAACAATCACTTTTTTTATGATTGCATATCTGGTTGAGCTATCAGTCTGATTAGTTTCTCCTCTCAGAAGATGCACCTCATTTGGATCGAACGGTGTGGCGCCTTGCATGTCAATCGCAGCCATATTCTCCCCCATGCTTTTGGGGAGTTGAATGTCTGATAGTTTCCTGGAGATGAAACGACCTTTATCGATCGTCAAACGAATGGTTTTGTCATTTTCTGTCCGGCGAAGATCCCCCTCAGATGCTTGAATAAATCTTCCCAATTCCGAAGCATCTTTGATAAGGACAGGATCAAATTGAATCTTCGCATTTTTGGGAGCGGAGAGAAGGACGCCATCTCTCCTGACATCTAACTCAATTTGCGCGGGAACGGATTTGCGCTTCATTGCCGATGGGACCATCTGTGCAAGCACGCCCGTCCACCAGTCCAGAAAATCACCAATTGCGTTAAACAAACTCATTTTCAGATGTCACCCGGATTTCCAGTTTGCCAGCGCTTCAGCAATGCTATTTGCTCACTATTTGCAAATTTGAGCGTCCACAATCGTGATAAAGTTATGTTTAAAAAACACTGACCGCAAGCATTTTGGCCAACATCTTTCGATTCCGTTGGATGTGATCGAAACTGACTTGTGTGGGCATTTATTATATGCACTTATTGATTGAGCGGTGGGTCATTCGACAGATTTTTACAAAAAAATGCCTGTCACTGTACTGCAGCAAATGTACCAAGGGGCCTGATAAGGGATTGTGAGGACTGATACAAATAGCTGAATTGTCCTAGATCGTCGAAGACGTGAGGCAGTTGAGAATCGGAGTTACAAGATGCCGGTTTCATTTGTGTCTGAGTAGTGAGTTGGCGGAAAAGTCCTGATGAGAGCATTTCTATTCATAGCCTCCCTGCTTCTGCTTGCCGGTTGTACCTTGTCTGATTCTGACAGCAAGATTGAAACCGTCCTTGGCTCACTGGATTCAACAGGCAAACCTTTGCCAAACAATAGCGGGAACAATTCTCGCACCCTGTTTGGTACCCAAAGTGGCCAACAAGTTCAACAAATCACCGCCCAGGGGTCGGGCCAGTTTGTGTCAGGTCGAGCACCTGCGATTGTTGCAGAACCTCGCACTACCGGAGAAAACGGCTATACCCTCAATTTGCTTGATGCTCCGATTGCCGCAGCTGCGAAAAGCGTTTTGGGCGACACGCTGGGCGTGAACTACACCGTCGATGGCAGTGTGCGCGGGAATTTGACGTTACAGACTAGCAATCCGGTTTCTGAAGATTCCCTTATTGATATTTTTGAAGCCGCTCTGGCAACAAATGGAGCAACAATCGTTCAATCGGGTGGAACATATCAGATTGTTCCACTTGGCAGCGCACTTGCAAATACACCCGCTGTAAGTGTGCCTTCTGTGGCAAGATCCGGTCCTGGCGTCCAAGTACAGGTGATAGAGCTAAAATATATCTCGGCCGAAGAAATGAGAAACATTCTCTCTCCCATTAGCCGCGATGGATCCATCCTCAAAACGGATGATGCGAGAAACTATATCATGATTGCGGGAACAAGGGCAAACCTCGCAGCGATGCGGGATGCAATATCTGTTTTTGACGTTGACTGGATGCGTGGCATGTCGGTTGCTCTGCATCCGCTGACTACGTCTCAACCTGCAGAAGTTGCTCGCGAATTGGAGACCATTTTTGGTGTCAATGAAGGTCCAGGTTCGAAAATCATTCGCTTTGTTCCAAATGATCGACTGAAATCCGTTTTGGTAATCACTTCAAGGCCAACCTATCTGCGCCGCGCTGCGAATTGGATCCGAAAGCTCGACCGTTTGGCGGATTCCAGCGAAGACCGCCTTTTTGTCTACAACATTCAGAACAGGCCAGCTGCAGAATTGGCAGAGGTCTTACAATCCGTTTTGAGCGGACAAACGACAGGCTCTCAAAGTTCCTCTTCTGTCTCACCAGATCTTAGCGCTGTCGAAGTCTCTGCAGAAGGCAATGGAACGGGTTCAGGGCCAGATGGTAGCCCTTTAACCGCCAGCACCACGTCGAAAGACGGTGTCGAGACTTCTGTTGTGGCAGATGAGGAAAACAATGCGCTTCTCATCTCGACAACCGCCCGCGAATACAAGCGCATAGAACAGATTTTACTACAATTGGATGTCTTACCAACACAGGTGTTTCTGGAAGCGGTTATCGCGGAGGTTTCGCTCAATGACGAGCTGAAATTTGGAGTGCGCTGGTTCTTTGAATCCGGAAATTTCGACGTAACCCTGACCGATCTCGCGGTTGGAGCAGTGGCGAATTCATTCCCAGGCCTGGGGGTTTTGTTTGAG
>JASJDO010000055.1 GCA_030065115.1 Rhizobiaceae bacterium | reverse complement strand
GCTGATGACAAAATTTTTGTGGGAGCGATCCGCACGACTTATTTAAGAAACGCTGGAAGAAGGATTTCTTTTGGAGAACTGGGACACGCTGCTCTTGTCGACCGGGACGGGAAGGTGATTTCGCATCCCTTGGCTGATTGGGAAAAAAGCCGGCACGGTTTGGCTGATTTAACCATTGTGCAGAACATGATGAAGGGTGAGACCGGGGTGGGCCAGTTCTATTCGCCAGCGCTTTCAACCGATATGGTCGCAGGTTATACAACTGTGCCCGGGCCTGATTGGGGCGTTATGGTTCCTCAACCTATTCGTGAATTGCAAGCCAAGGCGGACAATGTCAAATCCGCGGTTTTAACTGTTCTGGTGTTTGGGCTGACACTTGCTGCATTGGTGGCATATCTGGCTTCAAAACTTCTAACTCATCCATTTGAACAGATGGTCAGAGCGATGAACCTGATCGGCGCGGGCGAATTGCGAGCTTATGAAAGTATTAGCGATTCAAGATGGCGGCCGATTGAGTTTGCAGCTGCCCGCGATGGCATCAAGGCGATGTCAGAACGGTTACAGGAAAACATTGATACGATCTCGAGGCATGCATATCTGGATGGTATTACAGGCCTGCCGAACCGCGAATGTTTCCGGGTTCTCGCTCAGGAAGAAATCGACAAAATGCGTGCCAGCCGAGCCAAGTGCGCGATCCTGTTTTTGGACCTTGATGGCTTCAAACAAGTAAATGATGTTTACGGTCACAGAAGTGGTGACGACCTGTTGAAGGGGTTTGCCAGTAAACTCCACACCTATTGCGGTCAGATCATGAAACGCAATGCACGTGGCGCTGACAATGCCATGCGGATTCTGCCGGCGCGTCTGGGAGGTGATGAGTTTGTCGTCATGCTCTCGAACATGAATGATCTTGATTTCCCGGCAGAATTCTCAAAGGGTCTTTTCCAGCGGGTCTTTGGGCCGATGACCATCCACAACGGTGTGTCATTGAATGTAAGTGGTAGCGTCGGGGGGGCGATTTTCCCTGATCAGGCCGGTGACTTCGATGAACTGCTGCGGCAGGCTGATATCGCCATGTATGATGCGAAAAACAATGGTAAGGGCCGTTTCTCGCTTTATTCGCCATCACAAGAATTGAAGACTTCTGCATCCTCCGAGCAATTGCAACGGGCGTAATACGCTTACACACCTGCTTCATTCTTCAACAGAAATCTTTGCAGTAGTGAAGACATTTCAGAAAACTTGTTTTACCACCTTGATGAGAAAACAGTGGGATTGGTGTCCTATGGCAAAAGAAATTATTGTTGCTCCTTCCGTGCTGGCTTGCGATTTTTCCAAGTTGGGTGACGAGGTGGAAGCTGTTGTGGAGGCCGGTGCCGACTGGATCCATCTGGATGTCATGGATGGACATTTTGTTCCCAACATTACGTTTGGTGCTCCGATAATCAAAACCATCCGTGATCGAACGGACAAGGTTTTTGACTGTCATTTGATGATTGAGCCGGTTGATCTGTATCTGGCAGAATTCAAAGCGGCAGGATGTGAGGTGTTGACGGTTCACGCGGAAGCCACGAAACATCTCGATCGCTCATTGCAAGCGGTACGGGACCTTGGGTGCAAGGCCGGTGTGGCGCTCAACCCGCATACGCCTGTCAATGTGATTGAACATGTTTTGGATCGCCTCGACTTGGTTTGTCTGATGAGCGTCAATCCGGGTTTCGGTGGTCAGAAATTCATTTCCGAGGTTGTTGAAAAAACGCGGCGCGTGAAAGCGCTGATCGGGGATCGCCCAATTCATATTGAGATCGATGGTGGTGTAGATCCCGAAACTGCACCACTGGTGGCGGGTGCAGGTGCAGATGTCCTGGTCGCAGGTTCTGCCATCTTTAAAGGGGATGGCGTGGAAGGATATCGAGCAAATATTGATGCTATTCGCGCCAGCTGCGCGTGAGCCTCAACTCTTTGACAAAGCAGATCGCTGAGCTATCGTTTCGGTAAAACGTCTCAAAGTATCTGACATGGCGTCTTGAGGAAGCATGATCTCTATCAGATGAAATTGGCTGTCATCTTGATCTGCTTCTGCCAATGCCTGCTCAAACTCTGCCGGTGTTGAAACGCGTCTACCCTTTCCGCCCAGATTGTCACCGTGTTTGGCAAAATTCCAATCATCCAGGTCATTGTATCGGGTATCTTTTTGGAAGGCTTTCAACATGCCCCAGGCCGTGTTGTTGAACAGCAGCACTATTGGTTTCAGGCCGAGCCGTTTGGCATTACCCAATTCCCATCCTGTCATCTGGAACGCACCGTCGCCAACCAAGACCAAAGGCCGTTTCCCGCTTGCGGCTTCCAGACCAATGCCAAATGGAATGCCTGTACCCATGGTGGCATAATATCCAGGGGCGACCAGCGGTGCATGTTTCATATCCATGGCGGTGAACAGGCAATCACCCATGTCCGAAGCGATGGGGGTGTTTGGATATTCCTCCAGATATGTGCTGACAATTGCAGCAACATCTGACGGCATGATTTGTGCATTAGGGTTATCGATTGCTGTATTGTAAGTCGCAGGGACGGGTTCCGCATCGCCAAGTTTTTTTCCCATCTCCAAGAGTTTCTCAACGAATGCAGAGATTGGCACATTTGGGTAAAGGTGATGCGGGAACCGGATTTCGCCATCAATGGCATGAACCGTCTGGCGCATGTCGAGCTCGCGTTTTGAAACACCAAAATTGGTGTCACTCATGATAACGCCGAGCATGAGCAGGCCGTCGCTGCGTTCGATCAATTGCCGGACGTTTTCTTCTCCTGCCAGGCCAAGATAGGTGCCTGCAACCGGGGCGCCGGTTTCTGCCAGGATACCTCGGCCCATGAAACTGGTTACTGCAGGTATGCCCAGTTTTTCTGCCAGTTTGGTGACAGCATGCTCCAACCCGAAGCGGCGAATTTCAACGCCGAGCATGAGTGCAGGTGAACTTGCCTTTTCGAGGAGGTCAAGGGTTGCCTTGGCGGCAGCGGTTACCGCATCCATATCGGGTTCGCTGGGCGTGAAACCGGGAACCGGATTTACCTCTGCACCCACCATGTTGCGTGGCAATTCAATATAGACCGGCCGCGCCATCCTGCGCGCTGCGGTCAATACCCGTGCTATTTCCTGCGGTGCGGTATCGGGATCATCCAACACACATTGGGCGCATGTGACTTCTTTCATGATCATCATCTGGCTGTCGAGATGTTTTACCTGATGATGCAGGCCGAAGCTGAAATTGCGTTCGTCGGTTCCCGGTGCGCCGGATATCACCACCAATGGTGACTTTTCGGAATATGCGGTAGCGACCGGATTGACCATGTTGAGCGCACCCGCGCCATAGGTGACACAGGCAATGCCAATGGTTCCGCGATATCGGGCAGCTGCGTCCGCGGCAAATCCAACAGCTGGCTCATGGCTGAGCGTGTAAAGTGGAAGTGTTCCGGTTGCTTCGATCTCCTTAAAGAAGGGCAAGGCAAAATCACCGGGAATGCCAAATATTTCTCCGGCGCCATAGTGTTTGAGCGCTTCCAGCAATGCATGGGCCAATTTCATGGTCTTCTCCTTTTGTCTTTGGAGAAATCTTAGCGCATACATCGAGCGCTTTCCTTGCAAAATGGTTGGAAATCATCCATGATATGCATCAATAATGTCATAAATATTCTTATTAGGCAGCTTACGATGCATCTTGATGCGTTTGACCATAAAATCATTGCGCAACTGCAAGAGGACGGAAAGCTTAGCAATTATGATCTGGCAGAGCGGGTTGGACTATCTGCTTCTCAGTGTTCGCGGCGTCGGACACGGCTTGAATCAGAAGGGATAATAAAGGGGTATTGCGCACTGATTGATCGCGAAAAGGCCGGATTTGATCTGACCAGCATCATCGCGATTACGCTTGCTGCCCACCGCGAAGAACCGGTTCGACATCTGAATGCTTTGCTGGCACGCTTACCGAATATACAAGAAGTCTATCAGGTGACGGGTGATATGGACTATTACGTCAAGGTGGTTGCGCCTGATCTCAACGCGCTTACGGAACTGATCAATTCAGAACTCATGCCGCATGAAGCTGTGCAAAATGTGCGAACCGCCATTGTGCTGAAAAGTTTGAAAGAGACGAATGCTTTGCCGGTTTAGGCGGAGATATGTCTTCACCACAATTGGGTCTTTTTGCCGATCTGCTCATTGGGATAGACGCGGTAGTAGACGGCAAATTCAGCGTCGTTGTTTTTGTCATAGAGCACTTTGAGGGTCCAATAGGGCGAGGATTCCATGTGCCATTCATCAAATGATTTTGCAGAATTTTCCACTGCATCCGGTGTGCCCAATATGGTGCGAATTTCAGTCCGGGAATGTCCTTTCAGGGTTTTGTCCTTCCATCGGTTTGGAACGGATTCTTCTGAAAAGAAGGAAAAATGGCCCAAGGCAAGCAATGCACTTGAAAGCAGAAGTACTAGCGATCTCATCCCCAAATCCCCGATAAAACTGTGGTGCACTATATCACGGGAGTGAGCTTCAACGCACCTCCCAGAACTGGCCTGTGAGATTGGGGGTGAGGTATTTGGATTTTGGTGAGGAATGAGTTGGAGTTTCGGTCTTATTGATTAGAGCGCAAAAAACAAAATCAAAATTTCCTAAAAGCAAGTGTTGGGTCTCCATCTTCAAAATTATCCAAATCAAGACCAGCATCTTCAGCAATCCCATTTATGATTGGAACCAGTAATTCACGTTCATCTGTTTCCAATATGTCGCCATTGTTCGCCGCATTAAGATTATTCAATCTGCCAATTATCCGCTCGATTTCAGTGAGAATTGTCTTATTCATGGCTTGGGAGGTAATCTTTTGAATACGATTTGAGTATTCATCAATTTCTTCACAAATGGTCGTTATGATGGTGTCGGTATATCGATCCATGCCGTCTTCTCGCAAGTCGATGAAGTAATCCGCGAGATTTTCCACCTCAGAAACTGTTTTCTCAGCGTTTGAGAAATTTGGCTTCATTACACTGTCTTTGACGGTTCTCATTATTCTCCGAAATATCTATGGGTCGCTTTTCTGGATTGCCAGTGCTCCTTTGCTCGAAAAAGCTGTTTAAGTCTTTTTCCTTTAAATCATAGTGTGGTTTATTGGTGAAGAAAGAACGCTCGAGTTTAGCTAAATCCATCAGAATCCTAAGCTTTCCGTCCAAAACGTTTACCCGTGATAATGTAATGGAACGAAGTTTTTGAAGAGCCTTACAAAATTGTATGTCCGGAATGCTGCCAATACCTTCGATAGTAAGTGTCTCCAGATTTTTTAACTGCTCAATAGCATTCAGGTCCAAGTTCTTAGTGATTCTATCTAGCTCTAAATGCTTCAGAGTTTCAGCTATGCCTTTAAGCTGCTCCAGTGACGTTAACTTCCGGCAATTGATCATTCTCAGCGTATGGAGTGACTTGAAATTTTCAATGCCTTTTAACGTCTCCAGTTTTGCATCAAACAAATGCAGTTCTTGAAGTTCCGGGCATGCTGAGAGAAAGCTCAAATCATTGAAGGACGGACTCGAGGCGTAAATCTCTGTTATTGATTTACTTTCGAAATTGATATTGGAGTGGTCACAGCCAAAAGAAAAAACTTCTAAAGTTTTGATTTTTGAAAGGTCCAGAGTCACCGGTCCTCCTCGTTTTCCGATTTGCAATGATTTTAAAATCCTGCATTTCTCCAAACTGTCTAGATGAGTCATTTCTGGTGCGACAAATATTCTTGTGAGATACGGAAAACGTTCTACAACTTCAGACAGGTCAATTTGAACATTCGGCTCTTCGTGGAACCTAAGCGATCCGCCCCATTTTTTGTATACTTCATGGGATTGTCTAACTTTTGGAATGTCAGATGGCTTAATATTGATTCCTGGTCCTCGACCCAGGCTTTTGGAGCGGCGGTGGAGCAAGAATTCCAAATATTCTTCTTCTTTGCTCTTCACAAAAACACATCCAAATCCGTCAGGCCATAATCCTCGGTATGCACTGTCACTCCGTGCATGCCAAGATTGATAATCCCATAGGCAGGCGGTTCATTGGTCTCCGCGTGGAAATCCATGGAGTTGAAAATCATCGGCATCTGACCGACCGTGCTTTTGAACACTGAAAATGGAATGCCGCGATGGCTGCCTGAAATGGTCCGGTGCACATGGCCACAGCTGATGTGTTGCACATTCTTGTGACGTGCCAGCACTGCATAAAATTCATCGCTATTGACCAGCTGGATTGTGTCCATGGCCCGGAAACCGACATCATGAGGGTGATGATGCATGAAGATGACAACCGGAAGATTTCCAGCGGACGCCAATTGTTCATCCAACCATGCAAGACGCTTTTCACACAGCATGCCGCGATGCGATAGCGGATAGTCGTAAGGCGGGCCATCGAGCGTATCGAGCAGGATCAATCTGTGTGTATCGGTGTCGATGATACGCTGTACATGACCGTTTTCGCTAACAGGTGTTTCGGGAAACACAGACAGGAAATTTTCGCGATGGTCATGATTGCCGATCATCAACTCGAAGGAAACATCGAATTTTTCCAGACTTTGCTTCAGCAGTTCATAAGAACCGATTCCTCCTTTGTGCGTCAGATCACCCGTGATGATGATGTGGTCTGCATCGGCATTGTATTTCAGCGCGTGGCGTAGTCCGTCTTCCAGCCGTGTGACCGGATTGATCTCATGATCCAGATGCTCCACGCAGAAATGAATATCAGTAAAGACGATGATCTTGGTCAAAACGCCTACTTTCCCTTCCAGACTGGATCACGTTTTTCCGCAAAGGCATTGAAGCCTTCCATCATGTCTTCTGAGCCATAGAGCGTATCGACGGTCGGAAGCTGGCGCGTGGTGATGCGGTTGAGCGCGTCCTGAAACTTGCTGTCTTCTGCGTCACGCACCACTTCCTTGATCGCGGCATAAACGAGTGGCGGTCCGCTTTCGAGCAGGCGTGCGGTTTCCCAGGCTTTCTCCATCAACTCCTCAGCTTTGTGAATGTGATTGACGAAGCCCCAGCGATGCGCTTCTTCGGCATCAAGCCAGCGGCCAGTCAACAGCATTTCCATGGCAATGTGATAGGGAATGCGCTTTGGCAGTTTGATGGATGCCGCATCGGCGACAGTACCAGAACGGATTTCAGGAAGGGCGAAGCTTGCATGCTCGGCTGCCAGAATAATGTCACAAGAAAGAGCGATCTCCAGACCTCCTCCGCAGCATATGCCGTTGACGGCGCAGATGACCGGTTTGTTCATTTGCGGCAGTTCCTGCAAGCCGCCGAAGCCGCCAACACCATAATCTCCGTCAACCGCATCGCCTTCCGAGCCATCGGCATCGGATGCTGCTTTCAAATCCCAGCCGGGGCAGAAGAATTTCTCGCCAGCGGCGGTGAAGATTGCAACGCGCATGCCAGGGTCGTCCCGAAATTCCTTGAAGATGTCACCAAGGATTCGGCTTGTCGCCAGGTCAACCGCATTTGCTTTAGGCCGGTTGAGGGTGACTTCAAGAATGCCACCTTCCTTTCGGGTATCTACGGGTCCGGACATGATTGGTTCTCCTGGATAATAAGGGCGTCGACGGCAATTGCCTTGTCAGGCAATGCCATGAGCGGGTTGATATCAAGTTCAAGCAAATGCGGGTTGGCAAGGCAATAGTCCTGAATGGCCAGGACCGCCTTGATGAGCGAGGGTTTGTCTGCAGCCGGCTTTCCGCGATAGCCGTTTAGCAATTTTGCAATTTTCAGCTGATCGAATGCTGCAGAAATCTCTTCTTCGCTTGCGGGGATGATCAGCGACGCGGTGTCTTCAAGAAGTTCTGTCAGCACGCCGCCTGCACCGATGGTAAGCAGAAACAGGCCGGTGGCGTCGCGCGTGATGCCGACCAATATTTCTACCACGGGCGTGCTGACCATTTCTTCAACCAGAAAACCGCTGACACCTTTCATAGAAATGGCGGCTTGTTTGACCGCTTCAGCGGATTTCAGATTAAGAACGACTGCGCCAGCTTCGCTTTTGTGGGCAATGCCAAGACCCTTGAGTGCCAGCGGAAACTCCAAAGCTTGGCTCGCTTCGGAAATCTCTTCTGGTGTTGTTGCACTGGCCGATTTCGGGAAGCTCAGCCCATGCCTAGCCAGTGCTGCCTTTGACTGTGCTTCGTCCAAAGTGACTGGGTTTCCATTTTGCTCTGGCACCAGCAAAACAGGCTGATTGCTCTGAGCAATTGCAGTGCCGGAACCGATTGCAGCGTCTATTGCTGCGACCATTTCATCCATGCCATGCATAGGCACGATGCCTTCCGCCATCAAACGGTCGCTGATTTCTTCTGACAGATTTTCGGGCAAGGTGGCATGCAGGGCGACCTTGGCTCCGACCTCGCACTTTGCATCGATTGCGGCCTGAAGCGGTATCTCCCATGCGGACATGTCGCAGCGTTCTGTCGGCGGTATGTCCATGATCAGGATGTTGAGATCATACTTGTCGGCAAACACGGCTGAATAGGTTGCCTTGAGTGCTTCGTAATCGCTCCAAATGAACGTATGATAATCCAGCGGATTGGCCACAGTCACAATTGGCCCAAGCACCTCCTTTAGGCGTTTGTGAGCGATGGGAGACAGGTCACGAAAGTTGATTGCGGATCCTTCGACCATATCCGAGATGAGGCCAGCTTCACCACCAGAACACGACATGGAAGAGATCGCATTGCCGCCAAGTGGCCCAAATTGGTGGAACAGTTTGAGTGTTTCCAGAAACACTGCGATGCTCTGAACCTCGGTGATGCCCAGCCTTTTCAGGAATGCCGAAGATGCCGCAGCGCCCCCGGCCAGTGATGCAGTATGGGTCATGGTTGCTACACGGGATTTTTCCGACTTTCCGGACTTGATCGCAACAATGGGTTTGCCAAGTTCACGCGCCCGCGTTGCCATTGCCTCGAACTCGCGCAGGTTCCCAAACCCCTCGATATAAAGACCAACAGCAGTGACGCGTTCGTCTTCAAGCGTGGCAATTGCAAGATCGCTCAGGCTTGTCTGGGCTTGATTTCCGACCGCAAGCGCATAAGCGATTGGCAGGCCCCGTTTCTGCATGGTCATGTTGATGAGAATATTCGAAGACTGACCGATCAGCGCAACGCCTCTTTCGCATTGCCTGGCACCATGCTGGTCTGGCCAGAGTGGCACATTATCCAGATAGTTGATCAGACCATAGCAATTGGGTCCGATGATTGGCATGTCGCCTGCGGCTTTTACCAGAGCGTTTTGTAGGTCTGCCCCGCCGGTTCCCTCGGCATCGCTTTCCTGAAACCCGGAAGCGAAACAGGTTGCACCGCCTGCACCCATGGCGGAGAGTTGGCGAACGACTTCAACACTTAGTTCGCGATTGACGCCAATAAAGCTGGCATCTGGAGCAGAAGGCAATTCATCTAACGTCTTGAAGCAACGAATTCCGCAGATGGCATCACGCTTTGGATGAACCGGCCAGATTTCTCCGTCATATCCCGCTTTTTGCAGTTGTATGATCACATTTTCCGCCCATGCGCCGCCAACAAGTGCAATGGATTTGGGACGGAGAAGGCGGGAAAGGTCACGTTTCATCTGAGCGCCTTCAGTTCTAACTTGTATTCTTTCGCGGCCGCTTTGCCTTTGGGCGTGATCGCGTAAATGCCTCGTTCGACGCGTTCAAACCAGCCGTAATGGTCATCTGCCATGATGGGTCTTGCGCGTTCCACATTGATGGCTTTGGCGACCTCGGATGCCTTGGTGGGACCATACTTTTTAAGGTGCGCGAGACAGCGTAAGGCATCCTGTCGATAGGATGTGATGATCTTGGTCTTGTTGATGCCGCCTTCGTTTGGATCGCCTACCCGGTGCTGAAACTCTTTCAACATGCGGTCCTGCCGCTTCTTGCTTTTGCGCGGGGTGTAGGGCGCAGGGTCAAGATGCACGTCCGCTTTGTCCAGGCTTTTGGGAACTGTGATCAGCCCAAGGCCGAGCCGCCTGCACAAGATTCGGTTTGCGACAAATGCTTTCCAGCCGGAGCGGCCTTTCCATTCAGGAATTGCCACATAGACGAGATCAGTGATTTTCAGCCGCTCGATTGCCTGATGAACAAGTGCAAGGGAAAATCCGGTTTTGAGTTCCACGATTACGGGCGGTTCATCTTTCCCGCGAACAGCCATGATATCTGCAGAACCGATCTCGGCCTTGACCTCATAGCCCTGAGCCTCCAGCAGGGATTTGACTGGCAGATAAAGATCGGATTCCTTGATTGGCATTAAGCCCCCAAAGGCCTTAGCAAGGCGCGGCTGATGATGTGGCGCTGGATTTCTGATGTCCCTTCCCAGATGCGCTCAATACGGGCATCTCGCCAGATGCGCTCCAATGGTAATTCATCCATGACGCCCATGCCGCCGTGAATTTGGATGGCCTCATCCGCTACAAAGGCAAGCATTTCGGTTGCCTTGAGCTTGGCCATCGCCATGTCGGCATCTGTGCAGGTGCCCTGATCGTATTTCCAGCCTGCTTCCCAGGTGAGGAGTTCCGCAGCTTTCATCTCCATAGCCATGTCAGCAAGTTTGAAAGACACACCCTGAAACTTGCCAATCCTCTGACCGAACTGTTCACGCTCTGCTGCAAATTCCACCGCATGCTGAAATGCACGATCAGCGCGACCCAAACAGGTAGATGCCACTTGCAGCCGCGTTGCGCCGAGCCAGTCATTCGCGACTTCAAACCCCTTGTGCACTTCTCCCAACATGTTTTCCTTTGGTACCCGACAGTCATCAAACTCGAGAATTGAGTTGGTATACCCACGATGGGATACATTATTGTAGCCGTCGCGCACCGTGTAACCGGGTGTACCCTTGTCGACGAAAAACGACGTGATCAGTTTCTTCTTGCCGCGTGGCGTGTCTTCTTCTCCCGTTGCCACATAGACAATCGTGAAGTCGGCAATGTCGGCATGGGAGATGAAGTGTTTTGTACCGTTGATGATCCAGTCATCACCATCCTGCTTTGCAGTTGCCTTCATGCCGCGCAAGTCAGAGCCGGCACCGGGCTCAGTCATCGCCATGCAGTCCCACTTCTCGCCGCGCACGCAGGGCTCAAGATATTTCTCGCGTTGTTCAGGCGTGCCGGCGCAGAGAATATTTGAAGGTCTTGCAACGCCTGTCCAGTGGAGGGCATAATTAGCACGGCCAAGTTCTTTCTCGTAAAGCAGCCAAGTCAGCGTATCGAGGCCCGCGCCACCGAACTCTTCCGGTATATTGGCCGCATAAAGCCCGGCTTCCATCGCCTTTTTCTGAACGTCCTTGATGACATCCATGTCCAGATGCCCGGTGCGCTCAATCTCTGCTTCATAAGGGTAGAGTTCATTTTCGACAAAAGACCGTGTGGTCTCGACGATCATCTTTTGTTCTTCAGTGAGGGCGAAGTGCATTACTGAGGTGTCCTAATAAGAGTACTTGATGGGATTTGATGCTCCCGGCTTTCTGTATTCGGCTGGTATACGTTTCCCAACATATTGTTCTTGGATTTGTTTTGGTGCCTGAACAGCTTCAAAGTGCCAGCGATCATCGGCTGGCTGCCACTCATCTTTGGCAAACCAAGCAGCTCTGATAATTCCATCAACAATTGAAAGAATGAACTCCGCTTTGTTTGCCCTTTGTGGATTGAGTTTCCAGTTCCCTTGAGTTGCTTCTTTCAAAGAAGAACCTTCAACGGCAGTGCGATTTACAAGAATAAAGAGGACACTGTGTTCAATTTCTGCTTCCTGGGCATTGTACATTTCTTCAATTTGCTTGGCATTCATACACCCTCTCGCTCCGGAAGAGTGTCCACCTTGTATGTTCGTTAAACCGGGGTAAGCATCCATTAATGCTGCTTCCACTTCGAAAGCGGTTTTCTCATCTGTGATGCCGTGCCGATGAATCACATGAATAGGATCTAAGCCTGCTGCAACTATTTCGGATATTTGCTTGAGCTTCAGGTTTGTACTTTCTTCACTGTCTTCTGACAAAGCTTGCTGGACATGGGCAAACAATCGGTTGCCTTTCCCTTTGCCAACATAAAAAGTGTCACCTGATCTTGGGTCGATCAAACGATACACGTAGTATTTCAGCTCTTTTTGAGCTTCCGTTGAGAATTCATCCATCACCGCATACTCTCCGGCTTGGGCAGTTTTGTTTGCGCCTCGTGCAGCGCTTTCATTTTCTCCGCCATTTCGCCGCCCGGTTCGCAGGAGCGGCGGGTTTCAAGCGAGACGTGAACCAGCAGTTGATTGCAGGTACACAGAAGATCGCCCGGCGTGCCATCTTCATTGGCGCGGTGCATGTCGTGATACATGCGCAGCTTCTTGCCTTCCGCCTGCAGGACTTGCGTGAAGACGACGATCTTTTCACCCGGATGCGTTTCATTGCGGAACTGGATCAGGTTCTCGACCGTGAAGTACGACAGGCCCGATGAGATATAATCCGCATCTGCGCCGATCATCGCCATGACCACGTCACCTGCATCCGAGAAAACCTGCCCGTAACGGCTTTCATTCATGTGGCCGTTATAGTCTGTCCAGTCGATCGGGATCACGCGATCCAGCGTGCGCAGGGGTTTCGTGATATCAGTCGGCAGCGGTGGTTTGGTGAGAGCCTCATGCTCGACAAGTGTTTCACCGGCGCCATAATTACGCGCTTTCAACCCGCGCAAAATGGTGACCAGATTGTCATCGCGCTTGCGCTCTAGTTCGCGGATGGTCAGGTGGCCGGATTGCTTATCCGATTGACTGGCGATCAGATCGACCAGTTCATCGGTGAATTCCGGTACGTCCATCAGTTTCGTCCATGGCCATTCAAGCGCCGGGCCGAATTGGGCCATAAAATGTTTCATGCCGGCTTCGCCGCCCGCCACGCGATAGGTTTCAAACAGGCCCATCTGTGCCCAACGCAGGCCAAAACCAAAGCGGATGGCATCGTCAATTTCTTCAGTCGTGGCCACACCGTCCTTCACGAGCCAAAGCGCCTCGCGCCAGACTGCTTCGAGAAAACGATCCGCAATATGGGCATCAATTTCCTGACGCACGATCAACGGCTTCATGCCGATTTTGGTGAGTGCGTCTTTGGCCCGGGCACAAGTGCCAGCGTTGCCGACTAGCTCGATCAATGGCAGCAGGTAGACGGGGTTAAACGGGTGGGCGACGAAAATCTGCGTCGGATTGCTCGCGCCTTCCTGCAATTCGGATGGCTTGAAACCCGACGTCGACGAGCCAATCAGCGCATCTTTACGGGCGTGTTGTTGAATTTCTGCAAACACCTTGTGTTTGATTTCAAGGCGCTCAGGCACGCTTTCCTGAATCCAGTCTGCGTCTGCCGCTGCTTCTTCAATGGTTGTAACATGAGTCAGCGTTCCCTCATGCGGAACCGAATAATCGAGCAAAGCAGGCAGAGAACGGCGCGCATTACCAAGTACTTCGTTGATCTTGCGTTCCGCTTCCGGATCAGGGTCATAGAGATTAACATTGATGCCGTTGAGCAGGAAGCGGGCCGCCCATCCGCCGCCGATTACACCACCGCCGATAATGGCTGCTGTTTTGATCATGAGGTTACCTCGTCATAAAGAATGCAATGATGGATGGTGCAAGGCAGACTGCGCATACAACGCCCTGTGAAATGAACGGGTTTGGATGCCACCCGCGCCAGCTTTTCTCAGTTAGTCGGGCGATGCCGGTCATGACGATCAGCGGGGTCCATGTGGAGATGCCAAACGTGCCGACTTCGGTTGCGTTATCTTC
This sequence comes from Rhizobiaceae bacterium, assembly GCA_030065115.1. Lineage (GTDB taxonomy): Bacteria > Pseudomonadota > Alphaproteobacteria > Rhizobiales > Rhizobiaceae > JAALLB01. The sequence goes on along the minus strand of JASJDO010000055.1, from coordinate 4,711 downwards.
CAAAGCTGAAAGATAAGATATCCAGTGTACCGCGACGATGGCTGCTGCTGCGGCCCAGAGCCACAAGGCCAGCTTCCGTCTCATCGGCATGAGGACAATGCTGAGGGCCATTATTGGGCCGAAGAAATAGAGTGCGCGGAGTAGGGCAGGGATCATTTTGCTTTCTTGTCGTCATCCTCGGGCTTGACCCGAGGGTCTAACGAGTTCTCCATTTGTCGTTTCGGTTGCCATTATTCTTATACATTGAAATCGTCTCTGCAGAGAGGGGTTTGGATCCTCGGGTCAAGCCCGAGGATAACGCCTTGGCTTATTGTGCCGCCCTTTTCACCAATCCCAGCTTCTCTCGCACTGCTTCCGGCCCCATCACGTTTGAACCCATATTTTCAATAATCCTCACTGCTCGATTTACCAGTTGTGCGTTGGTCGCGAGGTCGCCTTTGCCGAACCAGAGATTGTCTTCGAGTCCCACACGCACATTGCCGCCTGCATTCACCGCATTTGCCACATAGTTCATTTGATGACGGCCGAGGGAGAAGGCGCTCCAGTTCCAGTCAGACGGTACGTTATTGACCATGGCCATGAACGTGTTCATATCGTCCGGTGCGCCCCAGGGCACACCCATACAAAGCTGAACGAGAGCCGGGGATTTGAGGGTGCCTTCTTCTACCAACTGTTTTGCAAACCAGAGATGACCCGTATCAAAGGCTTCGATCTCCGGGCAGACACCAAGCTCGGTCATCATTGCACCCATGGCGCGCAACATGCCGGGCGTGTTGGTCATCACATAGTCTGCTTCCGCAAAGTTCATCGTGCCGCAATCCAGTGTGCAGATTTCCGGCAGGCATTCAGCCACATGCGCCACGCGTTCAGTCGCGCCGATCATGTCTGTGCCTGCTTCATTGACCGGGAGCGGCGCTTCGGTCGAACCAAATACGATGTCGCCACCCATGCCGGCTGTCAGGTTGAGAACCACATCGACCTCAGCATCCCGAATGCGATCGGTTACTTCGCGATAAAGGTCCAACCTGCGAGAAGGGACGCCGCTTTCAGGATCACGCACATGACAGTGCACGATTGCAGCACCTGCTTTCGCCGCGTCAATGGCGGAATTGGCGATCTGTTCCGGCGAACGTGGAACATGCGGTGAGCGATCCTGCGTGCTGCCCGAACCGGTCACGGCACAAGTGATGAATACATCTTTGTTTGGTTCCAATGGCATGGCGTTATTCCTCCCAGAATTCAGTACCCTATTGTCTGATACATTCGAAAATTTTGTTGACAAAAATCATGGCTAATTACACATATTTCAAATGACTTTATTCAAGCCGTCAACTGCCACATGCCACGTGACCATACTGGTTTTGCCGGAAAGTTCCATGATGTGCGTTGCCAGCGTGCTGGAGCCGTTTCGCGCAGCCAACAGGGTGGCCGGAAAACAGCTCTATGATTGGCAACTTGTCAGTCTTGATGGTGAGTCTGTTGATCTCACCAGCACATTGCCTCTCGCAGTTATGGGCATGTTAACAGCAACAGCGAGTGGCGATCTGTTGGTCATCATTGGGGGGTTCAACCACAGGAAACATGTTTCCCAAACAGAGCTGAACATGATCCGCAAGGCGGCATCAGGGTTTGGGACGATTGCCGGCATTGAAGCGGGCAGTTGGGTTGTTGCGCGCGCAGGCTTGTTGAATGGCTATGCGGCTACCACTCACTGGGAGGATTTTGAGGCATTCACCGATGCATTTTCGGAGGTAGACGTTCAGCTTGACCGCTACGTGGTTGACCGAAACCGGATTACCTGCGGAGGCGCATCTCCGGCGTTTGATCTGTTTCTGGATATTGTGCGCCAGCGCAATGGGCCTTCGGTTGCTATGGAGGTTGCAAGTGTCTTTGTCCATGAAGATGCTCATGCTAATTCTGGCCCGCAGCCGCTTGTTTCCCTTGGCAAAGTGGCGCAGCGCGAGCCAAGAATTGAGCAGGCGGTTAGATTAATGGAGAAGTGGATTGAGCAGCCGTTGCCGGTTGCAGCCATTGCCAAACGCATCGGTGTTTCGTCCGCCACTTTGGAAACAATATTCAAGAGACACACGGGTATGACACCCGGGCGCTTCTATTTGAACTTGCGTCTCAAAGCCGCCAACCGTTTGGTTCAGGATAGTGCTTTGTCGTTGCGGGAAATCGCAATCCGCAGCGGCTTTAATTCGCTTTCCGCTTTCTCCCGAGCTTATTCTAAGAGTTTTGGAATATCTGCAACACGGGCAAGGGTGTCATAGTTTCATGATGTCACAGTCATGTGTTTCGCTGTGAATTGGTGTGGTTTTAAAAAGATCCAAGCCTGTGCGATATGAATCCTCTCATTGTTGAGAGACTTAATCACCAAAGGAATTGAAGCATGATTGGCTATGCAACTATTGGCGTGACAGACATGGAACGCGCGAAGAAATTTTACTGCGACCTTTTCGAGGAACAAGGTGCCGAAGTGCAGCTTGATGCCGGGCGCATTGCCATGATCGGCAAATCCAAATCTCAGCCAATGGTGGCTGTTTGTGAGCCCTATAACAAAGAAGCCCCGCATCATGGCAATGGCAACATGATCGCGTTTCCTGCTGAGAGCAAAGAGCAGGTTGATGCAATGTATGCACGTGCCATTTCATTGGGGGCAACGGATGAAGGTGAACCTGGTCAACGCGTGCCAGACGTCTTCTACGGATCCTACGTTCGCGACCATGATGGCAACAAGCTTTGCTTCTTCAAGTTTGGCTAAGTTGTTTAGAATTCAAATTTGAAAGCTGCTACGCCCGGTTAAACCGGGCGTTTTTTTTGTGGAATTTTCTCTCCTGCCAATCAAATGAGCTATGATGTTTTATGGGGCGTTGTTACGGCATGGCGCTAATAGAAATAGGTAGGCAACAATGAGTGTTGAATTGTTACAAAGCAAGGCAGCGGATTTTGATGCCGTCGATCCGCTTTCCTCATTCCGATCTCGTTTCCAATTGCCGGAAGGTGTCATTTATTTTGACGGCAACTCTTTGGGGCCGATGCTGAAGTCAATGCCAGAACGGATCTCCAAAACACTTCACGACGAATGGGCTACAGGCCTGATCCGTAGCTGGAATGATGCGGATTGGATAAATTTGCCCGAAACGGTAGCAGCCAAAATCGCTCCACTGATCGGCGCGAAGCCTGAATGTGTCACGGTGACCGACTCAACATCGGTGAATATTTTCAAGGTCCTTTGCGCCGCATTGGTGCTGAACAAGGGTCGCAAACGCATTGTCAGCGAGAAAAACAACTTTCCAACGGACCTTTACCTGGTTGAAGGTGTCAGGGATTTCCTGCAGCGTGGCCATGAGGTGTGTTTGGTCGAAGATGATTTAGAGCTGTTCGATTCAATAACTCATGAGACCGCAGTTGTTCTGTTAACCCATGTGGATTTTCGTACGGGCCGCATGCTGGATATGGAAGCGCTTACCAAGCATGCGCATGGTCATGGCGCTTTGGTCATCTGGGATCTTGCGCATTCTGCCGGAGCGCTTCCCGTGCATTTGGATGAGGTAGGAGCCGATTTTGCGGTTGGCTGCGGATACAAATATCTCAATGGTGGGCCGGGCGCGCCATCTTTTGTCTATGTGAATGAAGAGCATTTGGGCAGTGCCTGGCAACCGCTAACCGGATGGTTTTCTCACAAGACGCCTTTTGCTTTTGATCATTCCTATGAGCCCAATCAATCCATCAAACAGTTTTTGTGCGGTACGCCACCGGTGCTTTCAATGGTGGCTTTGGATGAGTCGCTAAAGCTGTGGCGCGATGTGAGGATTGAAGACGTTCGAAACAAAAGTTTGAAACTTGCAGAGTTCTTCCTTGAATGCGTTTCCGCCTCTGGTTTGGACGATGAGTTTTCTATCGCGACTCCGCTTGAGCACAAAGACCGGGGCAGTCAGATTTCTTTACGGTTTCAGGGTGATGGCTACGCGGTGATGCAGGCTCTGATTGCCCGAGGCGTGATCGGAGATTTTCGCGATCCAGACATTCTGCGGTTTGGATTTGCTCCGCTTTACAATACGTTTGGTGAAATATTCCGAGCAGTTCAGCACCTGAAGGAAATCATTGAAATCGGAGAATGGCAGCAGGCACGGTTTATGGAAAGAAAAGCCGTAACCTGATCATCGGTTACGTCGCAAAGCTTGCGGCAAGAATTTCTTCCAGTGCATTTTTGTCCGCTTCATCAAAAAATTCGGGTGTATCGCTATCGATGTCCAGAACTGCAATCAGGGTATCATTCTCGAACACAGGCAAAACAATTTCCGACTGGGTGGATGCAGCGCAGGCAATGTGGCCCGGAAATGCGTTTACATCATCCACGATTTGGGTTTTCGCCTCACGAGCACATGCGCCACAAACACCTTTGTCGAACGGAATGACAAGGCATCCGTGACCGCCTTGATAAGGACCGATCTTGAGAAGTTGCGGATTTGTCACTCGATAAAAGCCGACCCAGTCAAAGCCGTCAAATGCATGAAACAGCTCACAGGATATGGTCGCCATTTTAGCAATCGAATCCGTTTCACCCTCGCATAATGCCGCGATGGTGAAACGGATTCGATTGCTAAAATGGCGACCATATCCTGTGAGCTGTTTCATGCATTTGACGGCTTTGACTGGGTCGGCTTTTATCGAGTGACAAATCCGCAACTTCTCAAGATCGGTCCTT
>JASJDO010000054.1 GCA_030065115.1 Rhizobiaceae bacterium | reverse complement strand
AGTTTCTCGGACATATTCGTCATTTGGCCCGGAACCACCACGCGATACCCTGACTATTTCTGCTTGTTCATCCAGTGTCATGCCCCTTGTGTATTGCGCGTGGCTTTGGTCGGCGTGATAAACCAGCGCTGAAACCTTGCCGCCATCATCAAGATGAACCCGACGCCAGGCTTCAATATATACCGCTGTCGGTTGCTCACGCTTTCTCAAATAGTCGATGACGTCGTCGCGATCTTCTCCGGCCACACGCATTGCCATGCCGTGACAGGAGCCCCCCTTGTCCAGCCCCAATACAAGGCCAGGATTTTCCTGAGTGCCCCGATGAACCCATGATCTGACACAGAGCGAGCGGTGCATGCCATGCAGCGTTGCGCGCTTGCGTTCAATCAGTTCAAAGCCGGGGTTCCAGATCAAAGAGCCGTAGCCAAATACCCAAAAATCACTCATAAACGTCACAATTCAGATTTATGCGGTCGATGACCGTCTTCAGATATTGAGATAGGAAAATCGGGTGAAGAGAACAATCTTTCTTTTGTCGGTTTTGATCATTTTGGTCGTCGGGTGGAGTGCCGCCTGGCATTTTATCGAAGCCAAGGTTGTGGAAGTGGCAGAAACAGCCAAAACGCGTCTTGCAGAACGTGGCCAGCAAATTGATTGCTCGGATCAGGTTACAGGTGGTTATCCGTTCAGAATCACCTTTAATTGTTCGTCGGTCTCTTATGAAAATCAGCGTTCAGGACTTGTGTTTGAGGCGGGCGAATTACGATCTGCTGCTCAGGCTTATCAGCCGGGTAAAGTGGTAATGGAAATTGATTCTCCGGCATCATTCGAAACCGTTGCTGGTGGGCGTTTCAAGGTTGATTGGGAATCGCTTCGTGGAAGCATGAAGGTCGGACTGTCGGGTCGCGAACGAACATCCCTCGTGGGGAAGGATTTTGACGTTACTCCTTTGCAAGACCCGTCGCGCATTACAGTGTCTGAATTTGAGTACCATGACAGGTTGGTTGGAGAGAATGATGTTGATGTTGCTCTTTCGATGGTTGATTTGAAAGAGGTCAGTTCATCCACTCTTGAACTTGTGGATTTCGATCTGAGATCGGAAGCAACGTTCAAGGACATTCATGATCGTTTCTCGCGCGGCAGAAACCTGATGAGCATCATTCGGGAAAGTGGCGTGAAGGGTGAACTGCATCGACTGCAAGTCGCTGCTGCCAATGGTGCGGAGGTCAAACTGTCCGGTCCATTTGATGCCGGAAACGATGGTCTCCTGAATGGCAAGATGAAAGTTGAAATCAAGGATCTCGACGCACTGCTCCGTCTGATCATCTTTTTCAATCCGCAACATGAGCAGAATATTTTGCGGGCAGGCGAAGCAATCAAGCTTGTTCGGCCAGCAGATGAAAACAATACAAGGTCTATCACGCTGACCATTCAGGACAACGTGATCAAGCTTGGCTTTGTACCGTTGGGAAGAATTCCGTTCTGGTTATGAGTACACTGAACTAGTCTTCTGACCCGTCTGCGCGACCGAAGTTTGGAGCAGCAACATCCTGTCCCATTTCAATCACCGAACGGCGAATGCTGCGTGTGCGGGTGAAGAGATCGAACAGCTTTTCGCCATCGCCCCGTCGAATAGCCCGTTGCATAGCGCTGAGATCTTCTGAAAACCTGCCAAGGGTTTCCAAAATTGCATCTTTGTTGTGAAGCGCCACATCCCGCCACATGGTGGGATCAGAAGCTGCCAGCCGCGTAAAGTCGCGGAAACCGGAAGCTGAGAATTTGATGACCTCCGATTTGCTGTCGGTCGCCAAATCATCGGCGGTGCCGACAATGTTATAAGCAATCAGATGAGGCAGGTGAGACGTGATTGCCAATACCAGGTCATGATGGTCTGGCTTCATGATGTCGACCATGGAACCACACGCTTTCCAGAAACTAGTGAGCTTTTCGACGGCCTTCTCATCCGCATCTTCATCAGGTGTAAGAATGCACCAACGATCTTCGAAGAGTGAGGCAAAACCGGCATCGGGGCCGGAATATTCCGTCCCCGCAACGGGATGGCCTGGGATGAAGTGCACATTGTCCGGAAGATGTGGTTGCATTTGCTTGATGATGGAACCTTTTACGGAGCCAACATCGGTGACGATTGCTCCATCTGAAAGGGAGGATGCAATTGTTTTTGCTACAGACTCGAACGCACCCACCGGTGTACAGACGATCACTAGATCAGCGCCTCGTACTGCTTCGGCAGCGTCAAGATGGTAGTTGTCGCCCAGACCCAATTCTTCCGCTCTATCAAGGGTTTCCTGACTGCGGCTGGAGACAGTGATTTCTTTTGTGAGGCCTTCGCGTCGCATGACGTGCGACAGCGATGAGCCAATAAGGCCGATGCCAATGAGGGTAACTTTTTCAAACATGCTATGCCAAGAATTCTTTGAGTGTTTCGAGTGTGCCGCGATTGGCCTCTTCCGTCCCAATGGACATTCGTAGCGCGTTGGGAAAGCCGTAACCTGTCACACGCCGTAATACATATCCGCGTTCGGTCAAATATCGGTCCGCAGCTTCCGCATTCCTGGCAGGATCTTTGGGAAAGTGAATCAGGACAAAATTGCTGACTGAAGGCGTTACTCGAAGTCCCAATGCTTCCAGCCCCTCAGTGACCTTTGTCAACCAAGTGTCATTATGTGCAACTGCACTGTCAATGAATTGGCGGTCCCGAATCGCAGCACTTCCCGCGGCAATTGCGGCGGCATTCATGTTAAACGGTCCACGGATGCGGTTTAGGGCTTCGATCATGTGGGTTGGTCCATAAGCCCAACCAATCCGCAAAGCTGCAAGGCCATGAATTTTCGAGAAGGTGCGTGTCATGATCACATTTTCATTGCCTGAGACCATCTCAAGCCCGGCTTCGTAATCGTTGCGACGCACATATTCAGCATAAGCTGCATCAATCACGAGCACTACGTGCTCGGGCAGGCCCGCTTGCAGGCGGCGCATTTCGTCAATCGGCAGGTAAGTTCCTGTCGGGTTGTTGGGGTTTGCTATGAATACGAGCTTGGTCTTTTCGGTAACCGCAGCCAGAATATTGTCCACGCTGGCTTTGCAATCCTCTTCAGCTACGCTGACTGGCACGCCACCTGCCGCAAGTGTAGCAATCCGGTAGATCAGAAATCCATGCTCTGTAAAAATCGCTTCATCCCCGGAACCAAGATATGTGTTGGCCAGTAGGGTGAGTATTTCATCTGACCCATTCCCGCAAATAAGGTTATCCGGGTTAAGGCCGTGCGTTTCCGCAATTGCAGTGCGCAATGCGGTAGCCGAGCCGTCAGGATATTCCTCCATTTTCTCGGTGGCGGTTTTTGCCGCGATGATGGCAGCCGGGCTGGACCCCAAAGGGCTTTCATTTGACGATAACTTGTGCAGCCTAACGCCTTCGGGAACTTTTGATTTTCCCGGCACATAGAGATCGATATCAAGGATGCCTGATTTTGGTTTTGGCGGCATGGTTTCACTGGATGTATTGTTGACAACCCTGCGGTTCTATTCAATGGGCAACGCAAAATCAAAGGAAAGATTCATCGCTGCAGGCGGTTTATTCGTCCGGTACCTTGCGGAACAAGCACAGGAACGGCCACCCTGCGTCTAGCCTTTGCCGTGACCGGAATGCCTTGATAGAGCCTTTTCGTTGCTGAGACGATGATAGCTCCTGCGAATACTGGCCAGAGCTTGCGTCCTACACTCTCCATGCCGCTTCTGAGCTTTAAGGAGAATTCTCGCTTTGATGGCGCGAAATGCAATGCATCGCTCCAATTTTCGGGCGTGAACTGGTTGGCTCTCAAAAGCCTGTTTAATTGACCTCTGCTATAAGGCTTTCCGGTTCCAAAAGGTGTGTTTTCGAAGCGGGTCCAAACGCCCCTACGATTTGGCGCGACAATGATCAAGACGCCGCCGGGTGACAGTACTCTCCAGGCTTCTGCAAGACACTCGTCTGCACTTTCGGCATGTTCAAGATGATGGACCATCAGGATACGGTCAACGGATGAATCTCTCAAGGGAAACTCATCGTCGTAAGTTAGCGCTGTAGCAGTCTGTTTCGGTGTCGGCCAGTGGCAGGCGCCTTGTCCGGCAGGCATGAAACATATTGAGCGCTCGCATTCGCTTGAAAACCGGTCCAGCCATGGCACCGGATATCCCAGACCCAGCAAATGCTCGCCTGAACTTTTCCCCCAAATCGCAGACAAGGACATGGAGACAGAGTTTTCTACTGCCAAGCCGAGGCTGGTTGCATAAAAATCCCTTAATTCTACAACATCCATATGCATCAGATGACCTTACATTCCCTTTTCTGTGGTTGCCAGACATGGACCAAGACATTATTTCAATGGGGTAACAAAAGGATGTGCAGATGGCCGGCTTAGAGTTTTTTCAATTTCCAACCTTGTCAGACAATTATGGGGTTTTGGTCCATGATCCGGCAAGTGGTGCAACTGCATCAATTGATGCGCCGGATGCGGGCGATGTGCATAAAGCTCTTTCCGAGAAAGGCTGGTCATTGACCCATATCCTGGTTACCCATCATCACTGGGACCATGTACAGGGCATAGGAGATTTGAAGTCTGAAAACGGATGCCGTGTGATTGGCCCGGCAGATGAAGCGGATAAGATTGAACATATCGATGAAACCGTATCGGATGGCGATACGTTTGATTTTTGTGGCGAGACCGTATCCTGCATCTCAACACCGGGCCATACGCTTGGCATGATAAACTTCCACTTCACCGATAGTGGTGTCGTTTTTACAGGGGACACACTCTTTGCTTTGGGCTGTGGCCGGATATTCGAGGGGGATCCGGCTATGATGTGGTCTTCCATGCAAAAGCTGATGGCGCTTCCCGCCGAAACCATTGTCTATTGCGGTCATGAATATACGCAGACGAATGCAAGATTTGCCCTGAGCGTTGATCCTGACAATGCAAAACTGGTTATCCGTGCCGCTCAGATAGATGCTCTGCGTGCGGACGGAAAACCAACATTGCCAACAACGATTGGCGAAGAGCTTGATACCAATCCGTTCCTACGGGCGTCTGATGCCAGCATCCGCAAGGTGCTTGGCATGGAAAGTGCTGATGATGCCGAAGTCTTTGCAGAAATCAGAAAACGGAAAGACAATGCCTAGAAGTTGGCTTACACGACACTACTGATGCTTGGAATTTCCCGGAAGTTTGCAAAGTGACGATGTTAAGCGTTAGACTGAATGTACAATACAGAGCGTAAGATTTTATGGATAATCTAAGCCCAACCCAATATCTCGCAGATCCGTTGCCGCGCAAGAAAACCGTTGGTGTGCCAGTTGGTGGCGTAACTGTTGGTGGCAGCGCTCCGATAGTTGTTCAGTCGATGACCAACACAGATACTGCTGACATCGATGGCACTGTAAAGCAGATAGCCGATCTTCATCGGGCAGGATCTGAACTGGTGCGTATCACAGTGGATCGTGATGAAGCTGCCGCAGCAGTTCCTCATATTCATGAAAAACTGCTTGCCCGTGGGATCGATGTGCCGTTGATCGGGGACTTTCATTATATTGGTCACAAATTGCTTGCAGACCATCCTGCTTGTGCGGAAGCGCTCCACAAGTACCGGATTAATCCAGGCAATGTCGGTTTCAGGGAAAAGAAAGACAAACAGTTCGCCCAAATCATTGAAACGGCGCTTGAATATGAAAAGCCGGTGCGAATTGGCGTCAACTGGGGATCATTGGATCAGGCTCTGCTGACCCGATTGATGGATGAGAATCAGGAGAACGGTTCTCCCATGACAGCCCGTGATGTCACCCGCGAGGCGATGGTCCAATCTGCGCTTCTTTCTGCTGAACTGGCGAATGAGCTTGGCATGTCAAATGACAAGATTATCCTTTCAGCCAAGGTCAGTCAGGTACAAGATCTGGTTGCAGTATATTGCGAATTGGCGCGCCGTTCCGATCATGCCCTGCATTTGGGTTTGACGGAAGCAGGGATGGGCTCGAAAGGCATTGTTGCCTCTTCGGCGGCAATGGGATTGCTTCTGCAGCAGGGGATAGGCGACACGATCAGAATTTCTCTCACCCCGGAGCCGGGTGGTGACAGAACCCGCGAAGTGCAGGTAGCTCAGGAACTGTTGCAGACGATGGGGTTCCGGCAATTCATTCCGATTGTCGCTGCTTGCCCGGGTTGTGGGCGAACCACCTCTACCGTGTTTCAGGAACTGGCGCAGGATATTCAGGAACAATTGCGTCGGGATATGCCTGAGTGGAAAACCAAATACCCGGGTGTGGAAGCGCTTAATGTTGCGGTCATGGGTTGCATTGTAAACGGGCCTGGAGAATCGAAACATGCGGATATTGGCATTTCACTTCCCGGAACCGGAGAACAACCGGCTGCTCCTGTTTTCATAGACGGGAAAAAGGCACATACTCTGCGTGGGCCAAATATTGCCCAGGATTTCCGGGTGCTGGTTCAGGAATATGTCGAGCAGCGGTTTGGCGGAAAGTAAGTGTCTACAAATCCATTGCTTCAAACCGCGCTTTGGGTGACTGATTTTGTCTTTGCGTCAATTCCACGAAAAACCCCTTCAATAGAAGCGTTTGCCAATTGCAAGATCGTGTCTCATCGTGGTGAACACGACAACAGGTCTGTTTTTGAAAACACAATGCCTGCGTTCAGAACTGCACGAGATGCAGGGGCATGGGGTTTGGAAACCGACATTCGCTGGACAAAAGACCTGGTTCCCATGATCGCACATGACCATGACACAAACCGTGTCTTCGGCAAGAATCTGACGATCGCAGAAGTTTCTTTCGACGAGTTAAGAGGTGCATTGCCGGAGATACCCACATTGCAGGAGTTTGTGGATGAGTTTGGTGGCACATGCCATCTGATGATTGAAATAAAGGATGAAGAGTTTCCTGACCTTGCAAAGCAGAAGGCGATTCTTTCGGCGGTGCTCAGCGAATTGAAGCCAAAGCAGGATTACCATCTGCTCGCCCTTGATCCGGCGCTTTTTGAAACATTCGATATTGTGCCCAAGCCCACCTTTTTGCCGGTGGCGACCTTCAATTACAAGCGATTGAGTGAGATAGCGCTTGCGCAAGGGTATGCTGGTGTGAGTGGGCACTTTCTGGTTTTGTCAGATGCCATTAAATTGCGTCACGAAGACATGGGTCAGTTTGTCGGAACCGGTTTCCCGGCCTCGCAAAATGCGTTTTACCGTGAGCTTAATCGCGGTGTTGAATATGTCTTCACCAATGATGCATTGAAGCTTTTGCGGATAATCGAACAGAACATCTCGGAACTGACGCGAAACCTACCTGACGATTGAGACAACTTTTCCGGATTGTTGATCCCTGCCTTCCTGATTACTTTCGTGTAGCAGGATCTTAATGTCTGAACTTGGTAGTGGTCGCGAGAAAAGATATCCCTGCACTTCATTCACATCGACGCTGCGTGATAGTAATTCCATCTGTTTTTCATTTTCAATGCCTTCAAGCACAACTGAAAGTCCCAGACGTTTGATCAGGTCAACAACCCCCTTCAAAAGGGTGAGCGAACGGTCACTTGCGACGCCGTTTTCAATAAACGATCTATCAATCTTGACCTTGTCGAACGGCAATGTGTGCAAGTAGCTCAAGCTGGAAAATCCTGTTCCGAAATCATCAAGTGAAATGCGGACGCCAAGTCTGGACAGTTCTTTGAGGCAATGCGTTATTGCATCCACATCCACCAGCATCACGGATTCTGTTATCTCAATCTCCAGACGATCCGGCGGCAAACCGGCGTCATCCAGAAGCCTTTTGATGACTTCCGCCATGTTTGATGTTTGAAACTGGATTGATGAAACATTGACGGCGACGCGCACATGATTTGGCCATGTCTTGCAGTGTTCTATTGCGCGCTTCAGGACGTATTCGCCAAGCTGGTTGATGATATTTGCTTCTTCAGCAATCTTAATGAAAATTTCCGGAGAAATGTGCCCCAATTGAGGGTGTTCCCAGCGTGCCAACGCTTCGCAGGTTGTGACCCGTCCCCGTTTCAAGTTGATCAGCGGCTGGAAGTATATCTGAAGTTCGTTGCGATTGATGGCAATTGTGAGATCTTTCTCCAATTGTGTTCGCATGCGGATCGCTTCACCAAGTTCTTCACTATAGAATGAAAATGTTGAGCGGCCCTTGGCTTTGGCATCATACAGTGCCGCGTCCGCATTGCTAAGCAGTTCCTCGGCGCTAGAGCCGTCTTTTGGCGACATCGCAATCCCGATGCTTGCACTTACGCAAAGAAGGTGTTCTGCAACTGTGATTGGCTCCTGAATGAGCTTCAGGATTTGTTCTGCCAAGAATTTGCATTGTTCCTGATCTTGAAAGGCTGGCATGACCAGGACAAATTCATCGCCACCGAACCGACAGATCATGCCAATGTCTTTTACGAGTTCTTTGAGTTTTCCTGCGATGGATTGCAGGAGTTTGTCCCCTACGGCATGGCCCAGCGTATCGTTGATTTCCTTGAACTTGTCCAGATCCAGAAAGAACATGGCACAATTGCCCAGCTTGCCTTTGAAACGCAGCATCTTGTTGATCTCGTCCACAAAATGACGGCGGTTTGGCAGCTCTGTCAACGGGTCATAATTTGCAAGGTCACGAATTACCTGTTCTGTACGAACGCTTTCAGTGATGTCTGAAATTACCACCACACCGCCATTGGACATGGCGTTATAGTCTGCTTCCAGTGTTCGATCATTGTCTTGCCGGATGCGAAAACGTGCGGAGACGTTTGATTTCAGAAGATGTTTTATATTGGCCTGCAGGTTGTGATTGTGACTGCCACTCGCCAGTAGCATCTTGTCGTCGTTATTGCTGCTCTCTTCATTATCCCAGTCTGCATATCCGGAAAACTCCATGAAACGCTCATTGGCGACAACAACTTTCCCGTTATTGTCGAACATCGCGATCCCGTGGGTGACGTTGTCCAGTGCGATATCAAACCGTTCGGCCATGGTTTTGTGAGCTTGCGCTGCGAGCTCTGACTTGAACAGAATTTGCCTTAGTCGGGTCGACATGCTTCTGATTGTAAGGAAGAATGGAAGCAGAAATGCAGCCATTAGAATGTTGTACATTCCCCCCCTGTAGAGGAATCCTGCCAGTATAAGGGAGGATGCAACCACAATTTGACTGGTCAGGATTTGATCGCTGCTGAAGTTCCGGCCAATCACGCCAATCATGTAACACAAACACAGAGCAAGAGAGAACATGTGTGTGAACTGGTCATCAGAACGGATCATGCAGGTGATGAACCAGCTGCCAAGGATTCCGAAATAGAGTGTGCCGGAAACGGCATAGCGGAACTTCCAGTTTTTGTATTCTTCAATTGATGTATCGTCGTTTACCGATGCGGAGAATGCTTGCGCTTGAACCAATCGGATAAGCCCGACAATCAGGAAGGTTACGGCAAATACAATCTGGATTGGATCCTGGGTTTTCCAGTAAAGCAATGTTGCGGCAGCGACGAGGCACAACATCCCCAGGAACATGCTTTGGGCATCTGTATACAGCGACCGGACAACCGACGCAAAAAGGTGGTCCGGCAGTTCCGTATATTTGTTATCTTGCGTTTCCGAAGACCCAGTCTTCATAATACCGCTCCGACAATTTGGCCCCAGAAAAAGCGAAAACGCTTCAACACGTTAAATTACATCTGATTTGGTATTCAATTCGTTAACCTGAACGGTCAGTTTAGACTTTTCACGATGAGCAGGAGCGACGCAGCGCCAGAAAGAGCAAGCAGTGCGCGGGATGTGAAACGAGCAGGGAGATTGGCGAATAACCGGGATAGGTAAATTCCCAGGATCATTGCCGGGCATAGCAAGAGCGTTGCAACGACATCAATCCATCCAAACCATCCGCTTGTTGAGAGCGTAAGAATGGCCAAAACGCAACCGGAAGCAAAGAAGGCATTCAGCGTTGGCCGCACCACATTTGGCGGGCGTTGGTGGTAAATGATCGCCATGGGTGGCGCTCCAACGGCAGTAATGCTTCCCATCAATCCCGAAACAACAGACAAGCCAAACAGGTTGGTATTTGTAAAAGCAACTCGCATCCCGCTGGCTGTCATCGTTACGGCAATTAACATCACAATGCCGAATACAAGGAGAAAGATGCGTAAATCATTGATTTGAATAAGAATTCCCAAAGCGATTAAGCTGCCGATAATTCTGCCTCCGATACCCATTTTGAGTTCCTGGGCAGAGATGTTCTCCCGTTCTCGCCATGCGCCGGATATAGCTACCGAGAAGCCGATCAGTACAATGCAACCTGGTACTATTTCAGGTTTGACCAAAGCGATCAGCGGAGAGGCCAACATGCCGAAACCCATGCCAACAGACATTTGAACGATCGCGGCAAAGGCCACGATAACAAGGCAAGGGAGCAATTCATTGAGTGTAATGAATTCAGACAGATAAGCCACTTGTGTTCCTATTGTGTTTGCGCAATCATGCGATCAGCGGGGTTAGGTAAAATTGCGGAAAACAATCGGAACCACAAGGCTCTGACCTTTACGTGTGGTGGTTGATCAACAGAGGGAATCGCCAGCATGGAAAATCTCAAGGATATTCCTTTATTTTCGTCTCTTTCTCAAGCCGAAGGAGAACAATACGGGAAATCGTGTTTGTGGAAAGACTATGAAGCCCACGAACTGGTTATCGATATTGATGAAGAGACCACCGATGTGCGGTTTGTCGTAACCGGGCGGGTCAGGGTCATCAACCGCTTTTCGGTAGGAAAAGAAGTCATCTTGAATGAGATGAATCCGGGCGATTTCTTTGGCGAGTTGGCGGCAATTGATGATGAAACACGAAGTGCGAACGTTACAACGCTTTTCAAAAGCCGTGTTTGCATTGTTCCACAGAAGCTGTTTCTCGAGATTATGGAACGTCATCCTGAAATCAGCCTGAAGGTTATGCAGGTGCTGACAAATCGCATCAGGACCTTGAACATGCGTTTGGCAGAGCAATCCTTTTTGCAGGCGAAACATCGTTTGTATGCAGAACTACTGCGACTTTCAAAACCGAGGATGGGACATGAAGGTCAGCGCAGTGTCAGCCCGCCACCGACCCAGAAAGAACTTGCTGAACGAATTGGAACGCGACGTGAAGTTGTTTCCCGCGAACTCAACGCGTTGCAGAAACAGGGTTTTTTTGAAAAGACACGTGGCGCGCTTGTGTTGACAGATGTTGCTGAACTGCAGCGCAGGATTTCAGAAGCCTGGGATGAATAGGTTTGTGATCTAGCCCAAGTTGGACGAATTTTTCAAAAAAGCAAAAAACCCGGCTAGCCGCCGGGTTTCTTGTCGGGGAGTGGACATTCTGTCCTCTAACCGAATCCTAGTTGTATGGTGAGTTGCAGTATTTTACGCGACCGCTATAAGCCACATACGTGTCTGTACGAACATCGTATGAGCGATAGCGGTTCAAGCACCAGTTCACATGAGCGCTACCATGGCTGCGATGAATAACTACCGGTTCGCGGTAGACTGGGCGTGGCTCAACGTAAACAACATCCGGGCTTCTGCGGCGCGACGATCCGATTACGCCACCAACAACACCACCTACCAGGCCGCCAACAAATGCATCACGGCTTCCAGCATTTGCTTGTGTTACAGTTGTTGCAGTCATTGGGATTGCCATTGTCAAAGCAAGTGCGGCGAGAGTTGTGTTTGTAAAAATCTTTTTCATGATTTGGGTTCCTTCCTTTTTCTTGAAGGGCCCTGCGTCCCTCCGACACTTGAACAGTACCGAAGGCACATTCAGAAAGATGTGTAATCCGTCACGCTATGAAAAAGCGTATATCTTACAGATCCTTAATAGTGATTTTTGGCGCGATCCTATGCGTTGGACAGTTTTCCACGCATGCTGTGATAAGCAAATCTGAGCAAGCGTTGTGCTTTCCAATAAGGTGTATTGTCGAGCGTCATGCTGCGAAGGCGGTAGGCTTCTCGCAGGCTTGCCTGGTCAATCTCAGTTTTCTTTTTGTCGTGATAGAACGCAGATATGGTCTCAACATCGAAGTGTTTGTCTTCGAGCCATTGCGGTATAAACCGATTTGACAATTGCAAGGCATCGTTGATCGCTTTTGTTGTTCCTGTGCCCGCTCCTGGGCAGGAACTGGACCACGCGTCTCCGATAGAAACAACTCCGTCAGACGTCCCCGCCTTCCACTGATAAAGATTAATCGGGCGAATACGCAATTTCTCGGAGATTGAGAAATCGCCAATGACATTTCTCAGGCTCGGCATCATTTCAACAAGCGCATTCACTGGCTCTGTCATAAGTTTGCGAACCAAGGGGTCTTTGGAATTCCAGTATCCAAACAGGTTTGCGCGCCAGCCGCCTGAAGTGCGGAAAAACGTTAGATATGACATTTTTCCGTAGCTGTTTTCCGGCCAATAAGTCATTGTGTCAAATTCAAACTCGGATTTGGGTTCAAGGTTGAAGCCAATCGCCAGGCAATGCCGCTCGCTCAGCATTTCCTGATGCATGCCTATGTCTCTTTGAAGGCCGGTATTCGCGCCAGTAGCCAACACAACCAGTTTTGTATTGATCGAAGAACCGTCGGTGAGTTCGACCATCTGTCCATCTGCTGAATTTTTCACCGATTTGACGGTGTTCAGAAGGAAATTTTCTTTTGGTACGTGAATTCGCCGGACCGCGTTCACCGCTTCATTGTAAGAAAACCCGTAATGTGGGTAGTGCTGCTTGCGGACCAGGCGACCAAAACGGGCCATCCAAACGTCTTTAACCGGTGTAAGCTCTTTGAAGACAGGTTCGGCAAGACCAGTTTCAATCAACAGCTCAATTTGCTGGCGGTTGAATTTCTCACAACGGAATTCGTTTGGATACTCTTCTCTGGGATCAACCAATACATGGGATATCCCTTGCTTATGCAACATTGCTGCACAAATTGAACCTGCCAAGCCACCACCAAGTATTGCGACGTCGTAATCAGTCATTTGTATCTAATCTTCGTATCTTTAAAACTCAAAGACTAGATACAACAGATTCTTGAGAAGTGTCCTAACCGCTGATCACGAATCATTTGATGGTTAACGTGCCTATAAGAGATTTCGCATAGCCCTAAGCTGCCGGCATCAGGGTTTCGGCCAGCCTTGCCCAATAGGATGTTCCGTGGGGAATGGCTTCATCATTGAAGTCATATTCCGGATGATGCAAGCCGGCCGTATCGCCATTTCCCATGAAGATAAACGCGCCAGGACGTTCGAGCAGCATATACGAGAAATCTTCACCACCCATGGTTGCTTCCTTTTTGGGGTCCACTTTTCCCTGCCCGGCAACATCTGTGGCGATTGCCACGGCTTTTTCTGTCTCCGTTTCATGGTTGATTGTTGCTGGGTAACCCTCGCGAATGCGGACCTCCGCTGTCGCGCCGGCAGATGCTGCAACCGATTTGACCACCTCCTTCATGCGCTCAATTGCATGATCGCGTGCTTCCCGTGACAGGCTGCGAATGGTGCCTACGATCTCAGCAGTATCAGGGATCACATTATATGCAGAACCGGAGTTGAATTTTGTAACCGAGATGACCAATGGTTCAAACGGATCTAGGTTTCTGGAAACAAATGTCTGTAGGGCGAGTACGATCTGTGATGTTGTTACAATTGGATCAACTCCCTGATGAGGCATTGCGGCATGGGCACCTTTTCCGGTGACCGTGATTTCAAATTCGTCCGTGGCTGCCATGACCGGGCCTGAATTGATGGCGAACTCGCCGACAGGTAATCCGGGCAGGTTGTGCATGCCATAGACTTCCTTGATGTTGAAGCGGTCCATCATGCCATCATCAACCATCGCCTTGCCGCCTGCACCACCTTCTTCCGCCGGTTGAAAAATTACTGCGACCGTACCGTCAAAGTTACGGGTTTCAGCAAGATACTTTGCGGCTCCCAACAACATGGCAGTGTGTCCATCATGGCCGCATGCATGCATCTTTCCAGGGACTTTTGACTTGTAAGGCTTGTCTGTAGCCTCTTCAATCGGGAGGGCATCCATGTCTGCGCGCATGCCGACCACGTGCCCGGAGTTCTTTGTCTTGCCGTGGATGATGCCAACCACGCCTGTTTTACCGATGCCCGTGTGAACCTCATCGCAACCAAAAGCGGTCAGTTTCTCAGCCACCGAACGAGCCGTTTCATGGACATCGTACATGAGTTCGGGGTTTGAGTGGATTTCGCGTCGCCATTCGGTAATTTCATCGTGAAGTTCGGCCATACGGTTGACAATTGGCATGTTTATTCCTGATAGCTTGATTTCGTTTGTTGGACTGAGTGTGTATCAGATTGACCTTGAACTCAATCTCAATCCTCATCACAGGATGTGTTGCTTGTTTAGAAATTTTCAAATCTTTTTTTTAACTCTGATTGTAGCGTTTTTTGCCGGTATTGCTGTTTCAGAAGCAGTGGAGACGCCGCATATTGTCATTGATGGGAAAACAGGTTCAATCATCAGTCAATATAGGGCTAACGATAGATGGCACCCGGCTTCTCTGACAAAATTGATGACGGCCTATGTAACCTTCCGAGCGATTGCAAATGGTGAGATTGAAGAGGGTTCGCCGGTTGTCATTTCAACCGCAGCTACCAAGCAACCCCCAAGCCGGATGGGCTACAAAAAGGGAGTGTCACTTCGAATCGATACAGCGCTTAAAATCATCATCATAAAAAGCGCAAATGATGTGTCATTGGCACTTGCAGAAGCTGTTGCAGGAAATCTGAAGGCGTTTGTCGATCGGATGAATTCGGAAGCCAAACGGTTGGGTTTGGCAAACACCAGTTTTGTAAATTCCAATGGCTTGCACGATGTGCGGCAAGTTTCTTCCGCTCGCGATATGGCATTGTTGTCGGCAAAGATCCTGACCGAGTTCCCGCAATATGCATATATGTTTGAAGCAGTTGCCATCGAAACTCCGGTGAGGAAGCATTTTTCGTATAATCTGCTGCTTGAACGTTTCCCAGGCACAACCGGGCTGAAGACAGGGTTTGTGTGTGCTGCAGGGTATAATCTGGCTGTATCTGCAGAAAGAAATGGCCAGCAGTTGATCGCAATTGTGTTGGGCAGGTCGTCGCAAACGGATAGAGCTGTGGCAGCTGCAAGACTTCTTACAGAAAGTTTTGGAAAGCAGGGAACGGGCTCTGTGTTTCTGCCTGTTCTCAGAGGCGCTCCGCCAGTTAATATGCGCCCCATTCTCTGTACCCAAGAAGCCCGTGCTGCCCGTTATGACCCAACGCCAGGCAACGCGGTGATTAAATCAGAATTTCTTAAACCCCGTGCAAAGTCTGATAAAATTTTGTCAGTGCGATCAGGAGGAGTGGATGCATCAGCCAGCTCTGCTTTTCTCAATCGTCAATTTGCTTCTATCAGGTCAGTTCCTGTTCCCGAACCCAAGCCAAACTACGATGCCAAACTCGGAAAAATCATTCTCCCGGCAATCGGATCACAAGAAACCGGCGATCTCGCAGTTCCCACTCAAAGACCCCGATAAGAGAAAACCATGGAACCGAAAACAAAAATCCCTGTCATTCTTCTGACCGGTTTTCTGGGGTCCGGGAAAACCACTTTCCTGAACCGGATCTTGAAGTTGGACGGTTTCAGAAATTCCCTGGTTATTGTGAATGAGTTTGGTTCGGTGCCGGTTGATCATGTTCTGGTCGAAGAAAGTGCTGAAACGATTTACGAACTCTCGAACGGTTGTCTGTGTTGCAATATGCGGGGTGAACTGGTGGAAACACTGGCCAGAATGGATCTCACTCGATTTGATCGCATTTTCATTGAAACTACAGGAATTGCTGATCCTTTGCCTGTTTTTCAATCGCTTGCATTTAACCCGGATATTTCAAGGTTTCTGCAACCCTCGTTGATCCTCAGTGTGTTTGATCTGGCAAGGGGTGAAGCGTTGATCAAGGAGCATCCGGAAGCGCGCCATCAACTTGCCGTCTCTGACCAAGTTTTACTCACGAAAGATGATCTTGGAGAAAGTTCCGGTGATACCCCAACTGCGCTCCGCAAACTGAATCCGACAGCCAAGATCGGGTTGGCCAGAGATGTAAACTCAATTGAGGATTTTGTTGCAAAGCCAGGTGAAAAGCACGACCTGAGCGCGATCGGTCATCCCAGCAGATTTCGATCTGCAGTGATGCGAACCCAGAAGCGTTTAAGTGTCCAGGACCTGATTGGAATGCTGCACATGATAACCAGTCAATTCGGATCGCAAATTCTTCGCGTAAAAGGCTTTGCGTTGATTGAGGAAAGTGTGGAACCGGTAATAGTTCAGGTCTCGGGCGCAATAATCCATGATTTGGAGAAACTCTCCGTCTCTTTGGATCACCGTTTAGAAGAAACGGAGCTTGTTGTGATTACAAATGAACTTGATCCCGGCAGGGTCGTGTCTGTGTTTGACGGCTTTTGTGGAAATGTAGGGGCCGACAGGCCGGACAAAGAAGCGCTTCTTAACAATCCGCTTGCCATTCCGGGTGGCTAAGGTCCTGACACGGGCTCAGTTCGAGTCTAGCCTTTCTGCAAAAGAAACCGGTGATGGTCCGTACGTTCTTCAGTTTCGACCAGCGAATGCCCATTTTCATTGCAGAAAGCTGGAATATCGATAACTGCCAGGGGATCCGTTGTTTCAACCCAAAGCTGGGTGCCGCTCGCCAAAGGTTGCATTGCTTTTCGCGTTTTCAACACGGGAAGAGGGCATTTGAGCCCCCTCAAATCAAGGACGATATTCTCGCTCGACATCTCTTCCTGCCTTTGCTTGTCGCCATCAAATGGCGGATACCTGATACTATGCTTAACGGTCCGTTAACAAACCGTCGAATTACCGCATTATTGGCCTGTATCAAACAGAATTCCCCATCCAATCGGCATGCAACTTGCATAGTTTATTAAAGCCTTTCTACTACACTTAATGGCGTGTGAGGACAAACTCAGTGAACAGGTTTGCAGATCGAATTGGGAACCTTTTACCTGCGCGAGTACGGTCGCGCGGAGTACCTCTGCTTGAAAAGATGGAACGTATCCTCACTGACAAGAGTGAAGAAGCTTCCTCCCAACGCACAGCCCTTGTTGTATTTACAATCCGCGTTGCTAGTGCAGTCCTGGCTTTTGCTTCACAGGTTTTGCTTGCTCGCTGGATGGGCAGTTTCGAATATGGTATTTTTGTTGCTGTTTGGACCGGATTGATCATCGTGGCGACGCTGGTGAGTTTTGGGATGCCAACCGCAGCAGTACGTTTTGTAGCCCGATACAAGCAGCGAAAACGACCCGCATATTTGTGGGGCATGGTACGAGGCAGCCTTGGTATTACCGCGATGTCGTCATTTGGATTGGGTATCCTTGGATTTTTACTGATTTATTTTTCGGCTTTGCCATTACCGGATCATTTTCAAACTCCAATCATGTTGGCGACGTTGTGTCTTCCAGTCGTGGCTTTGACCAATGTTATGGAAGGGATCGGCAGGCCGTTTAACTGGTCGTTGTTGAGTTTCTTGCCAACGTTTATTTTTCGCCCGATAGGAATTCTGGTTCTTATGGCGGTTGCCTTGGTTCTTGGAGCCACTTCAACGGCGATCACTGCGATGGTTGCTACCGTGCTTGCAACTTATCTTGTAGGGATTTGGCAATATCTGCGGCTGCAAAACAAGCTTGGGAAAGCCGTTCCTTTCGTTAAACCTTCATACAGGTTGAAAAACTGGTTTTTGATTGCTCTTCCGATCTTTCTGGTCGAGAGTTTCTATGTACTGCTTACTTCCATGGATGTTTTGTTCGTCAGTTTCATGATGAAGCCGGAAGACACCGCAGTATATTTTGCGTCTACAAAAATCCTTGCCTTGGTGCACTTCGTTTACTTTGCAGTACGTGCGGCTGCTTCACATCGATACTCTGCCTATCATGCATCCCGAAACTTTGAAGGATTGCGGGAGTTTGTGGGGAAAAGTATTGCCTGGACATTCTGGCCTTCGCTATTCTTGGGCGTGTTCATGATCGCGACCGGCAAGTATTTCCTGATGTTGTTCGGTAATGAGTTCGTAGCAGGTGTTTCATTTCTCTACATTCTGGTCATCGGCATTGTCATTCGGGCAAGCGTTGGCCCGGCTGAATCACTGCTTGTCATGACCAATAATCAGAAAAGTTGTGCATGGGTCTATGTCCTGGCGCTTTTCGTCAACGTGACGCTCAATCTCAGCTTGATCCCCTCTTTTGGATTGAACGGGGCCGCTATTGCAACTGCAGTTGCAATGGTTTTCGAAAGCGCTGCTCTATACACGATTATCCGGCACAAACTCAGTCTTCATGCCTTCATCGTTCCAGCCCGAAATGATGTGCAACCGACTGGCGAGGCGTTCTGACATGAAGCTCAGTC